>NZ_JBVHSK010000003.1:560095-849333 GCF_055566415.1 Streptomyces sp. NPDC027663 | reverse complement strand
ACGGAGAAAAACACGCTGATGTGGGATAAAAAAACAGAAACCCGCAAAAAACACCCCCCCCCCCCCTTTTCCCCCCACCCCCCGCCCCCCTCCCCCCCCCCCCCCCCCCCCCCCGCCCGCGTCCCTGCCTCCGCCGCACATATGGAAACTTACCCGGTGGACGCGCCGAGCGGTCCGCAACGATGCCGCGAACAGACCCGAGAGGCCTTCGGATGAGTATCCCCGCCCTGCAGACGTTAACCCTCGCCGACGACCTGAGCATCACTCGGATGGGATACGGCGCGATGCAGCTGACCGGTCCCGGTGTCTTCGGACCGCCCAAGGACCGCACTCGGGCGATCGCCGTGCTGCGCGTAGCGGTCGAGCTCGGCATCACCCACATCGACACCAGCGACTTCTACGGGCCGACTGTCGTCAACGAACTGATCAAGGAGGCCCTGCACCCCTACCCGGCCGGTCTGCACATCGTCACCAAGGTCGGCGTCCGCCGCAGCGCCACCGGCGGCTGGATCACCTCCCTGGACCCCGCCGACCTCAAGGCCCAGGTCCACGAGAATCTCCGGCACCTCGGCCTGGAGACCCTGGACGTGGTCAACCTGCGCACGGCCGCATTCGACGGTGACGGGTCCTCCGTCGCCGAGCCGTTCGGCACCTTGGCCGGCCTGCGTGAGCAGGGCCTGATCCGTCACCTCGGCCTCAGCGGGATCACCGACGCCCAGCTCACCCAGGCCCAGGCCATCGCCCCCGTGGTCACCGTGCAGAACCGGTACAACCTGGCCGACCGCGCCGACGACGACCTCGTCGCTCGCTGCGCCGAGGAGAACATCGCCTACGCCGCGTTTTTCCCCCTTGGCGGCGGATTCCACCCATTGCGGTCACGGATCCTGCGCGACGTCGCCCGCCGCCTCGGCGCCTCCGAGCAACAGGTGGCGCTCGCCTGGCTGCTGCAGCGCTCGCCGTCGACGGTGCTGATCCCCGGAACCTCCTCCGTCGCTCACCTGCGGGAGAACATCGCCGCGGCTGACCTGCAACTGCCCGACGAGGCGATCGCCGAACTCGACACCATCGGGCAGTGACCCTGTGGGCCCTGATTCCGGCGCAAGACATCGGCAGGGAGCTGACGATGGATAACTTCGGTGTTCTGTACGGTGGTTGGGTCGTAGGATCCCGGTGTGATGGAGGGGATCAAGGCGCGTGCCGCAGGGGTTTCGGAGGACACGAAGGCCAACCGTAAGAAGATCTCGAGCGCGGAGCACCAGTCGACGGCAACTCGAATAAGACCAGCAGGATCACGCCACACCAGAGAAGGCGGCAACCAATGAAAATTCGAGACCTCCACAACGAATTCACCGCGGACCGCGCCGCCGCCGAGCGTGCCTACTATGGGAAATTCCTCACTCTCGAGGGAGTCTCAATCCGAACGGGCGAAAGCCAATATGGTACGCCGGTGGTGGATGTGTCAGATGTCCCCGGAGGCCCCCACCTCGCCATCTTCGTGCTGCCGTTTGACCACCGAATCAAGGAATCGTTCCGGCTTGTGCGAAGCGTCCCCCTGGGCGTCACCGTCACGGTCAAGGGAGAATGTCGGGTCTTCAGCGAGGACGGAACAGTGCTGGTCATCAAGCAGTGCGAACTCCTCACCCCATGAGTCCCAGGGGCGTTTCGAAGTCCCGGTGATCACGTGAGTCCGCAGGCCGCGGTGGTGCGAGAAGTGCGGGTCGGGCCGTCACGAATACAACGAAGCTCCGGTTGAACGGGGTGACCTTCCCAAGTCGCCCTGAACCGCCGGAGCTTCGATGTGCCGCCGGTCTGCCACCGTCTGCCTTCCCAAGTCGCCCGCTCTGGGCAGCGTGACGGGATTGCCGCTGGTGGAGCGGTTGCGGGTGCTGCCCGATCCGCGACGGCGTCGGGGGGTGCGTCACCCGTTCGTGGCGGTGCTGCTGGTCGCCGCCCCGGCGGTGCTTGCCGGCGCGCGCGCCAGCGCGCACACGCGCGCTTCCTGGTGGAGGAGAAGAAGGCGCACTACCTGCTGGTGGTCAAGGCCAACCATCCCGAACTCCGCCGTCGGCCAGGGACGTTGCCGAGGAAGGCCGTCACCGCACGCCGCTACGACCGCGAGATCGGCCACGGCCGCAGGGAAACCCGAGTGACCAGGGCCCTCACCGTCATCGATCTCGGCCTGGACTTCCCCCACGCCACCCAGGCCGTGCGCATCCTGCGCCACCGCACCAACCTCAAGACTGGCACGGTCGAACGAGTTGACGAGCGTGTACGACTCCACATCCTTCCACCTGGGTGCGGTGGCGCTGCGCGACGTGTCGGCGACCGTCCTGCGCGGCTACACAGCCACGCTCGAAGGCGAGTGCTCTCCGCGGTACGCCCGGCAGATCCTCACCTCGCTGTCGAATATCGTCAAGACCGCAGTTGCGTGCGGTCATGGCCGGGAGCTGCGTGAGGGGCGCTAGCGTGCGGCCATGACGAAGAGCAGCGCACAGCAGAGCAGTGCCCGCGGGAGTGGTGCGACGAGCACGGCGGCGGCGCCGGTGCTGGACGCCCGCGCCCTGAACCGTGCCACGCTCGCCCGGCAGCTCCTGCTGCGCCGGTCCACCCGGTCCGCCCTGGACGCCGTGCGGCACCTCGTCGGCCTCCAGGCGCAGAACGTCCGTCCCCCGTACTACGCCCTCGCCGCCCGCCTGGACGGCTTCGCGCCGGAGCAGCTGTCCGCGCTCATGGCCGGCCGCGAGGTCGCCCGGATCGTCACCCTGCGCTCCACGATCCACACCCACACCGCCGACGACTGCCTCGCCCTGCAGCCCTTCGTCCAGCCGGCCCGCGAGCGCGAGCTGGTGACCTTCCGCTCCGGCCTGGCCGGTGTCGACCTCGAGCGCCTCGCCGCCGTGGCCCGCGACCTGGTCGAGGCCGGACCGCGGACCATGGCCCAGCTGCGCGAGGCCCTCGGCGCGAAGTGGCCGGACGCCGACCCCGGGTCCCTCGCCGTCGCCGCCCGCTGCACGCTCCCGCTCGTCCAGGTCACCCCGCGCGGCCTGTGGGAGGAGAGCGGTCAGGTCGCCCTCACCACCGCCGAGCGCTGGCTGGGCCGTCCCGCCGAGCCTGCTCCGGCCCCGGAGTCCGTGATCCTGCGCTATCTCGCCGCCTTCGGACCCGCCTCCGTGAAGGACATGCAGACCTGGGCCGGCCTCACCCGCCTGCGGCCCGCCTTCGACCGGCTGCGCCCTGGGCTGCTGACCTTCCGTGACCCGAACGGCGTGGAACTGTTCGACCTTCCCGACGCCCCGCGCCCGGATCCGGCCACTCCGGCACCGCCCCGCTTCCTGCCCGAGTTCGACAACCTCCTGCTCTCGCACGCCGACCGCACCCGCGTCATACCGGAACAGGTCAGGGGCAGGAGCTGGACGGGCAACCAGGCCCACCGGACCCTGCTGGTCGACGGCTGCCTGGCCGGTCTGTGGAAGCTCGGCCCGGACGCGCTGGTCATCGAGCCGTTCGGCACGCTGACGAAGGTCCAGCGGGAGCAGGTGACCGAGGAGGGGGAGCGGATGCTGCGCGTCATGCATCCGGAGGAGTCGTACGACATCCGGTTCGGGGACGTCGTACGGCGGTGACGGCGCACCGCACATGGAGAGGGTGCGTTGCGGGCCGCTCGTGGTGGCCCGCAACGCACCCTGGCAATCACCCGAGGGATGCTCGGGAAATCTTCCGGGTCACGAGTTGACCTGTGCGGTCACCAGGTTCGAGAAGGTGGTCAGCCGGGTGTAGACACCCGGGTAACCCGCCTCCGCGCACCCCTCGCCCCAGGAAGTGATCCCTGCCAGGACGCCCCCGATGAGCAGGGGACCGCCGCTGTCGCCCTGGCAGGTGTCTACGCCGCCGGCGCTGTAGCCGGCGCATACCATGTCGGACTGGACGAAGTCCGAGCCGTAGGAGGAACGGCAGCCGGAGTCGGACACGACCGGGACGGTCGCGGTCCGCAGCTGGTTGGAGGAGCTGCCGTTCTCCGAGGTGGTGCCCCAGCCGAGGATCCGGGCCGTGGTGCCGGCCGCGTAGACGCTCGTCTGGGAGGAGGAGACGTACTTCGCCGTGGTGTACGGCATCGACGTCGACAGGGTCAGCACGGCCACGTCGTCGCCGTTGGTGGCGTCCGTGTAGTCCGGGTTGATCCAGATCTTGCTGACCCGGCTCACCGTCCCGTTGGTGCCGTTCAGGTAGGTCCGGCCACCGACCACTCGGATGCTGCCCGTGGTCTCGCCGACCATGCAGTGCGCGGCCGTGACGACCTTCCTGGGCGCCACCAGGGTGCCGCCGCAGAACTGGTTCTGGGAAGCGTCCGTGATCTGCATCATGAACGGGTACGCGGTCGTCGTGGTGGTCGTACCGCCGACGATGGGCTGGGGGGCGGCACTCGCGGTGGGGGAGGCGAGCAGCGCGGTCGCCGCTGCGGCGACGGTGGCCAACAGGGTCGCGGCGGTCTTTCTGCGTCTGGGCCCGAACATGAGTCTCCTCAGTGGGGGTTGCACCGGTGGGGGGTCGCGCGGGTGTGGGGGTACTGCATGAGGATGGGGTCCCCTGATCGAGCGCAGTCGAGAGCTCGGGAAGGGACCGACCCCCATGTGCCCGGGCGAGCGGCACGCCCTTTACGCTAGGACCCGGACCCTCGGCTCCCAATGAGGGAACCCCCTAGGGGGTTGGGTGAGGGAAAACCCTCGGTCCGGATCAGTTAACAAGAGCGCTGCTCAGCGCGCCCGTCGACCTGCCGCCAATCGGACGATGTCGACGCGCGATCGGATCCCCAGCTTGCGGTAGACCCGGGTCAGGGTCGCCTCCACCGTCTTGACGCTGATGAACAGCCGGGCCGCGATCTCCCGGTTGGTGGCGCCCTCCATGACGAGCGCGGCGACCTGACGCTCCATCGCGGCCAGCACGTGCAGGGCGTCCACGGGGTCCGGCGCGGCCGGCGCGGTTTCCGGTTCGGGGGTGGTGAGGGCTTCGTCCACTTGGCGCAGCCAGGGCAGCGCCCGGCAGCGGCGGAACATCCGGGTGGCCTCGTCGTACGCCGGTGAGCCGGGGCGCCTGCCCCGCAGCCTGGCCAGCGCGAACGCGGCCCGCGCCTCCTCCAGTCCGTAGCCGAGCTTGGCCAGCCGGCCCTGAGCGGACGTCAGCTGGACGACGGCGGCCTCCAGGTCGCCCTGGGCCGCGCGCACCAGGGCCTCGGACCGGTCGAGCACGGCGAGCACGCTCTCCCGGCCGAGCCGCAGCGCGTGCTCCCGGCTGGTGTCGATGACGTCCTGCGCCTCGGCGGGTTCACCGATCCGGACGAGCGCCTCGGCGAGGTCGCCCTGCCAGCGGCCCCGGGCCGGGTCGGTGATGCCGAGGCCCAGCTCCAGCCGGCGCACCCGGCGCAGCGAGCGGACGGTGCCCGCCGGGTCCCCGGCCACCAGCTGGGCGTACCCGAGGGCGCCCAGGGCCCGCGAGAGGTACATCTGGTCGCCGTCCTCCTCGGCGTGTTCCACCGCCTCCCGGGCAAGGGCCAACGCCCGGTCGACATCTCCGCCGGAGGCCTCCGCGAGCGAGGTGAGCATCGCCGAGGCGGTCTCGCCGATCCCGGAGTCCCGGGCGAGGCACAGGCTGTCCCGGGCCAGGTCGAGCGCGCGCCCGCAGTGTCCGGCGCGCAGTTCGGTCTCGGCGAGGCCGCGCAGGAAATGCACCTCGCTCTCCACCGAGCCGCGCCGGCGGACCTCGCGCAGCAGCGCGGTGACCGTGGCCCGCGCCTCGGCCAGCTGGTCGCTCATCACCAGCCAGCGGAACCGGGCGCTGCCCGCGCCGTTGTGATGCCAGGTCACCCGGGGGTCCTGGGGTTCCCTCAGGGCCCGCTTGATGGTGCGGGGCGCCTCCGGATGGCCCATCAGGGTCTCGGTCTGCGCCTGGAAGGCGAGGGAGAGCAGCTCGGTGCGCCGGTCGCCGCCGCGTGCGGCCAGCTCGGCGGCGTGCGCGGCCGCTTCCCGCGCCTCAGTGAAGTCGCCCTCCACGATGAGTGCCCGCCAGGCCAGCTGATAGTGGACCAGGGCCAGCAGCCGGGGATCGTCGCCGGCGTCGGCGAGGGCCTGCGGAAAGACGGCGTCGACCTCGGCCATGGTGTGGCCGGCGGTGTCGATGACGATGATCCATGCCCGCACCCGGTCGGCGGGCACGTTCGCCCGGGTCAGCACCTCCCGGGCGATGTCCCGGGCCAGGTCGACCTCGCCGGCGGTGATGGCGTCCTCGGCGGCGGTGAGCCGGCGCTCCTCCTGGCCCGGGGTGCCGTCGGCGGGGGTGTGCCGGGCGGCGAGCAGGCCGAGCTGAGCGGCGACCGAGGGCGCCCCGCGGTCCCGGGCGAGTGCCGCGGCCTCGGCCAGCCGGGCGGCGACCTCCGGGTCGGTGCCGGTGGTGGCGAGGGCCAGGTGCCGGGCCCGTTCGATCGGGTCTGACGCGGCGGTGGACAGCGCAGCGTGCGCGGCCCGCCGCTCCTGGGCGGGCGCCTCCGCGTACAGCGCGGCGGAGATCAGCGGGTGCGCGAAGCGTACGGCCGGGGCGTCGGGCTCGGTGGCCAGCAGGCCGAGTTCGGCGGCCTGGGCGCACTCGGCCTCGGCGTTCTCCCGGCCGGCCGCGTGCAGCAGCGCCGGGGTGGGGCGGGCGCCGGCGCTGGCCACCAGCAGGGTGCGGCGGGCCTCGACCGACAGCATGTCCAGGCGGCTGAGCACCAGGGCACGCAGCGAGGTCGGCACGGGCAGGGGCTCGCCGGGCCGGGGCGGGGTGGGGCTGCCGGCGAGGGCGCGGCCGAGTTCCAGCGCGAACAGCGGGTTGCCGCCGCTGGTGCGGTGGATGTCGCGGACCGTGGAGCGGGGCAGGCCGGCGTGGCCGCGGTGGTCCAGCAGCTGGGCGATCTGGGTGCGGGAGAGCGGGCCCAGCCGGACCGCGAGGGTGTCGGGCGGGCAGGCACGCAGGTGACGGTCGTACTCCTGACTCTCCTGCCCCTCCGTGCGCACCGCGCACAGCAGTTGAACGGGCGTGCCCTCCAGGCGCCGGGCGGCGAAGCCGAGCAGTTCGGCGCTGGCCGGGTCGAGCCACTGCAGGTCGTCGGCGACGACGAGGACCGGACCCCGGTCGGCGAGGGTGCGCAGTGCGGAGAGCACCGCCAGGCGCAGGGCGAGGCCGTCGCGCTGGAGGCTGGACTCGCCGCGCCCGGTGAGCGCCGACTCCAGGGCGGTGCGCTGGGCGGCGGGCAGCCGGGGGGCGACGTCGTCGAGGACCAGACCGAGGAGGTCGGCCAGGGCAAGAAACGGAAGGTGCGATTCGGACTCGGTGGCCGAGCAGCGCAAGACGGTGTGCGCGGCGGCGCCGTTTTCCTCGGCCAATGCCCGCAGGATGGTGGATTTCCCTATTCCGGCAGGACCGTGGAGCAGCACACTGCCGCCCGAGGCGAGTTGCTCACGGGCGCCGGCGAACAACTCCTCGCGGCCGATGACCAGGTCGGGGCGGATCCTGGCAGGCTCCTGGAAGTCCCGTCGCACGGTCACCGCTCCCCTCGTGTGTCGTGTCCGGGCCAAATTCTAGGCAACGATCCTTGAAATTCGGACGGAAGCCGTGGTGAGGGAAATAACAAACGGTCAAGCATAAGGAAATTCAAGGTGGCGCCGGATGAATGGAAAGGTTTCTTCACCGCCCGCGGACTACGGCAGCAGCCCCGCCCTGCGGGCCGCGGTCACCGCCTCCCCTCGTGTGTGCGCGCCCAGCTTCCGCATCGCCGAGCGCAGATATCCCTTGACGGTCTCCGGGCGCAGGCCCAGCCGCTCGGCCACCGCCGCGTTGGTGGCCCCCGCCGCCACCCAGGACAGCACGTCCAGCTCCCGGGGCGCCAGGGTCACGCCCCCGGCCCGCGGTGGCACCGTCAGCAGTCCGCAGGCGGCCAGCAGTTCCTCCCGCAGGCCCGGGTCGGTGATCCGGGGGGCCAGGGCCCGCAGCGCCGCATGCGCCTCGCGCACCTGTTCCCACGCGGCACCCCGGTCGGTACCGGCCGGCTCCACCCTCGCCGCCGCCAGCAGGCCCCGCGCCTCGTCCCCCACCACCAGCGCCTGTTCCACGTCCCGCGCCGCCGCCACCGCCGCGCCCAGCGTGCGGTCACCGAGCGGCCGGGCCGAGCGCAGCGCGCCGTACAGCACCCCGCGCACCCGGCGCCGGACCACCACCGGCACCGCGAGCACCGAGCGGATGCCCTCGGCGGCCACCGGCACGTCGTACTCGTGGCTGATCTGCCGGGAGCTGGAGTAGTCCGTCACCGCGCACGGCCGGGCCAGCGCCACCGCCTTGCCGCCGAGCCCGCTGCCGGAGGTCACCGCGAGCGAGTGCAGCGCGGCCGTGGCCGTGCCGCTCAGTTCACTGATGCGGATCTGCGGCCGGCCGGACTCCACCAGGCCGCCGAAGGCGACGGGAAGTCCCGTCGCCCGCCGCAGCCGGGCCAGCGCGCCACCGATCTCCACCGCCCCCACCGCCTCTGCCGTCACATGTTCACCCCCTCGGTCGTCCACACCCCCGTTCGGGGGTAGTGAGACCTGCATCACGGATTAGACGATGCCAGAGAGCCGCCCGGCAATGGTCCGGTACTGAGGAGGACGTGGATGACGGCGACCGAGATGTTCCGCAGGGCCCGGGACTTCCTGCTGGAACACCGCGAGGACTATGCCACCGCCTACGACGGCTTCGCCTGGCCGCGGCCCGAGCACTTCAACTGGGCGCTGGACTGGTTCGACGTGATCGCCGCCGGCAACGACCGCACGGCACTGCACATCGTCGAGGAGGACGGCACCGAGACCCGGCTGTCCTTCGCCGAGCTGGCCGAACGCTCCACCCGGGTGGCCCGGTGGCTGCACGAGCGCGGGGTCGGCGCCGAGGACCGCATCCTCGTCATGCTCGGCAACCAGGCCGAGCTGTGGGAGACCGCGCTGGCCGCGATGAAGCTGCGTGCCGTCGTCATCCCGGCCACCCCGCTGCTCGGACCCGCCGACCTGTGCGACCGGGTGGAACGGGGCCGGGTGAAGCACGTGATCGCCCGGGCCGAGGACACCGCCAAGTTCGCCGGCGTGCCCGGTGCCTACACCCGGATCTCGGTCGGCGGCCTGCCGGAGGAGGGCTGGGAACCGTACGAGGACGGGTACACCGCCCCCGCCGACTTCCTCCCCGACGGCCCGACTCTGGCCGACGACCCGCTGATGCTCTACTTCACCTCGGGGACCACCGCCCACCCCAAGCTGGTCGAGCACACCCACACCTCGTACCCGATCGGGCACCTGGCCACCATGTACTGGATCGGTCTCGAACCGGGCGACGTGCACCTGAACATCTCCTCCCCGGGCTGGGCCAAACACGCCTGGTCCAACCTGTTCGCGCCGTGGAACGCGGAGGCGACCGTCTTCGTCTTCAACTACACGCGCTTCGACGCGGCCCGGCTGATGGCCGAGATGGACCGGGCCGGCGTCACCACCTTCTGCGCGCCGCCGACCGTGTGGCGCATGCTCATCCAGGCCGACCTCGGCCAGTTGCGCACCCCGCCCCGCGAGGTGCTGGCCGCGGGCGAGCCGCTGAACCCCGAGGTGATCGAGCGGGTCCGGCGGGCCTGGGGGGTGACCATCCGGGACGGCTTCGGACAGACCGAGACCGCGGTCCAGGTCTCCAACAGCCCCGGCCAGAAGCTGAAGACCGGCTCGATGGGCCGCCCCAGCCCCGGCTACCGCGTCGAACTCCTCGACCCGGTCTCCGGCGCGCCCGGCGCCGCCGAGGGCGAGATCGCCCTCGACCTCACCGAGCGCCCGGTCGGCCTGATGACCGGCTACCACGGCGACCCCGACCGCACCGCCGAGGCGATGGCGGGCGGGTACTACCGCACCGGTGACATCGCCTCCCGCGACGAGGAGGGCTACCTGACCTACGTAGGCCGCGCCGACGACGTCTTCAAGGCCTCCGACTACAAGATCAGCCCGTTCGAGCTGGAGAGCGCGCTGCTGGAGCACGAGGCGGTGGCCGAGGCGGCCGTCGTCCCCGCACCGGACGAACTGCGGCTCGCCGTGCCCAAGGCGTACGTCGTCCTCGCCGAGGGCTGGGCGCCCGGACCCGGCACCGCGAAGATCCTCTTCGAGCACTCCCGGGACGTGCTCGCCCCCTACAAGCGCATCCGCCGGCTGGAGTTCGGCGCACTGCCCAAGACCGTCTCCGGCAAGATCCGCCGGATCGAGCTGCGCGAGGCCTCGGCCGCGGGCTCGGCGAACGAGTACCGCGAGGAGGACTTCCGGTGACCACGGCACTGTCGTACAGCCACGGAACGGGCTCCACCGCCCTGCTCGGCGACACCATCGGCGCCGGCCTGGACCGCACCGTGGCCGCCTGGCCGGACCGCGAGGCGCTGGTCGACGTGCCGTCCGGGCGGCGCTGGACGTACGCGGAGTTCGCCGCCGACGTCGAGCAGCTGGCGTGCGCGCTGCTGGCGAGCGGCGTCGCCAAGGGCGACCGGGTGGGCATCTGGGCGGTCAACTGCGCCGAGTGGGTGCTGGTGCAGTACGCCACCGCCCGCGTCGGCGCCGTCATGGTCAACATCAACCCGGCCTACCGCACCCACGAGGTCGAGTACGTCCTGAACCAGGCCGGGATCTCCCTGCTGTTCGCCTCCCTCAGCCACAAGACCAGCGACTACCGGGCCATGGTCGAGGAAGTGCGGGGCAAGTGCCCGCGGTTGCGTGAGGTGGTGTACATCGGGGACCCGAGCTGGCAGGAGCTGCTCGGGCGCGGCACGCCCGGCCTGCGCGAGGACCTCCGGGTCCGCACGGGCGAGCTGTCCTGCGACGACCCCATCAACATCCAGTACACCTCGGGCACGACCGGCTTCCCCAAGGGGGCCACGCTGTCCCACCACAACATCCTCAACAACGGCTATTTCGTGGGTGAGTCGATCGCCTACACGGAACAGGACCGGATCTGCATCCCGGTGCCCTTCTACCACTGTTTCGGCATGGTCATGGGCAACCTGGCGGCCACCTCGCACGGCGCCTGCATGGTGATCCCGGCCCCGTCCTTCGACCCGAAGGCCACCCTGGAGGCGGTGCAGCAGGAGCGGTGTACGTCCCTGTACGGCGTCCCGACCATGTTCATCGCGGAACTGAACCTCCCCGACTTCGCCTCCTACGACCTGTCCACCCTGCGCACCGGCATCATGGCGGGCTCGCCCTGCCCGGTGGAGGTGATGAAGCGGGTGGTCGCCGAGATGCACATGGCGGAGGTCTCCATCTGCTACGGCATGACGGAGACGTCACCGGTGTCGCTCCAGACGCGGATCGACGACGATCTGGAGCACCGCACCGCCACCGTCGGCCGCGTCCTGCCCCATCTGGAGGTCAAGGTCGTCGACCCGGCCACCGGGGTGACCCGGCGCCGCGGCACGGCGGGCGAGTTGTGCACCCGCGGCTACAGCGTGATGCTCGGCTACTGGAACGAGCCGGAGAAGACCGCCGAGGCGATCGACGCGGGCCGCTGGATGCACACCGGGGACCTCGCCGTGATGCGCGAGGACGGGTACGTCGAGATCGTCGGCCGCATCAAGGACATGATCATCCGGGGCGGCGAGAACGTCTACCCGCGCGAGATCGAGGAGTTCCTCTACGCCCACCCGAAGATCCGGGACGTCCAGGTCGTCGGGGTGCCGCACGAGAAGTACGGCGAGGAGGTCCTCGCCTGCGTCATCCCGCGCGACCCGGCCGACCCCCTCACCCTGGAGGAACTCCGCGCCTTCTGCGAGGGCCGGCTCGCCCACTACAAGATCCCCAGCAGGCTGCGGCTGCTCGACTCCTTCCCGATGACGGTGTCCGGAAAGGTGCGGAAGGTGGAACTGCGGGAGATGTACCAGGTGTGAAACCGCGGTAATCGAGCATTCGCTCAGTGCCCGAGGGCGGGTCCCGGGCGGGACGGGCGCGCTGTCGGCGGCGCACTCGGCCCGGGGCCCGTCTGCCTGCCCGCCGGCCGGAACGCCGGGCGTGCTCTTGTCGCCGCCGGCTGGAACGCCCGGGCGTGACCTCTTGTCACCACCGGCCGGAATACCGGGCGTGACCTCTGGTCAGCGCCGGCCGGTCAGGGCCGTCCGTCCCGTGTCCTCGCCCCCGGTTCCGGCGCGCCTTCGGCGTGCAGCATGCCGGCGGAGTCGTTCACCGGCTGCGGGACACCAGCGAGGTCCAGCACGAACAGGGGGACGCCGAGCGCGTCCGCGCCGGTGCGGGCGTCGTCACTGAAGCCGGCCAGGGAGAAGTACACGCAGTCCGCCGACTCCGTCATCGCCGTCAGCCACAGACACTCCACGTCCCGCGCCGCGGCCGGCCGCACGGTCGGATCCACCTGGGCGAGCAGCCCGCGGGCGGCGAGCCCGATGCCGTTGGGCGGCCGCTGGTCGGCCCGGCGGATGTCCCGGTAGCCGAGCCAGCGCAGGTAGAGCGCGGCGGTGGTCACGGCGTCGCGGGCGGTGCGGATGGGGCGGTGCCGGAACGGCGGGCGGGATCCGGCCGGTTCCGACGCCGCCGCGGGGTGCTGAGCGGTGGCGGGTTCCGGTGGGACGGCCGGAGCGGCGCCAGGATCCGCCGGAGCGTCCGGAGCTTCTGGGGCGTCCAGTGCTTCGAAGCCGTCCGGGCCGTCCAGTGCTTCGAAGCCGTCCGAGCCGTCCGAGCCGTCCGAGCCGTCCGGGGCTCCGAGGGCGTCCGGGCCGTCCGGAGCGTCCAGGGCTTCCGGGGTCTCCGGGACGGGATGGGCGGTCGCCGGAGCCGGTCCCGGTGCGGCCGTGGCGTCGGGCGACGACTCCGCCACGGCGATGCGCAGCATCGTGCCGCACGGGCAGCCCAGTTCCGGCTGCGGCCACTGGTTGCTGCGCCCGCAGGCGGTGCACGGCACGGTGAGCCACTCGTCGCCCCAGTCGCGGTGGGCCGCCACGGTCGGTCCGGCGGCCGGGTCCAGTCGCGGCGCCGTGGGGACCCCGCACGCGCACGGATACGCCGGCGCGGTGTAGACGTGCGCGCGCCGGCAGACCGGACAGCGCACCGGAATCCTCTCGGGCATGGCCCACTCCAAGGCGTCACGTCGGGACGGCGCTCCCATGGTCCTCCCTCCGTAGCACTCCTGTCCGGCGCTTTCCGCTGTCCGGACCGCTCTTGACGACCTCCGCGCGCCCTTCTACATTGCTTCCAGATAGTAGAAGTTGAGTTCCGCTATGCGGAAGTTTGACAATCTGGAGGCCGTGCTCGCCGCGGGGCGCGACGGGAGTACGCATCCGAGAAGCCGAAGCAGGAGTACTCGATGGCTCGTATGACCGCTGCCCGCGCGGCAGTTGAGATCCTCAAGCGCGAGGGCGTCACCGACGCCTTCGGTGTGCCGGGGGCGGCGATCAA
Source organism: Streptomyces sp. NPDC027663 (assembly GCF_055566415.1). Lineage (NCBI taxonomy): Bacteria > Bacillati > Actinomycetota > Actinomycetes > Kitasatosporales > Streptomycetaceae > Streptomyces > Streptomyces sp. NPDC027663. The sequence continues at coordinate 835,870 of NZ_JBVHSK010000003.1, read as the reverse complement.
CCCGTTCTACAAGGCCCTCAAAGAGGGCGGCGGCATCAACCACACCCTCGCCCGTCACGTCGAGGGTGCCTCGCACATGGCCGAGGGCTACACCCGGACCGAGCCGGGCAACATCGGTGTCTGCATCGGCACGTCCGGTCCCGCCGGCACCGACATGATCACCGGCCTGTACTCCGCCATCGGTGACTCCATCCCGATCCTGTGCATCACGGGCCAGGCGCCCACCAGCGTGATCCACAAGGAGGACTTCCAGGCCGTCGACATCGCCTCGATCGCCAAGCCGGTCACCAAGATGGCGGTCACCGTCCTGGAGGCCGCCCAGGTCCCCGGCGTCTTCCAGCAGGCCTTCCACCTCATGCGCTCCGGCCGTCCGGGCCCGGTCCTGATCGACCTGCCGATCGACGTCCAGCTCACCGAGATCGAGTTCGATCCGGAGACGTACGAGCCGCTCCCGGTCTACAAGCCCGCCGCGACCCGCGCCCAGATCGAGAAGGCGATCTCCTTCCTGCTGGAGTCCGAGCGCCCGGTGATCGTCGCCGGCGGCGGCATCCTCGGCGCCGACGCCGCAGACCTGCTGGTCGAGTTCGCCGAGCTGACCCGGACGCCGGTCATCCCCACCCTGATGGGCTGGGGCGCGCTGCCCGACGACCACGAGCTGAACGCCGGCATGGTCGGCGTGCAGACCTCGCACCGGTACGGCAACGCCACCTTCCTGGAGTCGGACTTCGTCCTCGGCATCGGCAACCGCTGGGCCAACCGCCACACCGGCTACAAGCTGGACGTGTACCGCGGCGACCGCAAGTTCGTCCACGTCGACATCGAGCCCACCCAGATCGGCAAGATCTTTCCGCCGGACTACGGTGTCGTCTCCGACGCCAAGGCCGCGCTGGAGCTGTTCCTCGAGGTCGCCAGGGAACTGAAGGCCGAGGGCAAGCTGCCCGAGCGCGCCGACTGGGTCGCCTCCACCCAGGAGCGCAAGGCCACCCTGCTGCGCCGCACGCACTTCGACAACGTGCCGATGAAGCCGCAGCGCGTGTACGAGGAGATGAACAAGGCCTTCGGCCCCGATACGCGGTACGTCACCACGATCGGCCTCTCCCAGATCGCCGGCGCGCAGATGCTGCACGTCTACAAGCCGCGCCACTGGATCAACTGCGGCCAGGCGGGCCCGCTCGGCTGGACCATCCCGGCCGCGATCGGCGTCGCCAAGGCCGACCCGGAGTCCCCGGTCGTCGCGCTCTCCGGTGACTACGACTTCCAGTTCATGATCGAGGAGCTGGCGGTCGCCGCCCAGCACAAGATCCCGTACGTCCACGTGCTGGTGAACAACGCCTACCTGGGCCTGATCCGGCAGGCGCAGATCGGCCTGGACATCAACTTCCAGGTCAACCTGGAGTTCGAGAACATCAACGCTCCCGAACTGGGCGTCTACGGCGTGGACCACGTCAAGGTCGCCGAGGGCCTGGGCTGCAAGGCCATCCGGGTCACCGAGCCGGACCAGCTGGGCGCCGCCTTCGAGCAGGCGAAGAAGCTCGCCGCCGAGTACCAGGTGCCGGTCGTCGTCGAGGCGATCCTGGAGCGGATCACCAACATCTCGATGAGCCGCACCATGGACATCAGCGACATCAGCGAGTTCGAGGAGCTGGCCACCGAGCCCGGCCACGCGCCGACGTCGATCAAGCCGCTGAAGGTCTGACACACCCGAGGCGAGAAGGGGCGGCCCGTCCAGGGGAGGCGGGCCGCCCCTTCGTCGTGTCCGGTGGTCGTGTCCGGCCGTCGTGCCGGTGGCCCTGTCCGACAGTCGTGCCCGCCGTCGAGCCGGTCGTCGGGGCCGGTCGTCGGGGCCGAGGGCGTGACCCGACCCACGAGTTCGGCCGGGCCCTCAGAATCCGCCGCCGCCCCCGCAACCCGCCCCGCCGTGGTCGTGGCCGCCGTACCCGTGCCCCCCGTGGTCGTGGCCGCCGTGGTGCCCGCCGGCGTGGTCGTGGCCGCTGCCCCCGGTCCCGCGGTCGTCGCCGTCCCAGCCGTGCACGGCCTCGTCGTCGTAGAGGCGGCGCAAGTCGTTGCCCCGGCCGAACGGGAAGCGGCCCTCGTCCGCGAGCGCGCCCCGGCCGGTGAGTCCGGCCTCGCGCGCGAACCGCGGCAGCAGCACGGTCAGGGCCCGCTCGCCGTACAGCGCGACGGCGAACAGCACCTCTTCCTCCGGCAGGCCGTCCGGGCCGGCGGGGAGCGGATGGCGCTCCCGCAGCGCCGCCAGTTCACGGCGGGCCGCCCGGGTGCGGCCGGGCGGCAGCGCCCGCAGTCGCCCCTCGGCGACGAGGTCGGCCCGCATCCGGGCCAGGGCCCGCCGCACCACCGCCCGGGCGGGCAGTTCCCACGGCCCTGCGGGCCGGTAGAGGCCGGTACGGACCGCCTTCTCCAGCGGATGCCGGAAAGGCCCGGCACCGCCCGTCACGGTCTTGCGCAGCGTGCCCGGCCGGCCCGCCTCCACCACCCCGCGCAGATGCAGTCCGACCACCGCGACGGTCACCGCCGCGCGGGAGCCGCCGCGCAGCAGGGCGACCGCGCACGGGTCCGGCGGGATCGACGTCGTACGGCCCATGGGACACCCCCCGTCGCCGGGCCCGCCGCCCCGTGCCGACGGGCCCCCTGTGCCGGTGATGTGCCCGCTGCCAGGGGCCGTCGAAGCCTGGCTCCGCGCTGTTCAGAGGTTCATCTGAGGGTTGCGTGACCCGGCTACGCCCCCTGCCGTACGCGGCACTGCTACAGCTCGTGCTCCGACAGCCCGGGCCAGTCGTCCGGGCCGCCGCCCTGCCACTCGATCAGGTCGTTCTCCTCCACCTCGATGCGGTCCAGGTCGGCCAGCCGGAGGATCTCCACGACGTCGTCCAGGTGGGACGCGATCCCCAGGATCACATCCCCTTCGGTGACCCGCCGGGAGCCGTCCAGGGCCGGCGCATGGACCACGATGTGCGGGTACTGCGTCGGATTCGCCATGGCATCAGCGTCCTGCGGATGCGACCGGTGCGCACGCCGGAGCCGGAACAGCACGAAGCGCCCCCTGATCAGGGGGCGCTTCGGCCTCACATGGTGGCCGTCCGACGGCGCGAGGCTGGGCGCGACAGGACATTCGCGCCGCCGGACGGAGTGGGTGGCCCCCGTAGCCGGGGGCTGGCTGGGACCGCGGTGGCCGCGATGGAGCCGGGCCGCCTTCCCTCTGGTCGAGAAGGGGACTCGGATCCTTCACCACCGCACTGGCTCGCAGGCCACCGCGGTCCTCGCCCTGCCCGCGCCCTCCGCCCGGCGGCCACCCCTCATTCGGGCCGTCCGGCGTACTGCGCGGGCCGCGTACGGAGATCATGACCTCCCGTCAGATCCCGTACGCTGCTCTGCGGTACCTGGGCTTCAGTCCTCGCGCAGGGCGCGGACCGCCTCCTCCACGCGCTTGCCGTACTCGGGGTCGGCGGCGTGGAAGTGGGCCAGGTTCTTCTCGATCACGTCGTCGCGGGAGACCTGCGAGAGGCCGCCGGCGATGTTCGCGATCAGGCGGGACTTCTCCTCCGCGGACATCAGGCGGTACAGCTCGCCCGCCTGGAAGAAGTCGTCGTCCTTGGTGTGGAGCGGCGCCTCGTGGGTGCCGGTGTGGCCGGCGACCGCCAGCGGAGCCGCCAGCGGGCGGCCGGTCTCGGCCGGGCCGTCGTAGGAGTTCGGCTCGTAGTTCTTGGCGCCGCGGCCCTGGCCGTTGACCGCCATGAGGCCGTCGCGGCCGTAGTTCTGTGCGCCGCCGGGGACCGCCTTGGGGGCGTTCACGGCGAGCAGGGTGTGGTTGACGCCGAGGCGGTAGCGGTGGGCGTCCGCGTAGGCGAACAGCCGGCCCTGGAGCATCTTGTCCGGAGACGGGCCGATGCCGGGCACGAAGTTGTTCGGGGAGAACGCGGCCTGCTCGACCTCGGCGAACACGTTGTCCGGGTTGCGGTCGAGGACCAGGCGGCCCACGCGCTGCAGCGGGTAGTCCTTGTGCGGCCAGACCTTGGTCAGGTCGAACGGGTTGAAGCGGTAGTCCGCCGCCTCGGCCGCCGGCATGATCTGGACGTACAGCGTCCAGGACGGGTGCACGCCCCGCTCGATGGCCTGCAGCAGGTCCGTCTGGTGGGAGTTCGCGTCCTTGCCCGCGATCTCCGCGGCCTGCTCGCTGCTCAGGCTGCGGATGCCCTGGTTCGTCTTGAAGTGGTACTTGACGAAGAAGGCCGCGCCCTCGGCGTTCGTCCACTGGTAGGTGTGCGAGCCGTAGCCGTTCATGTGCCGGTACGAGGCCGGGATGCCGCGGTCGCCCATCAGCCAGGTGATCTGGTGCGTGGCCTCGGGGGCGTGCGCCCAGAAGTCCCAGACGTTGTCCGGCTCCTGCTTGCCGGTGAACGGGTCCCGCTTCTGCGAGTGGATGAAGTCGGGGAACTTGATCGGGTCCTTGATGAAGAACACCGGGGTGTTGTTGCCGACGAGGTCGTAGTTGCCCTCTTCGGTGTAGAACTTGACCGCGAACCCGCGCGGGTCACGGACGGCGTCGGCGCCGCCGAGGGAGTCGGCGACCGTCGAGAAGCGCAGGAACACCTCGGTGCGCTTGCCGATCTCGCTGAGGAAGTCGGCGTGGGTGTAGCCGGTGACGTCGTCCGTCACCTCGAAGTGGCCGTACGCGCCGGAGCCGCGGGCGTGCACCACACGCTCCGGGATCCGCTCGCGGTTGAAGCGCGCCAGCTTCTCCAGGAGGTGCTGGTCCTGGATCAGGAGCGGGCCGCCGACGCCGGCGGAGGCGGAGTTCTGATTGTCGGCGACCGGGGCGCCGGACTCTGTCGTGAGCACGCGCTTCGACATCGTGGACCTTCCGTGCGGGTGTCAGCGGAAACCTGTTTCCGCTTTGTGGAGCCTAGAAGTGGGGCGATCGGGGCGTCAACAGTTTGTTGAATCCAATCAACGGTCTGTTGAAGTGATTCCGGGCCGCGGCGCCGCCTGGGCGCGACAGGACAGGTGTCGGCGGCGCCGCGGCCCGGAAGTCCGGGGGAGGGCTGTCAGGCCTGGGCGCCGGACAGGCGCTCCACGGCCCGCAGCAGGGCCGAGTGGTCCAGGCCGCCGTCGCCCTGGGCGCGCAGCGAGGCCACCAGCTGGGCGACCACGGCACCGACCGGCAGGGCCGCACCGACGTTGCGGGCGGCGTCGGTGACGATGCCCATGTCCTTGTGGTGCAGGTCGATGCGGAAGCCCGGCTTGAAGTCGCGCTTGAGGAAGTTGTCCTTCTTGCGGGTCAGCACGGTGGAGCCGGCGAGACCGCCGTTGAGGACGTCCAGCGCGGCCTGCAGGTCCACGCCCGACTTCTCCAGGAAGACCACGGCCTCGGCGCACGCCTGGATGTTCACGGCGACGATCAGCTGGTTGGCCGCCTTCACGGTCTGGCCGGAGCCGTGCGGGCCGCACAGCACGATGGTCTTGCCGAGGGCGTCGAAGATCGGCTTGGCCTCGGCGAAGTCGGCCTGCTCGCCACCGACCATGATCGACAGCACGGCCTCGACGGCGCCGGCCTCACCGCCGGACACCGGGGCGTCCAGCACCCGGATGCCCTTGTCCTTGGCGGCCTTGGCGAGGTCCACGGAGGTCTGCGGGGTGATCGAGGACATGTCGATCAGCAGGGCGCCCTGCCTGGCGTTCTCCAGGATGCCGTCCGGGCCGTAGGAGATGGCCTCGACCTGCGGGGACGCGGGCACCATGGTGATCACCACGTCGGCGTCGCGCACGGCCTCGGCGATCGAGGCGGCGGCGGTGCCGCCGGCGGCTGCCAGCCGGTCCAGCTTGTCCTGCTCCAGCGTGAAGCCGGTGACCTGGTAACCCGCCTTGATCAGGTTCTCGGACATGGGGGAGCCCATGATGCCGAGGCCGATCCAGGCGATCTTGGGAAGGTTGCTCATGATCGGGGGTGCCTCTCTAACTGCTCTGCAAAGTCAAGGGGTTCAGCGCGCGGCGCGGGCTTCGCGCGGGAGCCAGTCGAACGCCTCGGCGCTCGGGCGGTCGCCCGGCTTGTACTCCAGGCCCACCCAGCCGTCGTAACCGGCCTTCTGCAGCCGGCCGAGCAGCTCCTCCAGCGGGAGCGAGCCCGTTCCGGGGGCGCCGCGGCCGGGGTTGTCGGCGATCTGGACGTGCCCGGTCTTCGCCGCGTACTGCTCGATGACCGCGGGCAGGTCCTCGCCGTTCATGGACAGGTGGTACAGGTCCATCAGGAACTTGGCGTTCCCGAGACCCGTCGCCGCGTTGACCTTGTCCACGACGCCGACCGCGGCCGGCGCCGACACCAGCGGGTAGAGCGGCGACTCGGGCTGGTTGAGGGCCTCGACCAGGAGGATCGCGCCGATCCGGTCGGCCGCCCGGGCCGCGAGGACCAGGTTCTCCAGGGCGAGCGCGTCCTGCTCGGCCGGGTCCGCGCCCTCGACGCGGTTGCCGTACAGGGCGTTGAGCGCCTTGCAGCCGAGGGAGGCCGCGAAGCCGGCGGCCACCTCGATGTTGGCGCGGAACCTCTCCGACTCCGCACCGGGCACCGACAGGGCGCCGCGGTCCGGGCCGGGCAGCTGTCCGGCGTAGAAGTTCAGCCCGGTGAGCTGGACGCCCGCGTCCTCGATCGCCTTCTTCAGGGCGTCGAGATCGGACTGCTCGGGGGTGGGGGAGTCGATCCAGGGCCACCACAGCTCGACCGCGGAGAAGCCCGCCGCGGCGGCGGCCGCGGGGCGCTCCAGGAGCGGGAGTTCCGTGAAGAGGATCGACAGGTTGACGTTGAAGCGCTGGTCTGCAAATCCCATTCGGGCCGCGCTCCCTTCCGTTGTCCAGATTCCGTATTACGGAAGTTCGTTTCTGCGTAATGGAAGATTGCCGCCGTGTGTCACCGCTTGTCAAGGGGGGTCCGTCACGTGGTCCGGCAGGGCTGCCCGGAGGGCCGCATCGGGAGTTAGGTTGTGCGCGTGCGATTGAGAGTGGAGTTCACGACCGAACCCTTCGACCTGGACGAGGCGCCCGCGCACGCCCTGGCGGCGCGGGAGGTCATCGAGACGGCCGGGCTGGACGCCGTCGACGTCGGCCCGTTCGGCAACACGGCCGAGGGCGCCGCCGACCGCGTGCTCACCGCCGTGGACGCGCTGCTGCGCAAGAGCCTGGCGGCCGGTTCGACCCGGGTCTCGCTGCAGGTCAACGTGATCGGCGACGAGAGCGGGGAGGGTGATAGGTGACCGGGGACGAGCCGTTCATCGCGGCCGTGAAGCCGCTGGTCGACGCCATGGGCGGGGAGATCATCCCGCCCGACGAGGCCGGCGCCGAGGACGTGGTCCTGGCCTGGGAGGGCGTTGACGTCGTTGCCGTGCGCCTGCCCCAGCTGGCCGACTCCCTCGACCACATCCTGGCCGCCATGGAGCGCAGGCAGGGCCGGCCGCTGGCCGACCTCGACCGCAAGGCGAAGCAGGAGGTGGTGCGCATACTGGAGGCGCGGGGCGCTTTTGCCGTGCGGCACGGCGTGGAAACCGTGGCGAGCGCGCTCGGCGTCAGCCGCTTCACGGTCTACAACTATCTGAACCGGGAGAAGGGCGCGTAGGGCTTCGCCGGGCGACGTGCGCGGTCGGGGCGTCAGGGGCCGCCGGGGTTGCGTCTGCTGCGCCGTCGTGGTTGCTCGCGCAGTTCCCCGCGCCCCTGCGGGGCGCTGTCGGGCTCCGGCGCGCTGCTGCGGGGTACCTGTCGGACTCCGGCGCACCAATGTGGGGCGCTGTCGGGCCTTCGGCACACCTCTGCGGGGTGCCTGTCGGGCTCCGGTTGCGCCATTGTGGGGCCTGTCGGGCCCGGGCTGTATCGCATGCCGGACCCCGTCCGTCTTGTTACGGGGATTTTTCAACAAAGTGTTGACGTGGCGTTTCCGGGGGCGTTAGCTATCGGCAGCCCGTTCAGCACGAAGGCCGAATCCGGCCACGGAGGCTCCCGTGACTTCGACTTCCACGCCCCCGGGCCTGGCCCGGTTCAACGACCTGGAGGAGCGCGCGGCCCTCGCCGCCCTCCATGAGGCGTGCGCCTCCACCGAGTGGGGCCGGCGACTGCTCGCCGCCCGCCCGTACGCCGGCACGGAGGACCTCTACACCGCCAGCGACGCCGCCATGGCCGAGCTGACCACCGCGGACCTGGAGGAAGCGATGGCCGGGCACCCGCCGATCGGGCGCCCCAAGCCCGGCGACCCGACCTCCGCCCGCGAACAGCGCGGCATGGCCGGTGCCTCCGAGGAACTCAAGGCGCAGATGCTCGACCTGAACCTGGCCTACCAGGAGAAGTTCGGCCATGTCTTCCTCATCTGCGCCACCGGCCGGACCGGCGAGCAGATGCGGGACGCTCTCAAGGAGCGGATCGGCAACGCGCCTGAGCAGGAGCGGGAGATCGTCCGCACCGAGCTGGGCAAGATCAACCGCATCCGACTGGCCCGACTCGTCGAAGAGGACGCCTGACACCATGAGCACCAGCACCACCGCCTCCGTGTCCACGCACATCCTGGACACCTCGATCGGCCGCCCCGCCGAGGGCGTCGCCGTCCATCTCTCCGCCCGCTCGGGACGGGATGCGGACTGGCAGGCGCTCGGCGGCTCCGCGACCGACGCCGACGGCCGGTGCAAGGACCTGCCGGCGCTGCCGGAAGGGACGACCCACGTACGGCTCGACTTCGCCGTGGAGCCGTACTTCGAGAAGAAGCAAGCCGATGCGCAGCAGGACGCCCCCGCGAGTCGGGACAGCGGGCCCGGCGTGTTCTTCCCGGAGGTGGCGATCACGTTCGCCGTCGTACCGGGCGAGCACTACCACGTACCGCTGCTGCTCAACCCGTTCGGCTACTCCGTTTACCGAGGGAGCTAGCTAATGCCGACCATCCTGGGACAGAACCAGTACGGCAAGGCCGAGAACCGAGTCGTAAAGATCACGCGGGACGGCGCCACCCACCACATCAAGGACCTCAACGTGTCCGTGGCGCTGAGCGGCGACATGGAAGAGGTCCACTACTCCGGTTCCAACGCCAACTGCCTGCCGACCGACACCACCAAGAACACGGTGTACGCGTTCGCCAAGGAGTACGGCATCGAGTCCGCCGAGCAGTTCGGCATCCACCTCGCCCGCCACTTCGTGACGAGCCAGGAGCCGATCCACCGGGCCCGGATCCGGATCGAGGAGTACGCCTGGGAGCGGATCGAGACCTCCGACGCCAACTCCAAGTTCATCGGCGCCGACGAGGTCAAGCACTCCTTCGTCCGCAAGGGCCAGGAGACCCGGCTCACCCAGATCACCTACGACGGTGAGAAGTGGGAGGTCGTCTCCGGCCTGAAGGACCTGGTCGTGATGAACTCGACGAACTCCGAGTTCTGGGGCTACGTCAAGGACAAGTACACGACGCTCCAGGAGGCGTACGACCGCATCCTGGCCACCCAGGTCTCCGGCCGCTGGCGGTTCAACTGGACCGACGACGAGCAGAAGATGCCCAACTGGGAGAAGTCCTACGAGCAGGTCAAGAAGCACATGCTGCAGGCCTTCGCCGAGACGTACTCCCTCTCGCTGCAGCAGACGCTGTACCAGATGGGTTCGCGGATCATCAACAACCGCGGCGAGATCGACGAGGTCCGCTTCTCGCTGCCGAACAAGCACCACTTCCTGGTGGACCTGGAGCCGTTCGGACTGAAGAACGACAACGAGGTCTACTTCGCCGCCGACCGCCCGTACGGCCTCATCGAGGCCACCATCCTGCGGGACGGCTGTGAGGCCCGTATCCCGGTCGACATGACCAACCTCTGACGCGGGACGCGTGCCCCCGGCCCGGCCACCCGGGCCGGGGGCACGCAACACCGGAGGGAACGAAATGGCACAGCCTGCGAAGGGGTCCGCCACAGCCCCCTGTACCACCCCGCCGGTGCACACCGAGGACGCCGTCACGTCCGTGCACCCGGTGGACGAGAAGCTCCACTTCTCGCGGCTCGTCCCTGCCGCGCTCCAGCACATCGCGGCGATGTACGCGGGCGTCGTCACTCCTCCGCTCATCATCGGCCAGGCCTGCGGACTCGGAGCAGGCAGCCGGCTCCGGCACTCAAATCCTCCTGGGGTCCTGCCGTGCCCTCCCCGTGGACACTCCCCCTCCACGGACCGCCACTGAAGACAAGGAAGCACCATGGCACCATCGGCAGACCAGCGCATCGTCATCGAGAACTGTGCGATCGCGACCGTGGACGCGGGCGACACCGAATACGCCTGCGGCTACCTCGTCCTCGCCGGCAACCGGATCGAGTCGGTCGGAGCGGGCGAGGCCCCCGAGGGCCTGGAGAACGTGGCGCGCCGGATCGACGGACGCGGCCATCTGGCCACGCCCGGTCTGGTCAACACCCACCACCACTTCTACCAGTGGATCACCCGGGGCCTGGCCACCGACCACAACCTGTTCAACTGGCTCGTCGCGCTGTACCCCACGTGGGCGCGCATCGACGAGCAGATGACGTACACGGCCGCGCAGGGGTCCCTGGCGATGATGGCCCGCGGCGGTGTCACCACCGCCATGGACCACCACTACGTCTTCCCGCAGGGCTCCGGCGACCTGTCCGGGTCGATCATCCGGGCCGCCGCCGAGATGGGCGTCCGCTTCACGCTGGCCCGCGGCTCGATGGACCGCAGCGAGAAGGACGGCGGCCTGCCGCCGGACTTCGCCGTCGAGACGCTGGAGGGTGCGCTCGCCGCGACCGAGGAGACCGTCGAGGAGCACCATGACGCCTCCTTCGACGCCATGACCCAGGTGGCCGTCGCCCCCTGCTCGCCGTTCTCCGTCTCCACCGAACTCATGCGTGAGGGTGCCCAGTTGGCCCGGCGGCTCGGCGTACGGCTGCACACCCACGGCTCGGAGACGGTGGAGGAGGAGAAGTTCTGCCACGAGTTGTTCGGCATGGGCCCGACCGACTACTTCGAGTCCACGGGCTGGCTCGGTGAGGACGTGTGGATGGCGCACTGCGTCCACATGACCGACGCCGACATCGCCGCCTTCGCCCGGACGAAGACCGGTGTGGCCCACTGCCCCTCGTCCAACGCCCGCCTCGCGGCCGGCATCGCCCGCGTCCCCGACATGCTCAGGGCGGGCGTTCCGGTCGGCCTGGGCGTCGACGGCACGGCCTCCAACGAGTCCGGCGAACTCCACACCGAGCTGCGCAACGCCCTGCTGATCAACCGCCTCGGCGCCCACCGCGAGGCTGCACTGGGCGCCCGCCAGGCGCTGCGGCTCGGCACCTACGGCGGTGCCCAGGTCCTCGGCCGGGCCGAGCAGATCGGCTCGCTGGAGCCCGGGAAGCTGGCCGACGTGGTGCTGTGGAAGCTGGACACGCTCGCCCATGCCTCCATCGCCGACCCGGTGACCGCGCTGGTCTTCGGCGCGGCGGCCCCGGTCACCGCGTCCTTCGTGAACGGCCGGCAGATCGTGGAGAACGGCCGCCTGCTCACCGTCGACGAGGACGCCGTCGCGGCGAGCACCCGGGAGGAGGCCCAGCGCCTGGCACGGATCGCCGCGCAGGCCTGAGCCGTGGTGGAGCTGATCCGCGGCGGGGCCGATCAGAGGCGGGGCTGACCCCCGCAGGTCGGTCCGCCGCAGGTCGCTCCGCCGTAGGTCGGTCTGCTGCAAGTCGGTCCGTTCCAGGGCTGGTCGGCCGTTGGGCTGATCGGCCGTTGGGCTGATCGGCCGTAGGGATTTCAAAGACTCCGGCCGGGAGGGACGGCTCCCGGCCGGGGCCGTGGGTCCGAGCGGGATCCACGGCAGCCGTCCCCGGGGTGCGTGCCCATGCGCGCACCCCGGGGACGGTCACCCCACACCGCTCACCAACCGCTCAAGCGCCACCCCCGTCACGGTCCCTCCCCCAGGCTCTCGGCTTCGCCCGAGCAGGGAGGTGCCCCCTGCCCACCCGCACCACCTCCATGACACCCACGCCGACGAGGACGTGTTACCCGACCGGAGGAGCCGCCGTGGCCGCCCACCCCGTAGACGAGAAACTTCCCGCCCTCAAAATGGCGACCAGTGGCCTGCAGCATGTGGCCGCCATGTACGCCGGAGTCGTCGCCCCACCGCTCATCGTCGGCGCGGCCGTAGGCCTGTCCGCCGCCGACCTGACCTTTCTCACCGGTGCCTGCCTGTTCACCGCGGGCCTCGCCACCTTCCTGCAGACGCTCGGCATCTGGAAGATCGGTGCCAGGCTCCCCTTCGTCAACGGCGTCACCTTCGCCGGTGTCGCCCCCATGACGGCGGTCGTCGCCTCGACCGAGGACAAGTCCGACGCCCTGCCGATCATCTTCGGCGCGGTCATCGTCGCCGGCCTGCTCGGCTTCCTCGCCGCCCCGTTCTTCAGCAAGGCGATCCGCTTCTTCCCGCCGGTCGTCACCGGCTCGGTGATCACCCTGATCGGCGTCTCCCTGCTGCCGGTCGCCTTCGGCTGGGCCCAGGGCCCCGACCCCAGCGCCGACGACTACGGCTCGACGACCTACCTCGGCCTCGCCGGCATCACTTTGCTGATCGTCCTGTTGCTGCGCCGATTCACCCGTGGTTTCGTCAAGCAGATCGCCGTCCTGCTCGGCCTGGTCGTCGGCACGCTCGTGGCGATACCGTTCGGCGTCACGGACTTCAGCCCCGTCGCCCACGCCGACGTGGTGGGCTTCCCCACCCCGTTCCACTTCGGCGCCCCCCAGTTCCAGCTCGCCGCGATCCTCTCGCTGTGCGTGGTGATGGTGGTCTCGATGACCGAGTCCACGGCCGACATGCTGGCGCTGGGCGAGATCGTCGAACGTCCCGCCGACGAGAAGACCATCGCGGCCGGCCTGCGCGCCGACACCCTCGGCTCTGCGCTCAGCCCGCTGTTCAACGGCTTCATGTGCAGCGCCTTCGCCCAGAACATCGGCCTGGTCGCGATGACGCGGATCCGCAGCCGGTACGTCGTCGCGACCGGCGGCGGCTTCCTGGTCCTGATGGGACTGTGCCCGATGGCCGCCTCGCTCATCGCGGTCGTGCCCCGTCCGGTGCTCGGGGGCGCCGGCGTCGTCCTCTTCGGCTCGGTCGCCGCGAGCGGCATCCAGACCCTGGTGCGGGCCGGCCTGGACCGGGACAACAACGTCCTGATCGTCGCCGTGTCCCTCGCGGTGGGCATCATCCCGATCACCGCGCCGGAGTTCTACCACGCGTTCCCCGAGACCGCGAAGATCGTCCTGGACTCGGGCATCTCCACGGGCTGCGTCACGGCCATCGTGCTCAACCTCCTCTTCAACCACCTCGGCAAGGGCCGCGAGGCTCAGGACGTCACCCATCCGGTGGAGGCGGGGGAGGAGATCGCCGCCGTCCACTGAGACCGACGGCGGCTCAACGGGCCGCCCGGGAGTGTGCTGCCCGGACCAGCCGCTCCGTGCGTCCCCCCGGCACCGCCGGGGGGACGCACACGTCGTGCGCCCGTCAGCAGTTGCCGCCGTTGACGCCGTCGATCCGGCCGCCGAAGTCGGAACCGTAGGCGCGGCGCCAGTCGCCGTTGCGGACCTGCCGGGTCTCCTTCGGATCCCAGTTGACGAAGCAGGCGTCCGTACTCGCCGCGAAGGAGCCCACGTTGTCGTGCAGCGCCGGTGGCAGGTCGCGGTAGCCGCTGCCGGCCGTCCACTCCCAGCTCGTCCCGTGGTAGTCGGAGCCGGAGTAGAAGCAGACCGAGCCACCCGGGCACGGAGGGGGTCCCACTCTGCCGGTCTGTGCCGCTGCCGGACTCACGGTGGGAAGGACGACGGCTGCCGCTGCCAGAACCGCTGCGGCCGACCAAACACGCAGGCGCACGTGCTGCTCTCCATTCGTGCGGATGATCAAGTACCACCAGTCTTCCGATGCCCCCGACCCCGGCAGTACCGCCCAACGGGTGACACGCCTGCGGCCGAACGGCCCCGTGGCCCGGCCGGTCCGCGCGTGTTCGGCGGGACTTCGCGCTCAGGGCCGCCGGGACGCCCGGCAGGTGCCGGACGGGGCAGCCGGCCGGAGAAGAAGGAGCGTGGCGGAACACCCATCACGGCGCGGAAGCCGGAGGTCATGTGGGACTGGTCGTAGTAGCCGGTGGCGCTGCCGATGAAACCGACGGTGCCTCAGCGGGTGGAGTGCTGACTCACCTCGCCCGTACGCGGGTTGACCGACACCCGGCAGCGACTGACGGACCGGGCCGAGCACAAGCGGGTGTACATCGCCGAGGCGCGGGCGGCCTGACGCCGGACACCGGCCGGAGTTGCTCGACGCGTGGACCTCCGGCGGGCCTACAGGCCGAACAGGGCGGGGGCCTCGGCCAGTTCCTCGAACGCCTTCCGCGGGTCGGTGACCAGCTTGCGCTCCGCCAGATTCAGCAGGCCGCCGACCGCGGTGATCTCGGCCGCCAGGGTGCCGTCGGCCTTGCGTATCTCCTGCCGGATCCGGAAGGTCTTGCCCTCGCCCCATTCGAACGCGCAGGTCACATCCACCTCGTCACCGGCGAGCAGTTCCTGCCGGTAGCGGATCGTCGTCTCGAGCGCCACCGGCCCCACCCCTCGGGCCACGAGCCCGGCCTGGCTGATCCCGGCCGCCTGGAGCAGCGACCAGCGCGCGTGCTCCGCGTAGTTGAGATACACCGCCTGGTTGAGATGTCCTTGCGTGTCGGTCTCGTAGCCGCGGACGGTCACACGGACGGAAAACGGTTCGGCCACTGCTTGCCCTTCTCGTGTTCGGATCTCCGGTCGGTCGATCGTGCCACGCCGGTCAGGCACGGCGTGGCGAGGCCAGCAGATAGCGCACTCTCGTCCGCGGCTCGGTGTACTCGCCCGCCTGCCAGCCGGTCCGCTCCAGCGTGGCCGCGCAGGCCGCGAGGGTCGCCCCGTCCGGCGCGTACACGGCGACCGCCTCCGGCTGCAGCGTCGCGCGGACCCGGTAGCCGTCCGTGTCCCCTCCCGCGGGGTGGTGCCCGGCCGCCTCCAGCGCGAGCGCCGCGGCCCGCACCAGATGTGTGCGCTCCCAGCCGCACGGCCGGTCCACGGCTCCGTCGGGGTTCGTCATCCGGCGCAGCTCCAGCAGCCCCTGCCAGGCACTGTGCACCTCGCGCTGCCGGCCCGGCCCGGCAGCGGGCGGTTCCTCCTCGCCGCCCACGCGCGCGGCGAACACCCCGGTGCCGGACTCGGGAACCGCCGGCTCCGCCGACGCCTCGGGCACCGCCTCACGCAGGCGATGGCCGGCCGGGGTGAGGAAGTGGTCGTGCGGCGGCCGGGGATGCCGGAAGGCCAGCCCCCGCGTCACCAGCGCCGCGAGCTGCGCCTCCGTACCGCGTAGCCGGCCGGTGACCGGATCGGCGGCCTCGATCACCCGCCGCTGCGCGGCGGTCGGCGGTCGGGTCACGGGCGCTTCTCCTTTCCGAGCGGGTTCTCGGTCACGGGACCGCCGGAGGACGGCCCACTCGCAGCGTACGAGCGACGACTGACAACGACCGCCGAAGCCGACGGCGTCCGGCCCCCGCCGGCCTCGACGGCGTCCGGCTGCCCCGCCGGCCTTGATGGCGTCCGGCTGCCCCGCCGACCCCGACGGCGTCCCGTTGCCCGCACTGTGCGACTCGCCGCCGGTGTCGGCCGTCCCGCCGGCCATGGCCGCATCCGGCCGCCACGCTCGTGTCGGCTCCCGCCGACCCTGCCGCCGCGGAGACGCCCCCCGCTGTTCCAGCGGGGGGCGTCCTCAGCCCTGCCCCTCCCGTGGCCGGATGTTCCACCCCGCCACCACCGGCCGCTCGTGCTCCGTCCCGAGGCGGCACAGGGCGCCCGTCGCGAGCTGGAAGAGGGCGCCGTGCTGGGGATGCAGGCCCAGGCGGCGGGCGGTGAGGACGCGGAGGAAGTGGCCGTGGGCGATCAGGACCACGGCCCCCTCCGTGTTGGCGAGGGCGGCGTCGGCCTTGGCCAGCATCCGGTCGGCGCGCTCCCCGACCTGCGCCGGCGTCTCGCCCGGGTGGTCCGGCGGGCCGGGCGTGACTCCGTCCGTGAAGAGGAACCAGCCGGGCCGCTCGCGCTGGATCTCCACGGTGGTCACGCCTTCGTACCCGCCGTAGTCCCACTCGCGCAGGTCGCTGTCGACCCGTGCGTCCGGGATGCCGATGAGTTCCGCGGTCTCCCGCGCGCGCTGCAGGGGGCTGACGAACGCCGCCCCGATCCGGTGCGAGCGGATCATCGGCACCAGCCGGCGCGCCTCCTCCCGCCCGTGCTCCGTGAGAGGCACGTCGGTCCACCCGGTGTGCCGGCCGGACCGCGACCACTCGGTCTCACCGTGCCGGACGAGGAAGAGGTCACCCATGACGGCACGGTGTCACGGAGCCACGGCAGCCCGCAGTGCCGAATGCGCCAGACGGCCCTTCTCCGGCGAGGCGCGCACTCCGGACGGGAAGGCGAACCGGCGCCGCGTGTACCCGTACGCGATGCCGCACTCCGGGCGGGCGAAACCGAGCGGATGCGCGACGCTGTGCGCCCGGATCGTCCCGCTCCCCGGCGAGGTGCGGCGCGAACCCCTCCCGTACCCCCTCGAAGCCCTCGGCCACCGTCCCGTGAACGCCGTTCGCCATGCACTTCCCCCTGTCTGTGATCACCTGTGCAGTCCCCAACAGCCCGCCGCGGCCCGCCATTCCCGCCTGCCTGCCGTTCCCGCCTGCCTGCCGTTCCCGCCTGCCTGCCGTTCCCGCCTGCATGCCCGCATGCCCGCATGCCCGCATGCCCGCATGCCCGCATGCCCGCATGCCCGCATGCCCGCATGCCCGCATGCCCGCATGCCCGCAGCGTCGCGAAGTACCGCGGGACCCAGCTCCCGTCAAGTCACGAACAGCCGTGGCTGGGTCTCCGGCAGCACCCCGGGCGACCGTATGCGTATCCCGCTTCCCGTACGCCCGCCCCGGCCCCCACCCCAAGCAGGTCCCCCATGACTGACATCGCCATCGTCGGACTCGGCTGCCGTTTTCCCGGTGCCCGTGACAGCCGGGCGTACTGGCGCCTCCTCCTCTCCGCGGAGCGCCAGTTCCGTCCGGTTCCGCAGGACCGCTGGAACCACCGCACCTTCCACACGCCCGGGGACCGGTCCGTGCCCGACGCCGCCTACACCGACCGGGGCGCCTTCCTCGACGGTGCGGACCGCTTCGCCGCTCTGCACTACGGTCTGCCGCCCCGCCGCGTGGAGGCCATGGACCCCCAGCACCGGCTGCTGCTCGACGTCACCCGCGAGGCCCTCGACGACGCGGGGCTGGGCCGGGGCGGCTTCGACCGCGAGGGCACCGGGGTCTTCTTCGGCCTGTCGGTGTCCGACTACAAAGACCTCCTGACCGCACGGATGCGGGCCCTCGCCCTCGCCGACGGCCCCCTCGCGGACCCGTCGCACGCAGACTCTGCCGGTACCGGGCCCGCCCGCACCCTCACGGACGGCGCCACCGCCCTCCTCCCGCCCATGGACGCCTTCACCGTGCCGGGCAGCCTGCTGAACATGGCGGCCGCCGCGGTCAGCCGGCACTACCGCCTGGGCGGTCCCAGCTTCGCCGTCGACGCCGCCTGCTCCAGCTCCCTGATCGCCCTGGAACAGGCCGTGCTGCACCTGCGCGCCGGCACCTGCGCGACGGCCGTCGTCGGCGGCGCCTACCTCAGCCTCACCCCCGACACCCTGGTCGGCTTCTCCCGGCTCGGCGCCCTCTCGGCCGACGGCGTGTGCCGCCCCTTCGACGAGCGGGCCGACGGCTTCGTGCTCGGCGAAGGCGCCGGCGCCGTCGTCGTACGGCCGCTGAAGGACGCGCTCGCCGCCGGCGACCGGGTCTACGCCGTCCTCGAGGGCATCGGCTCGGCCAACGACGGCGCCACCCCCGGACCCCTCTGCCCGACCCCCGAAGGACAGCTGCGGGCCATGCGCCGGGCCTACGCCGACGCGGGCGTGCCGCCCTCCGCCGTCGGCTTCATCGAGGCCCACGGCACCGGCACGACCGTCGGCGACAGAGTGGAGGTGGAGGCCCTGCGCCGGCTGCGGGCGGAGCGGCCGAGCCCGTGCTACCTGTCCTCCGGCAAGGCCCTCATCGGGCACGCGCTGCCCGCCGCCGGCATCGCGGGACTGATCAAGACCGCCCTGGTCGTGCACCACCGGACGGTCGTGCCCCAGCCGGACACCACCCCGGACCCCGGCCTCGGCCTGACCGCCGCAGGCCTGCGCATCGCCGGCTCCGTCAGGCCGTGGCCGGACGCCGGCACCCCGCTGCGCGCCGCCGTCAGCTCCTTCGGATTCGGCGGTACGAACGCCCACGCGATCCTCCGCGAGGCCCCGGCGCAGTTTCCGGCCCGTGGCCGCGCCGGTGCCCGCACCGCCCCCACGCCCGGCGGCGGGGCACCCGACCCCCACCTGCTGCTGCTCTCGGCCGGCAACCCCGAACTGCTGGCCGAGCACATCGACGACCTGCTCGACACCCTGCGGCACACGCCCACGGTGTCCGTCGCGGCCCTCGCCCACACCCTCGGCGGGCGTGCGGTGCTGCCCAGCAGGCTCGCGATCGTGGCCGCCGACCCGGCCGGGCTCACCGCGCGGCTGCGCCGGGCCCGCCGGCAGCTCGCCGACGGCTCCCGGGGCGACCTCGGGGACTGCGCCTTCGCCGCCGACGCGCCCCTGCCGCCGGCCGAGCGCCGCCTCGCCCTCGTCTTCCCCGGCCAGGGCAGCCAGCGGCCCGGCCTGCTCGGAGCCCTGCACCAGCGCTTCCCCGGCTTCCGCCGCACCGTCGGCTCGCTCGGCGCCGTGGCCGGACTGGACGTGGCCGAGCTGCTGTACGGCACGACGGCGGCCGGTCCCGGCGGGCAGGAACGGCTCGCCGCCACCGAGGTGTGCCAGCCGCTGCTCGGCACCGTGCAGATCGCCGCGACCCGGACCCTGGCCGCCTGCGGAGTCGTACCCGACCTCGTCCTCGGGCACAGCGTCGGCGAGTTCGCCGCGGCAGCCGCGGCCGGGGTGCTCGGCGCCGAGGACACGGTACGGCTGCTCGCCCACCGGGGAGCCGCGGTGCGGGCGGCCGAGGCCGAGCCGCGCGGCGGGATGCTCGCCGTCCAGGCCGACGAGGAGACCTGCCGCCGGCTCGCCGCAGACGTGGACGGTGTCTGGCTCGCCTGCTTCAACGGGCCCGGGCAGATCGTGGTGAGCGGCAGCCGTGACGGGCTCGACGCGCTGCGCCGGCGCTGCGCCGAGTCGGGCGTCGTGACATCCGCACTCGACGTGTCCCACGCCTTCCACTCCCCGCGGCTCGCCGGGGCGGACGACGCGATGCGCACCGGCCTCGCGGGTCGCCCGCTCACCGAGCCCGCCCTGCCGTTCGTGTCCGCCGTGAGCGGGGCCGTGTGCCACGAGCCCGGGCTGCTGCGCGAGCTGTGGGCGCGGCACGCCTCCGCGCCGGTCCGCTTCGGCGACGCCGTCCGCAGCGCCGGCGAAGCGGGTGCCCGGGTCTTCGTTCAGGTCGCCGGGGCCGGTTCGCTGCTCGCCTGCGTCCGCCGCAATCTGGCCGGCCACGACGGCATCCACGTCGTCGCGGCGGACGGCACCGAGCCGGACGACGCGTGGGCGCTGCCCCTCGCTCTCGCCCGGCTGGCGGTGCTGGGCGTACCGGTCGACCCCCGGGCCCTGGTGCGGCAGGAGGAACGCCGGCTGCTGGACCTGCCGCCGGCCCGGCTGGACGCCCGCCCGTACTGGCTGCGCCGCCCGGCCCCCACCCGGACGCCCTCCGCCCCCCTGGACACCCCTGCCGCCGAGCACCTCGGAGCGACGCCCCCCGCCCCCTTGGACACCCCCGCCGCCGAGCACCCCCGAGCGACGACTCCGGAGAACCCCGTGAACGACACCGAGAACCCCGTGACGCCCGCACAGGGCGTCGAGGATCCCGTGACGTCCGCACAGGTCACCGAGGAACACTCGACGCCCGCACAGGGCATCGAGGATCCCGGGACGCCCGCACAGGACACCGAGGACCACTCGACGCCCGCACACGGCATCCAGGATCCCGGGACGCGTGTACACGGCACCGAGAACGCCCTGCACGCGCTGCTCGACCTCGTTCAGCAGCAGGTGGCAGTCCTCAGGCGCCTCGGCGAGACTCTGTCCGCGGCGCCGGCCCAACCGGCCCCACCGGCCAGGCCGCCCGGCCCGTCCTCGCGCGTCGCCGTGAGACCGGGCGCGGTCGCGAACCCTGCTGCGGAGGGCGCGACCGGAAGTCCCGGTGCTGCCGAGGCCACGCGTCCCGCCGGTGCCGCGGGTCCCGCCGGTGCCGCGGGTCCCGTCGATGCCGCGGGTCGCGCCGATGCCGCGGGTCGCGCCGATGCAACATGTCCCGTCGATGCCGCGGATCCCGCCGAAGGGCCGCACGCCGTCGGAGCCGGTGCCGTCGAGGCCGTGGTGCGGGAGCAGATCGCCCGTGTCAGTGCCTTCCCGGTCGAGCACCTCACGTCCGAACAGCGGCTCGTCGACGACCTCGGCTTCGACTCGCTGATGCTGGCCGACCTGTTCGCCTCGCTCAAGCGCCGGTGGCCCGCGCTGACGATCGACGGCAGATGGGCCCGGCCGACCGTCGGCGCAGTGACCGCGTTGATCGAGGGCGAGCCGGGGCCGGCTGAGCCGGAGGTAGCCGACAGCGCCGCGCGGATCGAGTGCTTCCCCGAGGTCGCCGCACACCGCGAGCGCATGGCCGTACTGGACGAACTCCGGTTGCCCAACCCGTACTTGCTGGTCCACGAGCGCGGCATGACGGACCGCACGGTCGTCGGCGGCCGGGAGCTGGTCTCCTTCGCCGGCTACAACTACCTCGGCCTGGCCACCGACCCCCGGGTCCGGGAGGCGGTCACGGAGGCCGTCGCCCGCTACGGCACGTCGGCGTCCGCCAGCCGGCTGCTGTCCGGCAGCCGGCCGCTCCACGTGGAACTGGAGACCGAACTCGCCGCCACCCTCGGGACCGCGGACGCGATCACCCTGACCAGCGGGCACGCCACCAACGTCACCGTGATCGGGCACCTGGCCGGCCCGGACGACCTGATCGTGCACGACGCGCTCGCCCACGACAGCATCCTCCAGGGCTGCCGGCTCTCCGGCGCCACCCGGCAGCCGTTCCCGCACAACGACCCGGACGCCCTGGACGCCCTGCTCGGCCGGGTCCGGCACCGGTACCGCCGGGTGCTGGTCGTGGCCGAGGGCGTGTACAGCATGGACGGCGACATCGCCGACCTGCCCGCCCTGATCGAGGTCAAGCGCCGGCACCGGGCGCTGCTGATGGTCGACGAGGCGCACAGCATCGGCGTGCTCGGCGCCACCGGACGGGGCGTCGGCGAGCACTTCGGCGTCGAGCGTGCCGACGTCGACCTGTGGATGGGCACCCTGTCCAAGGCGCTGGCCGGCTGCGGAGGCTACGTCGCCGCGGGCCGCCCCACGATCGATTACCTCCGCTACACCGCCCCCGGCTTCGTCTACAGCGCCGGCATGACCCCCGCCGACACGGCGGCCGCGCTGTCCGCGCTGCGGCTGATGCGGGACGAACCGGAGCGGGTCTCCCGGCTGCGCGAGAACGCGGCGCTGTTCCTGCGGCTCGCCCGCCGCGCGGGAGTGGACACGGGGGCCGGCGCGGGCACGCCGATCGTGCCGTGCATCGTCGGGGACTCGGCGCGGACGCTCCGGCTGGCCCAGGAGCTGTTCCGGCTGGGCGTCAGCGTCAACCCGATCCTGCATCCCGCGGTCCCGGAGGAGCTGGCCCGGCTGCGGTTCTTCGTCACCGGCGCGCACACGCCCCCGCAGATCTGCCGCACCGTGACCGCGCTGGCCCGGCAGCTCCGGGCGGGCGGCGACGCCGGCGCGGCAGCGTGAGGACGGGGAGGAGCCGTGCACAGCGCCTTCCCCGCGATCTCGGCGGGGACAGTCCACCGTTGGGGCGCCGCCGCCCTGGTCGTGGCCCGCCGTGACACCCTCGACCGGGCGCCCTCCTGGTCGCCGCTGCCGCTGCTGACCCCGGCCGAACGGCAGGTCTTTCACCGGCTCCAGCCGTGGCGGCAGGCCGGGTGGGCCGCCGGCCGGCTGCTCGCCAAGAGCCTGGTGGCCGCGGTGACCGGGGCGCCGGCGGGTGCGGTGGAGATCCTGCCCCGCGAGGACGGCAGCCCGTGCGTGAGCGTCGCCGCCGGCCGGAGCGGCGGTACGGTGCCCGGACCGCACGTCTCCCTCAGCCGCACGGCGCACCATGTCGCGGCGGCCGTGTCCCGGGAACCGGTCGGCGTGGACCTGTGCGAGACGTCCTCGGCGGCGGCGGTGCACCGGGCGGCGGACCACGTACTGCTCCGGCAGGAGCGGGCCCTCGTCACCGGACGGCCCGAACTCCTCGCCGCCGCCTGGGCGTTGAAGGAGGCCGCAGTGAAGGCGGAGCGGCGCAGCCCGGCCGGCGAGGCGCCCTGCCGCATCCGCATCCTCGCCCTCGACCCGCCCGCGCTCGACGGCGGGCGGCGCGCGCTGGTCCGCCGTACCGGAGGGGCGATCCTGGCCCTCGTCCTCGCGCCGCCGTGTGCGGCCCGGACGGCGCGGCGAGCGCGCTGACGGTACGGCCGCCCGGTGCGGTCAGGTGCCGGGGTGGACCAGCGTGTACTCGGTGCCGAGGGACTTGGCGCCGGTGCCGGCGTACAGCGTGGTCTCGCCGTCGGACCAGCGGACGACCAGGTCGTCGGCGCGGCGGCCGGAGCGGAAGCCGCCGGCGGTCATCACCTGGGCGTGCTTCCACAGGCTGTTCGGGCCGCGCACCCGGGCTTTGGTGCCGAGCCCCGCGGCGGAGGTGCCGGTGTAGGTGTCGAGGGAGCCGTCCGGCCAGCGCACGAACAGGTCCCCGGCGGCCGTGTCACCGAAGTCGCCGCCGGTCAGCAGGGCCGCCTTGGTCCAGGTGCCGTTCGCCGCGAGCAGCTGGGTGCCGGTGCCGAAGCCGCCGGCGCCGACCCCGGTGTACAGGGTGAGCGAGCCGTCGGACCGGCGCACCAGCAGGCCGGTGCCCTGGTCGTCCGCGAACGGCCCGGTGGTGAACTGGACGGCGTTCTTCCAGGCGGAACCGGGCCGGGCCATCCGGATCTCGCGGCCCAGGCCGGACGGGCCGGGCTGCGGGTAGAGGGTGACCTCGCCGTCGGACCAGCGCACCAGCAGTCCGGACCGGGTGCTGCCCGCGAAGGCGCCCCCGGCGACGGTTTGGGCGTGCGTCCAGGTGGAGTTGGCCTTCCGCAGCTGCTTCTCGGCCCCGAATCCGCCCCTGCCGTCCCCGGGGTACAGGGTGACGGCGCCGTCGGCCCAGACGACGAGCAGATCGCCGCGCCGGTCGCCGGTGTAGTCACCGGACGCCGTGAGCGTGGCCTTGCGCCAGCGTGCCGCGCCGCCGGGCAGGGTGCCCTTCAGCCCCCGGTACGGCGGCAGGTCGGCGGGCGGGGCCTGGTCGGCGACTGCGTTCGCGAGGAGGTCGGCGGCTTCGGCGCCGAACGTGGTGGCGTAGCTGATGTAGTCCACGTTGGCGTCGTTGCCGCCGCCGTTGTAGCCGCCGAGGTTGCCGATGACGTGTCCGGTGCGGGCGTCGTCCTTGTAGTCGGTGATCCAGGGGCTGCCGGAGACCCCGCCGTAGTAGCCGCCGCAGGTCATCGACATCTGCCGGTAGCCGCGCAGTTGCTTCGTGGGCACCGTGCACTTGACGGCGCGCCCGGCGCTGTTGTGCCGGTGGGAGGGGTAGCCGACGACGGTGACGCCTCGGTGGGCGTAGCCGGAGGGCCGGGTGAAGGTCAGTCCGCCGCCCACGGCGTCCTGGAGGGACTTGCCCTGCTGGTTGGCCGAGACCCGGGCGAACGCGGTGTCCAGGTCGGACGCGGCCTTCTTGGTGGTCGTGGAGCCGCGGTCGGGCACGTACCGGGGGTCGATGAAGACCCGCTGGATGTGGAAGATGCCGTACGGCTGCCGGTCGGGGGCCGCGCCCTTCACGAACTTCGGGACGAAGATGTAGTCGCCCTTCATGTTCAGCGCGCAGTGGGCGGCGGTGAGCACGATGTCGCGGGCCCGTGTGTCGATCACGCTGCCGGTGCAGTGCCAGGTGGTGCCGCGCGGCCCGTCCGAACCGAAGAACGTGCCGACCAGCCGTGTTCCCTTGAACATCGTGCCCTTGGGCCGGGCCGCCGCCGCGGCCGACGCCCCCGGCGCCGACGGTGTGTCCCGCACCGCGTCCAGCGGCCGGGCGTCGGCCATGCGCTGCGCGGTCCAGAACTGCGCGGCCTGCCGTGCCTCCTGCCCGGCCGAGGGTGTGGTCGAGGACCCGGACGGCGCGGGCGCGTCGGCCCGTGCGGCCGGGGCCGCGAGGCCGAGCAGCGCCGCGCACAACACGGCGACGGCCGTGCGGCGTTGTCCGTACGAGAACACTGGTGATCCCCCTGATCTGCATGGTCTGCGTGATGTGCCGGAAACGGACCAGGGGGGCGGGCGGTGCGGCGCTGGTCGGGCGCGCACCGGCGGCCTGCGGGGCCCGTTCCGCGCGCAGCCCCCGGTCGTTGCCGGGTGATCTTCGCACGGATGAGCGAAACGGGCCACACGGGCCGGAGGTGCTACTGCCGGTACCCGCCGAGGAACCTGCCGATCCGGCCGATCGCCGCCTCCAGGTCGTCCGCGTGCGGCAGGGTCAGGATGCGGAAGTGGTCGGGGGAGGGCCAGTTGAAGCCGGTGCCCTGGACGACCTGGATCTTCTCGCGCAGCAGCAAATCCAGGACGAACTTCTCGTCGTCGTGGATCGCGTGGACCTTGGGGTCGATGCGCGGGAACGCGTACAGCGCGCCCTTGGGCTTGACGCAGGACACGCCCTCGATCTCGTTCAGCTTCTCCCAGGCCACGTTCCGCTGTTCGTGCAGCCGGCCGCCGGGCAGGGTCAGTTCGCGGATGGACTGGCGTCCGCCGAGCGCGGCCTGGATGGCGTACTGGGCGGGCGCGTTGGCGCACAGCCGCATGGAGGCCAGCATGGTCAGGCCCTCCAGGTAGTCCCGGGCGTGCTGTTTGGGACCGGTGACCACCAGCCAGCCGGACCGGAAGCCGGCCACCCGGTAGGTCTTCGACAGCCCGCAGAAGGTGAGCACCACCAGGTCGGGGGCGAGCGCCGCGGCCGAGTGGTGGACGGCGTCGTCGTACAGGATCTGGTCGTAGATCTCGTCGGCGAACACCATCAGCCCGTGCCGGCGGGCCAGGTCGAGGATGCCCTCCACGACCTCCTTCGGATAGACCGCGCCGGTCGGGTTGTTGGGGTTGATGATGACCACGGCCTTGGTGCGGTCGGTGATCTTCGACGCCATGTCGGCCAGGTCCGGGTTCCAGTCGGCCTGTTCGTCGCACAGGTAGTGCACCGCCTTGCCGCCGGCGAGGGTCGTGACGGCCGTCCACAGCGGGAAGTCCGGTGCGGGGACGAGGATCTCGTCGCCGTCCTCGACCAGCGCCTGTACGGCCATCGAGACCAGCTCCGATACGCCGTTGCCGAGGAACACGTCGTCGACGTCCACCGCCAGGCCGAGGGCCTGGTAGCGCTGGGCCACCGCGCGGCGGGCGGAGAGGACCCCACGGGAGTCCGTGTAGCCGTGCGCCTGCGGCAGCATCCGGATCATGTCCTGGAGGATCTCCTCGGGCGCCTCGAAGCCGAAGGCCGCGGGGTTGCCGGTGTTCAGGCGCAGCACGCTGTGCCCCGCCTCCTCCAGTGCGTTGGCGTGCTCGATCACCGGGCCACGGATCTCGTAGCACACCTCGCTGAGCTTGTTGGACTGCCGGAACTCCATGCACCCCTCCGGGAACTCGTGTTACTTGGTTTTACCAAGTGAGAGCTTGGAAAGTCCAACAACATGTCTAGACTGCGTCGCATGCCACCTCGCCGAAGCTACGACCAGTACTGCTCCGCAGCCCGCGCCCTCGACCTCGTCGGCGACCGCTGGACCCTGCTGATCGTCCGGGAGCTGCTCGCGGGACCCCGCCGCTACACGGACCTGCACGCGGACCTGCCCGGCGTGAGCACGGACGTGCTCGCCTCACGGCTGAAGGACATGGAACGCGACGGCCTCACGACCCGCCGCCGGCTGCCCCCGCCCGGCGCCGCCTACGTGTACGAACTCACGCCCCGCGGGCGTGAGTTGCTGCCCGTTCTGCAGGCGCTCGGGAAATGGGGCGAGGCCGAGCTGGGCGACCGCAGGCCCACCGACGCGGTCCGCGCCCACTGGTTCGCCCTGCCGCTGCTGCGGTCCCTCGAAGGCGAGGGAACCGTCGAAGTGAGCCTCGAAGAAGGCCACTTCCACCTGCACGTCGGCGCCGGGAGCGGCCCGGCCTACACCGACGGCCCCGCCCCCCACGAGGCCGACGCACGGCTGACGATGGACGCGGACACCTCCGAGGCCGTGGCACGAGGCGAAGCGGACCTGCCGGAGGCGATCCGGGACGGCCGTCTGACGGTGACGGGCGAGAGCCCGATCGCGAAGTCCCTGCGCAACGCCTGAACCCACCCACCACGGCCTCGGCCTTCCAGCCCGCCCGGGCGGGAAAAGGCGAAGGCCCGCCGGCAGGCGGGCCTTCACGCTACGACGGCCGTCCGGACCCCCGCGTCAGCGCATACCCCCCGATCCCGGCGAGCGCAGCGAGCACGGCTCCGATCCCGGTCCACACCCACCGGTCGGACCACCACCCGGACGACCAGCCGTCGTCCGAGCCGAAACTGGACAGCACCGCGCCCTTGGAACCGTCCTCGTCCGTCGCGGACTTGACGGCGATCCCGGGAACGAGCGGCTTGCCCAGCGACCCGTCCACGGCAGCGGCGCCGCCGATGTCCTTGGATCCGGCACGCACCTCGGCACTCACCGGCTGGCCGAGGTCGGCGGCGGCGAGGTCGACCACCGTCAGCCGGACGTAGTACGTGCCCGGCAGCGGGTCGGTGGCCCACGGCTCCGCCCAGCCGCGCACCGTACGCAGCACACAGGCCAGCTCGACCGAGCCGGTGCCCTGCGCGGCGGTGCGGGTCGCGGCTCCGTACTGGCAGGCCTGCCGGCGCCGCAGCCCGTCGTACACGTCGAGCTGCCACGTCTCGGAGCCGTGCGTGTCAGGGAGCTTCACCGTCGCCCTGACGGTGGGGCGCTGCCCGGTGTCCGCGGGGAACGACCAGTACAGGTAGTCGCCCGTGGATCCGGACGCGGTGGCCTTCTGCCCCTGCTCGATCTCCGTCGCCGTACGGAACGAGGTGCCCGCCCGGGTGGGCGCCCTGTCGTCGCCGGAGGCGCTCGGGGAGGGCGAGGAGTCGGCGGCGGCCGGTCCGGCGGCCAGTCCCAGCGCCAGCAGTGCGGCGCCCAGCACACGTGTGATACGCATCAGTTCGTCCTCCAGACGGCGACCCGCCAACGCGACAGCCAGCCCCACAGCAGACCCGCCAGGAAGCCGATCAGCACCAGGGCACCCAGCAGCCACCAGCCGCGGCCGAGCCCGAAGGCGGCCACGTCATGGTGCCCGGAGGGCCCGTCCACGACGTCCACGGTCAGCTCCAGCGGCAGACCGGGCTTGGTCTTCACCCCGGCCGCGGCCGAGAAGGAGCTGGCGACCTGCAGGCACACCGTCTCCGCGGCGGCCGTGTCGTCGTCGCTGTCCGCCTTCGGGTAGCGCAGACCGGTGGAGATGACGTCCGTACGGCCGGTGCCGGCGGCCTCGCCGCGCACGATCTCCCGGCCGTGCACCGTCACCGCCCGCAGCAGCACACCGTGGTTCGGGCTGACGGCCCGGTCGTCCGCCACGCTCACCGAGGCGCGCAGTTCCTGGCCGGGCTCGACGTCCACCTTGTACCAGCGCTGCTGCCCGAACTCGGCCCGGTCGGTGTACAGCCCGGACTTCAGGGCCGGAGCCTTCTCGCAGCTGTCCGCGCCCTCGGTGGCCACCGGCGTGACCACCGGATCGGCCGCCCGGTCGACCAGCTCGCCGACCCGGTCGGACAGTTCTTCCTTGTGCCGTACGTCGGTGTAGGTGCCGCCGGTCGCGTCCGCGATGCAGCTGAGCTGGTCGCGCGTCTTGGCGTCCGGCACCAGGCCGAGGGTGTCGATGGTCAGCCCGATGCCCTTGGCGGCTATCTCCCGGGCCACCTCGCACGGGTCGAGCGGCTGGCAGGTGTCCTCGCCGTCACTGATCAGGACGATACGGCGGGTGCCGGAACCGCCGTTCAGGTCGTCCGCGGCCTTCAGCAGCGCGGGCCCGATCGGGGTCCAGCCGGTCGGCGCCAGCGTGGCCACGGCCGTCTTGGCGTCGGTCCGGTTGAGCGGGCCGACCGGGTAGAGCTGCTCGGTGTCCTTGCAGCCTTCCTTGCGGTCGTTGCCGTGGTAGTTGGCGCCCAGCGTCCGGATGCCGAGCTGGACCTCCTCCGGGGTGGCGTCCAGCACCTCGTTGAACGCCTGTTTCGCCGCGGCCATCCGGGTGCCGCCGTCGATGTCGCGGGCGCGCATGGAACCGCTGACGTCCAGCACCAGTTCGACCTTCGGAGCGGCCTGGTCCGTCTCGTCGGCGACCGCTCCGGCCGGGAACGCGATCCCTGCCGTCAGGGCGGCGAGCAGAGCGCAGACTCCCGCTGCCAGCCGTTGTCTTCTGATCATCGGCGGATCCTATTGATCAGACGGGCCAGACTCCAAAATGCCGGGTCACCGTCTCCGCCGGCCGCCCGGTCGCGCTCAGGTGCCCCCGTCCGGCGCCCCGGCCCCGGACACGTCCGGCGTCCCCGGTCCGAACAGGCCCGCGATACGCGCCCGGTACAGCGCGGCGAGGGAGAAGCCGTCGGTGATCCGCCCGTCGGCCGCCATCTCCTCCGCCTCGGCCGCCGTCACGGTGATCGCCCGGTGGATCCCCTCGCCCTTCTCGACCTCACCGATGCCGTCGACACGCACCGCGTAGAGGGCGACCTTGTGGGCCAGCAGGCCGGTGTCCGGGTGCATCTCGCCGAGGGGTATCACCGCGGTCGGGGTGGCGGCGATCTCCTCCCGCAACTCCCGGGTGACGTTCTCCGTCGCCGTGGCACCCGGCTGCCCGAAGCCACGCACCACCTCCCAGTGCCGGCTCCGGGTGGCGTGCCGGTAGTGCTCGATCAGCACCACCCGCCCCTCGGGGCCGAGCAGCGGCAGGATCACCACGCCGGGCGAGGAGCCCGGGGGCGGCAGGATACGGTCGTACAGACCCAGGCGGCCGTCCGGGAAGCGCACCGGATCACGCAGGTACCACAGGTGACGTCCGGCCGACACCACACCCACCGGGACCGGTCGCAGCGCGGCCCGCACCCGCGCCCACAGGGCCCCGAACGGTCCGCCGCGGCCACTGTCGCGAGCCGTGGTCACCTGGCGCCGGGCCGCGCGGATCTGTGACGCATCCGTGAGGATCCGGATCCCCTCGGGATCGTCGCGAAACCACTCGGGGGCGTCCCGGCGAAGGGCCTCGTACCGGTTCATCGGGGACTCGGCAGGCTGTGCAAGGGCGTTCTCCGGCTCGTCAGTATTCCGGCAGGTCTTCGTTGTCCTGGGTGGTCGCCGAGGCCGTGCCCGTCGGGGCCGTACCCGCGGCGTCCCGGTAGCCCGGCAGGCGCCGCACCAGGTCGTGGAACTGTGCCCATTCTCGTTCACTCGCCAGTCGTACGGTGGCGATCTCGCGGGCGAACCTCTGTTCCTGCCGTCCGGCCATGCGGTTGCGCAGCACCAGCTGCACCGAACCGGTCAGCGAGCCGCTCACCGTGAGCGGCAGGATCGAACCGGCCACTTCCCAGACGTCGTTGCCGCTGACGGCGGTGAACACGGCCGCGCCCACCGTGACGACGACCTCGACCACCGGACGCCACGCCGTGGGCCGGGCCTGTCGGCGCTCCCGCGCCAGCTTGAGGATCTCCGCGTTGAGCCGGACGTAGCCGTCGAAGACCCGTCCGACGCCGTCGTGGAACGCCTCCGGAGCGGCGGTCAGCTCGCCGAACGCCTGGATGTAGGCGTTCCAGGCGGGGGTCTGCCGCAGCCGCCAGATGTCGTGCAGGGTCAGGGCGTTCACCGCCTCCGGCGTCAGACGGTCCTGAACGGCGGCGAAGGTCTGCCGTCGCAGGAACGTCAGCAACTGCTCCGGATCCTGGACGACTCCCACCGTGGCGGCCCTGGCCTCGCGGGCCTCCTGCAGCACCACGCGCCGCAGGCTGCCGACCGGAGTGAGCGGGTAACGCCCCAGGGCGTCGGCCAGGTTGACGTTGTAGATCAGATCCAGGAGCTGCTTGATCTCCGCCGCGAAGGGCTTGCCGCGGTCGTATCTGCCCTCCGCCACGTTCGTCCCCGGGACGGAGACGAACTCCTCGTACAGGGTGTTGCGCACGACCGGCTGTCTGCGGACGCTGAGGCCGTTGCTGAAACCGACCACCTCGCCCAGCCGCTCGCCGAACCGGTCGGCGTCCTCGCGGGCGACGCCGACGTGGGCGGCGAGGATGTCGATGTCCTTGGCGGTGAGCCCCTGGACCTTTTCGGTGAAGGGCTGGTAGAGCCGCATCCGGGTGCGGTCCCGGTTCTCCTGGTCGCCCGCGGAGTCGTCCCACGACATACGGACACAGCGCACCCGGTCGCCGGCCGCCAGGCCCGCCAGCGTCTCCTGCCAGGCGGTGAAGCCTTCACGCCGCAGGTGGAGATGGCCGGGCGGCTCCTCGGCCGGGTGCCGCTCGCCCAGGAGGAAGGGGACGATCGCTCCCGAGGCGAGAAGCCTTCGATGCGCCGCGCGAGCCTCCCCCTCTTCGACCAGGTCGCGGCTGATCGCGTCGTTGTTGTAGAAGTAGGCGCGGTTGACCACGACTTGGCTGGCGTTGATGAGGCCGCGGAAGTACTCGGCCCGCACCTCCCGGACGCGCCGGCGACCGACCTGGTCCAGGGACTGACCGCGCTCGATCATGTCCTTGGTGAGCTGTGCGGGGACCCACTGGTTGTCCAGCGACTGCGCGATCACGGCCCCCGGTTCCAGCTGTTCCGGCTGTATCGGCGTCATCAGGCTGTCACTGCTGTCGACGTCAGTCATCTGCTGCCCTCAAGGCT
This sequence comes from Streptomyces sp. NPDC027663, assembly GCF_055566415.1. Lineage (NCBI taxonomy): Bacteria > Bacillati > Actinomycetota > Actinomycetes > Kitasatosporales > Streptomycetaceae > Streptomyces > Streptomyces sp. NPDC027663. Next base: position 804,721 of record NZ_JBVHSK010000003.1, on the reverse strand, counting down.
CTCGTGTCCGGGCTGACCTCCCAGAGGTACACCCTGCGGACGGTCATGCTGACGCCAACGCGATTTCAGGACTGCTGATATGACGCAAAATCAGTCAGCAGTCGGAAAAAGCGTCGCGCAGGGATGGGGCAGCGTCGTCCAGAGGTCTCCGGTCCGGTCGGGGGAGAGGCGCATCAGGGTCAGGGCCTTCGTCGGTACCGGGGTGTCGTACAGGGATGCCAGGTCGGGGGTGTGCGGCAAGGCGGGCAGGGTGGTTCGGAGCGCTGTGGCCAGGGCCGGGCCCGAGCCCGCCGTGGCGGCCAGGGCACCTGCCACCAGGGAGCCGAACAGCTTGCGCCGCAGCGTCGTTTCGTCGTCCGTGACCAGGCGGCCGGTGAGGGCGGGCGCGGGGATGCCGTGGCGGGACAGGCGGGCGGGGCTGATCCGGATGTCGGCCAGGTCGCGGTAGACCAGGCGCAGCGGAGCGCCGTCGGCCGACAGGACGACCAGAAGGTTCTGGCCGTGGGCCTCCAGGGCCACGCCGAGGTCCAGCAGGCGCAGGCCCACGGTGAGCGCCAGCCGGGTGAACGAGGCCAGCCAGGCGGGCGACTCGGGCAGGGCCGTGGTGGCGAGCGCGGCCACCGGCAGCACGCGTTCACCCGGTGCCGCGTACACCTCCGGCGACTCCCGCAGCAGCGCGGCCAGGGCGGGGGAGTGGGCCGTGACCGCTCCGAGCGTGCGGGTGACGTGCAGCAGGCCGTCGGTGCGCGCCGCCAGGTCCTCGGCGAAGGCGGACAGGGTCGCCGCGGCCCGCACCGAGTAGCCGGAGATGTCCCGTACCGACGAGGTCAGCCGGGCGCTCAGCGCGGTCTTCACGTGCGGGCCGCCGGGCAGCGCCAGGGTACGCAGGGACATCAGCGGCCGGGCCGGGCGCCAGGTGTCGTAGGGCCGTCCGAGCACATGCGCGGCCTGCCACGGGTGCACCGGCACCAACAGCCGCCCGCCCGCCCGCAGTTCCGTCGGCCAGTCACCGGACACCAGGCACTCGGCCGCCGGCACCGGCACCGTGCCCAGGTCCACCACCGGCCCGTGCTCGGGGCCGTACGCCAGCTGGTCCGCCACCGAGAACCCGGGCCGGGAACGGCAGTTGGGGTGGAACGGATGCCCGTCGACCACCCGCTGCTCCCACTCCCAGTCCTCATCCGGCCACTCCTTCGAGTGATCCGAGCCCGCCCGGGACAGCGCCAGCGAGGCCACACTGTGCGCGAGTTCGGCCGCGAAGGAGGCCGCGTGCGGCACCCCGAGGGCGGCCATCAGGCGCGCCGGATCGTCGTGGCGTTCCCGGTCGAGGCGGACGGCGGTGACGTACGCGCTCGTGGCGTACGGGTCCGCGTGCGGGCCGTGCAGGGTCCGGCCGTCGCCCAGGCGCAGCGCCAGGCCGTGCGCCCCGCGCACCCGGCCGGCGAGCCATGGCAGCGGCTCATGGGCCAGCGCCCGCCACAACCGGGTCAGCACGGCGGCGCGGGCACCCGGGAGCTCCGCCACGTACCGGGGCAGCAGGCCGGGCCGGACGGTGGCCAGCTCCTCGGTGATCTCGGCCTCGGCGATGGTGGGACGGTGCACGGTCGGCTCCTCGGGTACGCGGGCACGGCACGATTGTCGGTGACTGCCGGGGACGACAGCCATACTGATCATCACCGGCTCCCGCGCGGCGCACCCGGCGCGCGCAGGGACGACAGCGGGCCCCTGGACGACGGACGAATGGAACGCGTGGACCTCACACCCCCCACCGCCGAGGCCGGCCGGCGCGCCGACGCCTATGCGGCAGCGTCCCTGCTCAACTGTCTGCTGCGGGAGGTGGCCGAGCCGCTCCCGGACGTCGGTGACCGGCGCGTCCACCGGCTGCCGGGCGGCCGCCTGCTGCGGGTGCGTGCCGGGCGGCGCCCCGCGGAGCCCGAGGTGTGTGCGGCCGGGGCCTGGCGCCGGATCGGCCACTCGGAACTGGTCAAACTGGTCGCCGAGGAGTTGCGCCGGCACACCGGACTGCCCGGCGGCGACCTGCCCGCCGAGATGATCGACAGCCGGGACGCGATCGCCGCCCTGCTCACCGCCCGTGAGCGGGCCACGGCCCCCGCGGACCCGTATCTGCGCTCCGAGCAGTCCCTGCTCACCGGCCACCCCTGCCACCCGGCGCCCAAGGCGCGCGGCGGCGGCCCGGTCGCGTCCTGGCTGCCGTACGCACCCGAGGCCCATGCCCGCTTCGCGTTGGTGCTGCTCGCCGTCCGCGAGGACCAGGTCACCGAGGAGGGCGACACCACCGCCCTGGACGCCCTGGGCACGGCCCCGCCCGGCTACCGGCTGCTGCCGGCCCACCCCTGGCAGCTCGACCTCGTCGCCCGCGACCTCGCCCCCGCGTTCGCCGACGGCCGTCTGCTGCGGCTCGGCACGACCGCGTTCGACACCTGGCCCACGGCGGCGATCCGCACGGTGTACGAGCCGCGCCGGGACCTGTTCCTGAAGTTCAGCCTGGACGTCCGGATCACCAACGACGTCCGCCGGCTGTGGCGTCACGACCTGCGCAGGCTGCGCCGCACCGACATCGCGGCCGGGCACGCCTTCGCGGCGATGGGACCGCCCGCGGCCTGGCTGAGCGACCGCGGCTACCGCACTGCGGCCTTCGCCTTCGAGGAGCTGGCCGTGCTCGTCCGGGACGGTTTGCGCGGCCATCTGCTGCCCGGTGCCACCCCGTTGCTCGCCGCGGGCCTCGCCGAAGGCTTCGACGGCAGCCCGCTGTCCGCCACGGCCGACCCGGAGGGCTGGTGGGAGGCGTATCTGCGGCAGGTCGTACCGCCCGCCCTGACCGCCTTCCACGACCACGGGGTTGTCGTGGAGGCCCATCTGCAGAACACCCTCGTCGCCGTGGACGGGGCCGGCATGCCCGTGCAGGCCCTGTTCCGGGACTCGGAGGGCGTCAAGCTGCTGCCGGACGTGCCGCGTGCCGCCGGCTGGGAGCGGCTGGTGTACTGCCTGGTCGTCAACCACCTCACCGAGATCGCCGCCGCCCTCGCGGAGCACCGGCCGGGTCTGGACCCCTGGCCGGCCGTCCGGCGTGAACTCGCCCGGCACGACCTGCCCGAGATCCCCGCCCTGCTCAGCGCGCCCACCCTGCCGGGCAAGACCAACCTGCTGCTGCGCTGGACCGGCGCGGACGGCGCGGACGCCCGCTATCTGCCCCTGCCGAACCCGCTGGCAGGGGCCTGACCCGCTCGGATCACCGGGCGGTGCCGAAGTCCTGGGTCCAGTAGCTGCCGGGCTGTGCGAGACCGACGCCGATCTCCTTGAACCCGCAGTTGAGGATGTTGGCCCGGTGTCCCGGGCTGGACATCCAGCCCGCCATGACCTCTTCCGCGGTGGTGTAGCCGTAGGCGACGTTCTCGCCGTAGCTGCTCCAGGTGTAGCCGGCGCGCGTGATGCGGTCGCCGGGGGAGGAGCCGTCGGATCCGGTGTGCGACATGTTCCGGTGGGCCGCCATGTCCGCGCTGTGCGCCTGCGCGGCCTTGGTCAGGTCGGCGTTCGGAGTCAGGGCCTGGCACCCCGCCTTGGCGCGTTCGGCGTTGACGAGCTGCACGATGCGAGCGGTGACGCCGGACGCGGTGGCGGTGGGCTTCGGGGTGCTCGGCGCGGCAGGGGCCGTGGACGGAGCGGTGGGGGCCGCGGGCGTGCGGGGCACGGTGGTCCGCCGGGGCTCGGGGGCCGCGGTCTTCTTCCCGGCGCTCGGGTGAGCGGTTGCCCTCGGCGCGGCCGGCGCGGTGGGCCGCGGCGCGTGCGTGACATCACCGTTGCGGTGGTGATGGCGGTGCTGGCGGTGGCCGTGGTGCCACGGTGCCGTGGGCGTGCTCGTCGCGGCGACGGTTGCCGGGTCGTCCGTGGCGGACGGCCAGTCGGAACAGGCCAGGGCGACGGACGGTACGCCGACGGCGCCGATGGCGACGGTGGCGATGACTATGCGCCGGTAGTGCTGCGTCTTGCGATGCTTGCCCATGCGTGAACCCTCATTCGGTGATCGCCGGGCGCTCATTCTCAGGACCCCTTCACAGGGAGCGCAAAGGGCTCGTCCACTATCGGGCTTCGTAGGTACCCACGCCCCTTGCCAGACACGCAAGGACCTGTCGTCTTCGCGTCCGCGACGTTTGCTGTTTGCTGTCGGCCCATCAGGAACGCCGCTCTTGCGGGGAATGCGGGCGGAGGGTGAGCAGGCGGCGCACCTGCGAGCGAAGGCTCCCCGCTGCCCCGACCAAGACGGACAAATCCCATATGTCGTCGGCGGCGCGTCTACTAGTCCGCTTGGTTAGTAGCCGACCCCTGCGTGAGGGATGTCACATCAGCCCCCTGGTGCCTGTCCCCCGGAGGCCGGGGGCGACTACGCCGCCCGGACCCTGCGGTGATCCGCATATAGCCTGAGAGGATGCTGCCCGAGGTCACCGCCACCCGCTACGTGGAGCCCCTGCGGTCCGGCGGCTCCGTGCCCGGAGTCGTCGAGGCCGATGACCTGGGAACGTACGTCGTGAAGTTCACCGGCTCGGCGCAGGGACACAAGGCGCTGGTCGCCGAGGTGATCGTCGGTGAGCTCGCCCGCGCGCTCGGCCTGCGCTTCCCGGAACTCGTCCTCGTCCACTTCGACCCCGCCATCGCCGACGCAGAGCCGCATCAGGAGGTGCGCGACCTGCACAGCGCCAGCGCGGGCCTCAACCTCGGCATGGACTATCTGCCGGGCGCCCGGGACTTCACGCCGAAGATCGCCAGGTCGTTCCCGGTGGACCCGGTCGAGGCCGGGCGGATCGTCTGGCTGGACGCGCTGACCGCCAACGTCGACCGTACGGTCCACAGCTCCAACCTGATGGTCTGGCCCACGCTCGGCACCGCGCCCCCGCGGCTGTGGCTCATCGACCACGGCGCCGCCCTCGTCTTCCACCACCGCTGGGACACCACGACCCCCGGCAGGAAGTACGACTTCCGCCACCACGCCCTCGGCCACTACGGCCCCGACCTGCGCGCCGCCGACGCCGAACTCGCGCCCCGCGTCACGGAGGAGCTGCTGCGCGGCATCGTCGCCGAGGTGCCGGACGCCTGGCTGGCCGAGGACGCCGGATTCGCCACTCCCGACGACGTCCGGGACGCCTACGTCGGCTACCTCCTGGACCGCGTCCGGCTCTCGCCCCAGTGGCTGCCCACCGATTTCCCGAGCCGTGAGGAACTCGCGGCCGAGGAGGCCGCCCGCGCGGCGAAGACACGGGCGGGCCGTCCGGACTGGCTGAAGCGGGTCCCCGACCTGCACGGCAAGCCGACGGTGGAACAGGATTGGTCGGTGCACCCGGGATGAGCCAGACGGTCCAGATCGAGTACTGCACCCAGTGCCGGTGGCTGCCGCGTGCCACCTGGCTGGCGCAGGAACTGCTGACCACCTTCGAGGCCGAGCTGACCGAGCTGTCGCTGAAGCCGGGCACGGGCGGTGTCTTCGTCGTCCGCGTCAACGGCGAGGTGGTGTGGGACCGCCGGGAGCAGGGCTTCCCGGAGCCGACGGCGGTGAAGCGGCTCGTACGCGACCGAGTGGCCCCGGGAAAGCCCCTGGGCCACTCGGACCGCTCGCAGTGAGCGCCGGTCAGCCGCCCAGCTGCTGGTACGCCGGCAGGGTGAGGAAGTCGGCGTAGTTCTCGTCCAGGGACACCTGGAGCAGCAGGTCGTGCGCCTCCTGCCAGTGGCCGGCCGTGAACGCCTGCTCGCCGATCTCCTTGCGGATGGCGTCGAGTTCCTCCGCGGCGACCTTGCGGGCCAGCTCCGGCGTGGCCCGGTCCCCGTTCTCGAACTCGACGCCCGCGTTGATCCACTGCCAGATCTGGGAGCGGGAGATCTCGGCGGTGGCCGCGTCCTCCATCAGGTTGAAGATGGCGACGGCGCCGAGCCCGCGCAGCCAGGCCTCGATGTAACGGATGCCGACCTGGACGGCGTTGACCAGGCCGTGGTAGGTCGGCTTCGCGTCCAGCGAGTCGATCGCGATCAGGTCGGCGGCCTCGACGTGCACGTCCTCGCGCAGCCGGTCCTTCTGGTTCGGCTTGTCGCCGAGGACCTTGTCGAAGGACTCCATGGCGATCGGCACCAGGTCGGGGTGGGCGACCCAGGAGCCGTCGAAACCGTCGTTCGCCTCACGGTCCTTGTCGGCGCGGACCTTCTCGAAGGCCACCTTGTTGACCTCGGCGTCCCTGCGGGACGGGATGAAGGCCGCCATGCCGCCGATCGCGTGCGCGCCGCGCTTGTGGCAGGTGCGGACGAGGAGTTCGGTGTAGGCCCGCATGAAGGGTGCGGTCATCGTGACGGCGTTGCGGTCCGGGAGGACGAACTTCGCGCCGCCGTCACGGAAGTTCTTCACGATGGAGAACAGGTAGTCCCAGCGGCCTGCGTTCAGCCCCGCGGCGTGGTCACGCAGTTCGTAGAGGATCTCCTCCATCTCGTACGCGGCCGTGATGGTCTCGATGAGGACGGTGGCGCGGACGGTGCCCTGCGGGATGCCGACGTATTCCTGCGCGAAGACGAACACCTCGTTCCACAGCCGGGCCTCGAGGTGGGATTCCGTCTTGGGCAGGTAGAAGTACGGGCCCTTGCCGAGGTCCAGCAGCCGCTGGGCGTTGTGGAAGAAGTACAGGCCGAAGTCGACGAAGGCGCCGGGCACCTGGGTGCCGTCCGCGTCGACGAGGTGGCGCTCGTTCAGGTGCCAGCCGCGCGGGCGCATGACGACCGTCGCCAGCTCCTCGTTCGGCCGCAGGGCGTACGACTTGCCGGTGCGCTCGTCGGTGAAGTCGATGTTCCGGGTGTAGGCGTCGATCAGGTTGACCTGGCCGAGGACCACGTTCTCCCAGGTGGGCGCGGAGGCGTCCTCGAAGTCGGCGAGCCAGACCCGCGCGCCCGAGTTGAGCGCGTTGATGGTCATCTTGCGGTCGGTGGGGCCGGTGATCTCGACGCGCCGGTCGTTCAGCGCGGCCGGGGCCGGGGCGACCCGCCAGGAGTCGTCCGCGCGGACAGCGGCCGTCTCGGGCAGGAAGTCGAGCGTGGAGGTGCGGGCGATCTCGGCGCGGCGCTCGGCCCGGCGGGCGAGGAGTTCGTCACGGCGCGGGGTGAACCGCCGGTGCAGCTCCGCCACGAAGGCGAGCGCCGCGTCCGTGAGGACCTCTTCCTGCCGGGGCAGGGGCTCGGCGTCGACGATGGCCAGCGGGGACGGCGCTGGTGCGGACATGAGCTGTCACTTCCTTCAGCGGTGGCACCGGGTGCCAAGTGGCACGAATGGGACAGTGAGCGCCGACTGTGCGGGCAGGCGCTTCTGAACAGTGGATAGTAGTTTCCTCATTGTGGAACTTCAATGGTTTGTTGATGTCGAGATTCTCTGAGTCGAGGCAAGGTGGCGCCCAGTGCCACCCCGTTCACTCAAGGTGGCTCAAGTCGGCCTCGGTGTCGATGTCGTAGGGTTCGGCGACGTCCCCGCACTCCACGAGCCGGATCCTGCTCGCGTGCCCCGACAGGTAGGCCCGCGCCCCCCGGTCCCCGGTGGCCGTCTCCGCGATCCCTGCCCAGTGGGCCGCGCCGAGCAGCACCGGATGCCCGCGCAGTCCGTCGTAGGCGGCGCAGACCAGCGATTTCTCGTCCTCGTACGCACCGAGCACCCGGGCCACCGCGGCGGGCCCGATGCCGGGCTGGTCGACCAGGCTCACCAGGGCCGCGCGGGCGCCCGTGCCGGCGAGCGAGGCCAGCCCCGCGCACAGCGAGGAGCCCATGCCCTCGGCCCAGTCCGGGTTGTCCACGAGTACGCAGCCGGACAGCTCGGCGCGCTCCCTCACCTCGTCCGCGCGGGCGCCGAGGACGACATGGATCCGCCCGCAGCCGGCCGCGCGCAGCACTGCGGCCGCGTGTTCCACCAGGGGGCGCCCCCGGTGCGTCAGCAGCGCCTTGGGCCGCCCGCCGAGCCGTCTGCCCCCGCCGGCCGCGAGCAGCAGCCCCGCGACATCCGCCGGAGGGTCCTGGTCGTCCGTCATGGGTCCTGCATACCCGACGGCGGCGGAATCGGCCGGTTTTCCGGTGCCGGATCCCTTGGGCTGAATTTCGGTCCGCGCTGTGGCGCTCCCGCACGGGGTGGCGTTTACTGGCCCGCGCACGACGGCGTGCCTGGGGGAGGGCTGTGTTGCGGAGCTTGGGGCAGAGGCCAGTGACCGGCAGCGACAAGGATCCGAGGGTGGCGGAACTGTGTACCGCGGTGTCCCGGCTGCGCCGCGAACTCGCCGCGTTACCGGCGGACTTCCCCGACCGGGCGATAGCCGAGGACGAACTGGCGGCCCTGGCCGCGATGGCCGCCGGAGGCCTGCCGGAGATCCCGCGCCTGCGCAGCTCCCTGTTGCTGATCGCCGGCGCGATCGGCTCGATGAGCGCGCTGGCACGGGGGCTGTCGCAGGTGCGCGACGCCGTGGACCTCTTCGGCGAGCCGCCGCGGGCCTAGGGGGTGCCGTCCGGATCGGGCCGGCCGTCCCCGGGCGACCGCGCCGGACCCTCCTGGGCGCGGATCAGGCGTCAGCCGGGGAGCAAGTCCCGGTGGCCCCGGCGGAACGAGTCCGGGTGGCCCTGGCGGAACGAGTCCGGGTGGCCCTGGCGGAACGAGTCCGGGTGGCCCTGGCGGAACGAGTCCGGGTGGCCCCGGTCCGGGAGCCGGTCGGACTCCTCCAGGGGGTCGGTGGACCGGCCGGGCCGGCACCGCGCAGCGGTCACCCCGCGCTCTGGCTGACCAGAGCGGCCGAGAGTTCGCCGGCGATCTGCTGGAGCACCGGCACGATCTTGTCCGTCGCCGCCTCCGTGACCCGTCCCGCCGGCCCGGAGATGGAGATGGCAGCCGCGGTGGGGGAGTCGGGCACGGACACCGCGAGGCACCGCACGCCGATCTCCTGCTCGTTGTCGTCGACGGCGTACCCCGTCCGCCGTACGTCCTCCAGCGCCGCCAGGAAGCCGTCGGGCGTGGTGATGGTCTTCTCGGTGGCGGCCGGCATGCCCGTGCGCGACAGCAGGGCCCGTACCTCGTCGTCCGGTACGCCGGCCAGCAGTGCCTTGCCCACGCCGGTCGAGTGCGGCAGCACCCGGCGGCCCACCTCGGTGAACATTCGCATCGAGTGCTTGGACGGCACCTGTGCGACGTAGACGATCTCGTCCCCGTCGAGCAGCGCCATGTTGGCCGTCTCGCCGGTCTCCTCGACCAGCCGCGCCAGATACGGCCGGGCCCAGGTGCCGAGCAGCCGGGAGGCCGACTCGCCGAGCCGGATCAGCCGGGGCCCGAGCGCGTACCGCCGGTTGGCCTGCTGCCGTACGTAGCCGCAGGCGACCAGGGTGCGCATCAGCCGGTGGATGGTGGGCAGCGGCAGCCCGCTGGCCGCGGACAGTTCGCTCAGGCCGACCTCGCCGCCCGCGTCCGCCATCCGCTCGAGCAGGTCGAAGGCGCGCTCCAGGGACTGCACCCCGCCGGCGGCGGAGGGCTTGGCGGAGTCGTTGGTGCTGGCGCTGGACGTCGGCACGGCGCGTTCCTTTCGGGGCTGGCAGGAGGGAAGCAGCCTACCCGGCAGTCGGTTGACTCCCTGCTTGTACGTAGCTACGTTCTGCCTGCTGGAATTGTAATTCCGCTTTGTGGAAACGTCCAGAGTAAATGCCGCCTGGGCGCTGCCCGGAAGTGTGCCTCTTGACGGCGGGGGAGCGGGAGTGAAGACTCCTTCAACAGAACGTTGAAATCCGTTTCGTAGGTGTAAATCCCGTTTCCTGGGCGTAAAACGGCGGTACAGAGAGGGGTTCGGGTGTCCGACGCTGAACTGGTCCTGCGCTCGACGCGCGTCATCACACCGGAAGGGACGCGGGCCGCCACGGTCACCGTCTCCGCCGGCAAGATCACGGCCGTCCTGCCGTACGACGCCGAGGTTCCGGCCACGGCCCGGCTCGAGGACGTCGGCGACCACGTCCTGCTGCCCGGCCTGGTCGACACCCACGTGCACGTCAACGACCCGGGCCGCACCGAGTGGGAGGGCTTCTGGACCGCCACGCGCGCGGCGGCGGCCGGCGGCATCACCACCCTGATCGACATGCCCCTCAACTCCCTGCCGCCGACCACCACGGTCGAGAACCTGCGCAGCAAGCAGGACGTGGCCCGGGACAAGGCGCACATCGACGTCGGCTTCTGGGGCGGCGCCCTGCCCGACAACGTCAAGGACCTGCGGCCGCTGCACGACGCCGGAGTCTTCGGCTTCAAGGCGTTCCTGTCCCCGTCCGGCGTCGACGAGTTCCCGCACCTCGACCAGGACCAGCTCGCCCAGTCCCTGGCGGAGACCGCCGGCTTCGACGGGCTGCTGATCGTGCACGCCGAGGACCCGCACCACCTGGCCGCCGCGCCCCAGCACGGCGGACCCAGGTACGCCGACTTCCTCGCCTCCCGCCCGCGCGACGCCGAGGACACCGCCATCGCCAATCTGATCGCGCAGGCCCGGCGGCTGGGCGCCCGCGTGCACGTGCTGCACCTCTCCTCCAGTGACGCGCTGCCGCTGATCCGCGCCGCGCGCGCCGAGGGCGTCCGGATCACCGTGGAGACCTGCCCGCACTACCTCACCCTGACCGCCGAGGAGGTCCCGGACGGCGCCAGCGAGTTCAAGTGCTGCCCGCCGATCCGCGAGTCCGCCAACCAGGACCTCCTGTGGGAGGCCCTCGCCGACGGCACCGTCGACTGCGTGGTGACCGACCACTCGCCCTCCACCGCCGACCTCAAGACCGCCGACTTCGCCACCGCGTGGGGCGGCATCTCCGGGCTCCAGCTGAGCCTGTCGGCGGTGTGGACCGAGGCCCGCAGGCGCGGCCACGGCCTGGAGGACGTGGTCCGCTGGATGTCCACGCAGACCGCCGCCCTGGTCGGCCTGGGGCAGAAGGGCGCCATCGAGGCCGGCCGCGACGCCGACTTCGCCGTCCTCGCCCCTGACGAGACCTTCACCGTCGACCCGGCCGGTCTGCAGCACCGCAACCGGGTCACCGCGTACGCCGGCAAGACCCTGTACGGCGTCGTCAAGTCCACCTGGCTGCGCGGCGAACGCATCGTCGCCGACGGCGAGTTCACCGAGCCGAAGGGCGCCCTGCTCACCCGCCGCCGATGACCCACCCCGCACTCCACCCGGCCGACTCCAGAAAGGACCCCCTGATCACCGTGACGGCGATACCCAGCTTCACCGGCGATGCGAACCCCTACGGAGGCGGCGACCCGTACGCGGACTACCGCACCGCCGACTTCCCCTTCACCCAGTACGCCAACCTCGCCGACCGGCAGCTCGGCGCCGGTGTCATCGCCGCCAACGACGAGTTCTTCGCCCAGCGGGAGAACCTGCTGGTCCCCGAGCCGGCCGAGTTCGACCCCGAGCACTTCGGGCACAAGGGCAAGATCATGGACGGCTGGGAGACCCGCCGCCGGCGCGGCGCCTCCGCCGAGCACCCCTGGCCGACCGCCGAGGACCACGACTGGGCGCTGGTCCGGCTCGGCGCGCCCGGCGTGATCCGCGGGATCGTCGTCGACACCGCTCACTTCCGCGGCAACTACCCGCAGGCCGTCTCGGTCGAGGGCGCGTCCGTACCCGGCTCCCCGTCCCCGCAGGAGCTGCTGGGCGACGACGTGAAGTGGACGACCCTCGTCCCGCGCACCGCGGTCGGCGGCCACGCGGCGAACGGCTTCGAGGTCACCGCCGAGCAGCGCTTCACCCACCTGCGGATCAACCAGCACCCCGACGGCGGCATCGCCCGCCTGCGGGTCCACGGCGAGGTCGTCCCGGACCCGCAGTGGCTCGCGGTGCTGGGCACCTTCGACGTGGTCGCGCTGGAGAACGGCGGCCAGGCCGAGGACGCCTCCAACCTCTTCTACTCCCCGGCCACCAACACCATCCAGCCGGGCCGCTCCCGCAAGATGGACGACGGCTGGGAGACCCGCCGCCGCCGTGACCAGGGCAACGACTGGATCCGCTACCGGCTCGCCGCCCAGTCCCGGATACGGGCGATCGAGATCGACACCGCCTACCTGAAGGGCAACAGCGCCGGCTGGGCCTCGGTCTCCGTCAAGGACGGCGAGGACGGCGAGTGGACCGAGATCCTCCCGCGCACGCGCATGCAGCCCGACACCAACCACCGCTTCGTCCTGCCCGAGCCGGCGGTCGGCACGCACGCGCGGATCGACATCTTCCCCGACGGCGGCATCTCCCGCCTGCGCCTGTTCGGCTCCCTGACCGAGCAGGGCGCGAGCGGCCTCGCCGCCCGCCACCAGGAGCTGGGCGGCTGATCCACGCCCGCACGCGCGCGTGGGGCGCCCCGGCAGGACAGCACCGGGGCGCCCCACGCGGCACCCGCACGGACCCCCGTCCCACCGGTCCGGAACTCTTCCGTCCACCTCCCGCGTTGTCTCCCACGTGACCCTTCAGCAAGAGATCGTCGGCAACGCCATGCAGATGGCGGTCGTCAACCTGCGCCCCGGCCAGACCGTGTACTGCGAAGCCGGGAAGTTCCTGTTCAAGACCACGAACGTGACCATGGAGACGCGACTGTCCGGCCCGTCCGGGGGCGGCGGACAGCAGCAGAGCGGCTCCGGCGGCGGCATGGGCGGCATGCTGCGCCAGGCCATGGGCACCGCGATGCAGGTCGGCCAGCGCATGCTCGCCGGCGAGTCGCTCGCCTTCCAGTACTTCAGCGCCCAGGGCGGCGAGGGCACGGTCGGCTTCGCCGGCGTGCTGCCCGGCGAGATGCGCGCCCTGGAGCTCGACGGCACGCGCGCGTGGTTCGCCGAGAAGGACGCCTTCGTGGCCGCCGAGTCCACCGTCGACTTCGGCATCGCCTTCCAGGGCGGCCGTACGGGCATGAGCGGCGGCGAGGGCTTCATCCTGGAGAAGTTCACCGGGCACGGCACGGTGATCATCGCCGGCGCGGGCAACTTCATCGACCTGAACCCGGCGGACTTCGGCGGCCGCATCGAGGTCGACACCGGTTGTGTGGTCGCTTTCGAGGAGGGCATCCAGTACGGCGTCCAGCGCGTCGGCGGCCTCAACCGGCAGGGGATCATGAACGCCGTGTTCGGCGGCGAGGGCCTGTCCCTGGCCACCCTGGAGGGCAACGGCCGGGTGATCCTGCAGTCCCTCACGATCGAGAGCCTCGCCAACGCCCTGAAGAAGGCCCAGGGCGGCGACAAGCAGGGCCCGACCGGCGGACTGTTCTCGACGCACTCCGGCTGAACCGATGAGTTGCGGGCGGACGCGGGGTCTGAGCTGGTGACGGCCGACCCCGCACCCGGAAGAAGGCACCCGCCATGGGCAAGCTCGTTTCCACCCTCTTCGTCACTCTCGACGGCGTCTACCAGGCACCCGGCGGCCCCGAGGAGGACACCCGCGACGGCTTCACCCAGGGCGGCTGGAGCTTCGCGTTCGACGACGAGGACTTCGGCGGGTTCGTCACCGAGGTCTTCGGCCGCGCGGGCGGGTTCCTGCTCGGCCGCCGTACGTACGAGATCTTCGCTGCGTACTGGCCCAAGGTGACCGACCCCGCCCACCCGGTCGCCGGCCCGCTCAACGCCCTCCCGAAGCACGTCGTCTCCTCGACCCTCCGGGCACCCGGCTGGTCCGGCACCACCGTCGTCGCGGGCGACCTCGCCAAGGAGGTCACGGCGCTGAAGGAGCGCACGGACGGCGAACTGCAGGTCCACGGCAGCGGCGCCCTGGTCCGCTCCCTGATCGACCTGCGTCTCCTCGACACCCTGCACCTGCTGACCTTCCCGGTCGTACTGGGCGCGGGCCGCCGCCTGTTCGCGGACGGCGCCGTCCCCACCCGCTTCACGCACCGGGCCGGCCGCGTCACCGGCACCGGCGTCTCCATCCGGACGTACGAACCGGCGGGCAGCCCCGAGTACGGGACGTTCGAACTTACGGAAAGTTAACTCACCGAAAATTCACGGGTCTTGATGGGAAACTCTTCAACTTTGTCGTTGACATGCCAACGTCTACGCGCGTCATCATGAACGTATGAGATTCCCCCCACGCGCCACACGCATCGGCGCAGCAGCCGCACTTCTGTCCGCCCTGCTCGTGGGCGGCACGGTCTCCGCCACCACGGCGGACGCCGCGACCGCGTCGGTCGGCAGCATCTGCTACGGCGACCTGCCCTCGCAGGCCTACACCACGCTGCGCCTGATCGACCAGGGCGGCCCCTTCCCCTACTCGCAGGACGGCAGCGTCTTCCAGAACCGGGAGGGTGTCCTGCCCCAGCAGCAAACCGGCTACTACCACGAGTACACGGTGAAGACCCCCGGCTCCTCCACCCGCGGAGCCCGGCGCATCGTCACGGGTGCGGAGAACGAGGAGGACTACTACACCTCCGACCACTACGCCTCGTTCGACCTGGTCGACTACGCCTGCTGAGGGCCCGCCCGACCTGAGGAATGGTGCGTCCGGCCGGGGGTCCGGTCCGCGCTCAGCCTGACCCCCGGCTCTCCGCGGCGGCGAACAGGGCGCACGCGAGCACCACGAGCGCGACGCTCGCGTAGACCCCGTAGCCGTCCAGGAAACCGAGCCTCTGCACGAGACCCACGTGCCAGTCGGTGAACTCGTGCACCAGGCCCATCACGCCCTGCACCAAGGCGAAGAGTCCGAGAAGTTCCCATACCTGTTTCACGGCACGATCCTCGCCCCGCGGCCACCCCCCATACATCGGCCGTGGGGTGAGACCCCGGCCGCCACAAGGCGGTCCTGCGCCGGTACGGCTGCACCGAAAGTCCACCGTGCCGCGACTTTGGTCGGTGATCCCGTCCGCGGGCGGCGGAGCGCCGCGGACGTTGCGTACATTTGCCGACCGTGAGCAACGAGGAGCCGGTGCGCGCGCCGCACGAGTTCGCCGTCCGCCGGTGGCTGTTCCCCTCCGCCCTGATCCACGAGCCGGACCCGGACGCGGGGGCCCGCGGCCGGCGGCCGAGGCGCACGGCGCGCGACTGGGTCGTCGACTTCTCCTGCTTCCTGCTGGCCGTCCTCCTCGGCCTGGCGGCAGCCCGGTCCCTGCGCGACGAAACGGGTCTGCCGCACCCCGTCGCCGTCCTCGACCAGACGCTGGGCGCCGTCTCCTGCGCGGCGGTCTGGCTGCGCCGCCGGTGGCCGGTCGGGCTCGCGGTCGCGATGATCCCGGTCGGGCTGCTGTCCAACACCTCGGGCGGCGCGGCGATGGTCGCGCTGTTCACGCTTGCCGTCCACCGGCCCTTCCGGTACGTGGCCTGGATCGGCGGCGCCGACCTCGCCCTGGTGCCGCTCTTCTACTGGCTGCGGCCCGACCCCGACCTGCCGTACGCCGGGGTCGTCGCGTTCACCTTGCTGCTCACCGTGACGGTCGTCAGCTGGGGCATGTTCGTCCGCTCGAAGCGGATGCTGACGCTCAGCCTGCGGGACCGGGCCCGCCGGGCGGAGACCGAGGCGAGGCTGCGCGCCGAGCAGGCGCAGCGGCTGGCCCGCGAGGCCATCGCCCGGGAGATGCACGACGTGCTGGCCCACCGGCTCACCCTGCTGAGCGTGCACGCGGGTGCACTGGAGTTCCGGCCGGACGCGCCCCGCGAGGAGGTCGCCCGGGCCGCCGGGGTGATCCGGGAGAGCGCCCACGAGGCACTGCAGGATCTCAGGGAGATCATCGGCGTTCTGCGGGCCGGCGAGGCCGACGAGCCGTCCGGCGGGCGTCCCCAGCCGACGTTGGCCGCACTGGACGCCCTCGTCGCCGAGTCCCGCGAGGCAGGCATGAAGGTCGCCCTCGACCACCGTGTCGCCGACCCGGCCGCCGTCCCCGCCTCCGTGGGCCGCACCGCCTACCGCATCGCCCAGGAGGCCCTCACCAACGCCCGCAAGCACGCCCCCGGCACCGAGGTCACGGTCCGGCTCACCGGCGCGCCCGGCGACGGCCTGACGATCACCGTCGCCAACCCCGCCCCGCCCGCAGACGTACCGCCGGTCCCCGGCTCCGGCCAGGGCCTGATCGGGCTCACGGAACGGGCCACACTGGCGGGCGGACACCTGGAGCACGGCTCGCATCCGGACGGCGGGTTCGAGGTACGGGCGTGGCTGCCGTGGAGCTGACCCGCCCGCTGCCGCGAGAAGGCGGCGCGCGCCGCTCCGCGCCCTGCCCCCGGCGGCAGCCGGCCTCCCAGCGCCTGTGCACGCGGCCACGGCACGGTGTTCCGGACCAGGAAGCAGCCGCGATGCCGCGGGCTGTCGCAACCATGATTACGTAGCCCCATGACTGCGACGCCGATCAGACTCCTCCTCGTGGACGACGACCCCCTCGTACGCGCCGGCCTGGCGCTGATGGTCGGCGGGGCCGAGGACATCGAGATCGTCGGCGAGGCCGCCGACGGGGCGGAGGCCGAGGAACTGGCGCGCCGCACCCGGCCGGACGTCGTCCTGGTGGACATCCGTATGCCGGTGGTGGACGGGCTCACGGCCACCGAGCGGCTCCGTGCGCGCCCCGGCGCCCCGCAGGTCGTGGTACTCACCACCTTCCACGCCGACGAACAGGTGCTGCACGCCCTGCGCGCAGGTGCCGCCGGTTTCGTGCTCAAGGACACCCCGCCCGCGGAGATCGTGGACGCCGTCCGCCGGGTCGCCGCGGGCGACCCGGTGCTGTCGCCGGCCGTCACCCGGCAGTTGATGCAGCACGCGGCCGGCGCCGCCGCCGACACCCGGCACGCACGCGCGCGTGAACGGCTCGCGGTGCTCAACGACCGCGAGCGGGAGGTCGCCGTCGCCGTCGGCCGCGGCCTCGCCAACGCCGGTGTCGCCGCCGAACTCTTCATGAGCGTGGCCACCGTCAAGACCCATGTGTCGCGCATCCTCGCCAAGCTCGGCCTCGACAACCGCGTACAGATCGCCCTCCTCGCGTACGACGCGGGATGGCTGAAAGACGCCGGGGACGACGGGCACTGACGAGCCGCTGGGAGCGTTGTCGGAGTACCGGGCTCGGTCCGGCGGCCTCGGGGGTCCGTTAGGGGAGGACATGGAACGAGTGATCGATCTGACGGAGCTGGGCGACGCACTCCGCCGTGACCCGCATCCGGTGTACGCGCGACTGCGGGAACAGGGCCCCGTCCACCGGGTCCGGCTGGCCACTCCGGGCGGCGACTGGGAGACCTGGATCGTCGTGGGGTACGAGGAGGCCCGGGCCGCCCTGGCCGACCCCCGACTGGCCAAGGACGGCACCGAGATCGGTGTCGTGCCGCTGGAGGAGCAACTGGTCGGCAAGCACCTGCTCGCCGTCGACGGGTCTCAGCACGGCCGCCTGCGCAGCCTCGTCACGCGCGCGTTCACCATGCGCCGGGTCGAGCGGCTGCGCCCGAGGATCCAGCAGATCACCGACGAACTGCTCGACGAGATGCTGCCGCACGGCCGCGCCGACCTCGTCGAGTCCCTGGCCTACCCGCTGCCCATCACGGTCATCTGCGAACTGCTCGGCGTCCCCGAGATGGACCGCACGGAGTTCCGGAAGATCTCCACCGAGGTGGTGGCACCCACCGACCCGGACGCCGAGCATGCCGCGGTCGTCCGCATGTCCGAGTACCTCACCGAGCTGATCGAGGACAAGCGCCGCCTCGGCACCACGGAGGATCTGCTCAGCGACCTGATCCGCACCACCGCCGACGACGGCGACCGGCTCTCCGCCCAGGAACTGCGCGGCATGGCCTTCCTCCTGCTCGTCGCCGGCCACGAGACCACGGTCAACCTCATCGGCAACGGTGTGCTCGCCCTGCTCACCCACCCCGGCCAACTGGCCGCCCTGCGCGCCGACATGACGCTTCTCGACGGCGCGGTGGAGGAGATGCTGCGCTGGCAGGGCCCGGTCGAGAACGCCACCTTCCGGTTCGCCGCCGAACCACTGGAGATCGCGGGCGTCAGGATCGGGCAGGGCGAGGACGTGCTGATCGGCCTCACCGCCGCCCAGCGCGACGGCACGCGCTTCGACGACCCCGACCGCTTCGACATCCGCCGCGACACCCAGGGCCACCTCGCCTTCGGCCACGGCATCCACTACTGCCTCGGCGCGCCCCTGGCCCGCCTGGAGGGCAGCATCGCCATCGGCACCCTGCTGCAGCGAGCCCCCGGCCTGGCCCTGGACGGCCCGCCCGGGGAATGGCTGCCCGGCCTGCTCATGCGAGGGGTGAGAAGCCTGCCGGTGCGCTGGTGACCGCGGGCGGCGGCCGCGCCACGTCGGCTGCGGCCGCCGCTCAGCCGTGCGAGGGCGGCTCCCGGTCCCGGACCTCGGCCAGGGCCACCGGGCGCCGTTCCCGGCGGGAGATCTCGCAGGCCTCGGCGATGCGCAGTGCCTGCAACGCCTCCCGGCCGTCGCAGGGGTTGGCGCGCTCGCCGCGCACCACCTCGACGAAGGCGTTGAGTTCGGCCGTGTAGGCGGGCCCGAACCGCTCCAGGAACCCCGGCCAGGGCTTGTCGGCCGGCGGCGGCCCGGTCGGCTCGGTGGACGCAAGGGGCGTACGGTCGTCCAGGCCCACCACCACGGTGTCCTTCTCCCCGGCCAGCTCCATGCGCACGTCGTAACCGGCACCGTTCAGCCGGGTCGCCGTGGCCGTGGCCAGGGTGCCGTCGGCCAGCGTGAGCAGCGCCGCGCCCGTGTCGACGTCGCCGGCCTCGCGGAACATCGCGGGACCGGCGTCGGAGCCGGTGGCGTACACGTCGGTCACCTCACGGCCGGTCACCCAGCGCAGTACGTCGAAGTCGTGGATCAGCGTGTCCCGGAACAGGCCGCCGGACAGCGGCAGCCATTCCGCAGGCGGCGGGGACTGGTCGCAGGTCATGGCGCGTACGGTGTGCAGCCGGCCGAGCCGGCCCGTGCGCACGGCCTCCCGGGCGCCGGCGTACCCGGCGTCGAACCGCCGCTGGAAACCCATCTGCAGCACCGTCCCGGCGGTCTCCACCTCGGCGAGCGCATGCAGCGTGCCCGGCAGATCGAGGGCGATCGGCTTCTCGCAGAAGACCGGCAGGCCCGAGCGGGCCGCCCGACCGATCAGTTCGGCGTGGGCCGCCGTCGCCGTGGTGATCACCACCGCGTCCACGCCCCACTTGAAGATCTCGTCCACGCCCGGCGCCGCCGTCTCGCCCAGCCGGTGGGCCAGCTCCTGCGCACGCACCGGATCCGCGTCCGTCAGGATCAGGGATCCGACCTCGCGATGGCGGCTGAGCGTTCTCGCGTGGAGGGTGCCGATGCGGCCCGTACCGATGACCCCGATGCGCATGGAAACAAAGTGACGGCGGACCCCGTACGCTGTCAATGTGTATGTCCGGACAACCGGACTACACAACTTCCCGTCAACCGGGCACGGGGCTACGCTCGGGCCCGTGCCGAAACCAGATGTGGACCCGACCGTGTCGCTCGACCTCCGTGTGGACCGTAGCTCCCCGGTGCCGCTGTACTTCCAGCTCTCCCAGCAGCTGGAGGCCGCCATCGAGCACGGCAGCCTCACCCCGGGCAGCCTGCTGGGCAACGAGATCGAGCTGGCCGCGCGGCTCGGCCTGTCCCGTCCGACCGTCCGCCAGGCCATCCAGTCCCTCGTCGACAAAGGTCTCCTCGTCCGGCGGCGGGGCGTGGGAACGCAGGTCGTGCACAGCCAGGTCAAGCGCCCGCTGGAGCTGAGCAGCCTCTACGACGACCTGGAGGCGGCCGGTCAGCGTCCAGCGACCAAGGTGCTGGTCAACACGGTCGTGCCGGCCTCTGCCGCGGTCGCCGCCGCGCTCGGCGTCACGGAGGGCGGCGACGTCCACCGCATCGAGCGGCTCCGGCTCGCCCACGGGGAGCCGATGGCATACCTGATCAACCATCTGCCGCCGGGCCTGCTCGACCTGGACACCGAGCAGTTGGAGGCCACCGGCCTGTACCGGCTCATGCGGTCCGCCGGTATCACCCTGCACAGCGCCCGTCAGTCCATCGGCGCCCGCGGTGCCACCGCCGGCGAGGCCGAGCGGCTCGCCGAGGCCGAGGGTGCCCCGCTGCTCACCATGCAGCGCACCACCTTCGACGACACCGGCCGGGCGGTCGAGTTCGGCGACCACACCTATCGCCCGAGCCGCTACTCCTTCGAGTTCCAGCTGCTCGTCCGTCCCTGACGCGCTCCCCGGGCTTCGTCGCAATGTCCGGACAATGCGACCGGTCTGCGGTGCCCGGCCGTGTCATGGTTGTTCCCTGTGTTCGATACTGAAGCGTTTGGGGCTGGTGAGGTCGCCGCCGGGACGCACCGACGGTGAGGTCGCCCGCCCCTCACGCACGTCGGAACACAGGAACAGCAAGAAGGGCACGGCCTCGTGGCACGGTTTCGGACCTGGGTAGGCATAGCGCTGGCGGGGGCACTCTCCGTGTCCCTGGCGGCCTGCAGCAGCACCGGCGGCAAGCGGGCGGAGGACGCCCGCAAGGCAGCCGCGGCCCAGGGCAGGGCGGCAGTGGACACCCCGCGCTGGACCGTCGCGATGATCACCCACTCGGGGGACGGCGACACCTTCTGGGACATCGTGCAGAGCGGCGCCGAACAGGCCGCCCGCAAGGACAACATCAAGTTCCTGTACTCGCACGACGACGAGGCCCAGCAGCAGGCCCAGCTGGTGGACGCGGCCGTCGACAAGAAGGTCGACGGCATCATCGTCACCCTCGCCAAGCCGGACGCCATGAAGGCCGCCGTGGCCCGCGCCGAGAAGGCCGGCATCCCCGTGATCACGGTGAACTCCGGCTCCGAGGAGTCCAAGGCCTTCGGCGCCCTCGCCCACATCGGCCAGGACGAGACCATCGCCGGCCGGGCCGTCGGCGACGAACTGGACAAGCGCGGCCGGAAGAAGGCCCTGTGCGTCCTGCACGAGCAGGGCAACGTCGGCCACGAGCAGCGCTGTGACGGCGTCGCCGAGACCTTCCACGGCAGTGTGCGCAAGCTCTACGTCAACGGCACCAGCATGCCCGACGTGCAGTCCGCGATCGAGGCCAAGCTCCAGGCCGACAAGTCCATCGACTCCGTCGTCACCCTCGGCGCGCCCTACGCCGACACCGCCGTGAAGGCGAAGACGGACGCGGGCAGCAAGGCGGAGATCGACACCTTCGACCTCAACGCCGAGGTCGCGGCCTCGCTGAAGAGCGGCACCCTCGGCTTCGCCGTGGACCAGCAGCCGTACCTCCAGGGCTACCAGGCCGTCGACCTGCTGTGGCTGTACAAGTACAACGCCGACGTCCTCGGCGGCGGCGAGCCGGTTCTGACCGGTCCGCAGATCATCACCAAGGACCAGGCGTCCGCGCTGGCGGCGTACACCGAGCGGGGCACGCGATGACCGCCACCGTGGGACACACCGGCGACGAGACGGCGGCCGCAGCGGTGGATGAAAGGCTCCTGCGGACCTCGCCGCTGCGGAGGCTGCTCGCGCGCCCCGAGCTGGGCTCCGTCGTCGGCGCTCTTGCCGTTTTTGTCTTCTTCGCCGTCGCCGCCGACGGCTTCCTGCGCGCCTCCAGCCTCAGCACGGTCCTGTACGCCTCCTCGACCATCGGCATCATGGCCGTACCCGTGGCCCTGCTGATGATCGGCGGAGAGTTCGACCTGTCCGCGGGCGTCCTGGTGACGTCGTCCGCGCTGGTCTCCTCGATGTTCAGCTACCAGATGACGGCGAACACCTGGGTCGGCGTGGGCGTGTCCCTGCTGGTCACGCTCGCGATCGGTGCCTTCAACGGCTTCCTGCTCACCCGCACGAAGCTGCCCAGCTTCATCATCACGCTGGGCACCTTCCTGATGCTGACCGGCATGAACCTCGGCCTCACCAAGCTGATCGACGGCACGGTCTCCACCAAGACCATCGGCGACATGGAGGGCTTCTCCAGCGCCCACGCCGTCTTCGCCTCGACGTTCACCGTCGGCGGCGTCGCCGTCAAGGTCACCATCCTGTGGTGGCTCGGCCTGGTCGCCCTCGCCTCCTGGATCCTGCTGCGCACCCGCACCGGCAACTGGATCTTCGCCGTCGGCGGCAACGAGGAGGCCGCCCGCGCGGTCGGCGTCCCGGTCGCGAAGACCAAGATCGGTCTCTACACGGGCGTCGCGTTCGGCGCCTGGATCGCCGGCCAGCACCTGCTCTTCTCCTTCGACGCCGTCCAGTCCGGTGAGGGCGTCGGCAACGAGCTGATCTACATCATCGCGGCCGTCATCGGAGGCTGCCTGATCACCGGTGGCCACGGCAGCGCCGTGGGCTCGGCCGTCGGTGCGCTCCTGTTCGGCATGACCAGCAAGGGCATCGTCTTCGCCGAGTGGAACCCCGACTGGTTCAAGTTCTTCCTCGGAGCGATGCTGCTCCTCGCGACCCTGCTCAACGCCTGGGTCCGCAAGCGCGCGGAGGCCACCAAGTGACTCTCGTCGAGCTGACCGACGTCAGCAAGCACTACGGCAACGTCCGCGCCCTGGAAGGCGTCTCCCTGGAGGTCGGCGCGGGCGACATCACCTGCGTCCTCGGCGACAACGGCGCGGGCAAGTCGACCCTGATCAAGATGATCGCGGGCCTGCACCAGCACGATGGCGGCACCCTGCGCATCGAGGGCGAGGAGACCCGCCTCACCTCGCCACGCGACGCCCTGGACCGGGGCATCGCCACGGTCTACCAGGACCTCGCCGTCGTCCCCCTGATGCCGGTCTGGCGCAACTTCTTCCTGGGCTCCGAGCCCCGTAGGGGCGTCGGCCCCTTCAAGCGCCTGGACACCGGTCTCATGCGCCGCACCACCCGTGAGGCGCTGCTCCGCATGGGCATCGACCTGCGGGACGTCGACCAGCCGATCGGCACCCTCTCCGGAGGGGAACGCCAGTGCGTGGCGATCGCCCGCGCGGTCCACTTCGGCGCGAAGGTCCTGGTCCTGGACGAGCCGACGGCGGCACTGGGGGTGAAGCAGTCCGGTGTGGTCCTCAAATATGTGGCCGCGGCACGGGACGAGGGCCTGGGTGTTGTCTTGATCACCCACAACCCGCATCACGCGTACTTGGTGGGCGACCGCTTCGTGCTCCTGAGGAGGGGCACGATGGTGGGCAGCTACACACGCGACGAGATCACCCTCGACGAGCTGACCCAGCAGATGGCGGGCGGATCCGACCTGGACGCCCTGCGCCACGAACTGCACAGGAACTGAGGGGCGCGGGTCAGTGCCGACGGGTGGTTCCGCCCAGGGGGCGCGACCACCCACGGCGGACCCGCGCCCCGCCCCGGTGGCGCGCTCCCGCCCCCCGCCCTGCACAACACCCACCCCCACGGTGAGGCAGAATCGACCAACGATGAGCACCTACCGCGACCTCACCGCCCCCATCGGCTCCCGCCGAGCCCCTGTGCTCCGTACGGTCGGCACCAGGGAACGCCGATCCCACCTGACCGCACCCCGGGTGCCGACGGTCGGCATCGACATCGGCGGCACCAAGGTCATGGCGGGCGTCGTGGACGCCGACGGCAACATCCTGGAGAAGCTCCGCGCGGAGACCCCGGACAAGTCCAAGAGCCCCAAGGTCGTCGAGGACACCATCGTCGAACTGGTCCTGGACCTGTCCGACCGGCACGACGTGCACGCGGTCGGCATCGGCGCCGCCGGCTGGGTCGACGCCGACCGCAACCGTGTGCTGTTCGCCCCCCACCTGTCCTGGCGCAACGAGCCGCTGCGCGACCGCCTCGCCGGCCGGCTCTCCGTACCGGTCCTGGTGGACAACGACGCCAACACCGCCGCCTGGGCCGAGTGGCGCTTCGGCGCCGGGCGCGGCGAGGACCACCTCGTCATGATCACCCTCGGTACCGGCATCGGTGGCGCCATCCTGGAGGACGGCCAGGTCAAGCGCGGCAAGTTCGGGGTCGCCGGCGAGTTCGGCCACATGCAGGTCGTGCCCGGCGGCCACCGCTGCCCGTGCGGCAACCGCGGCTGCTGGGAGCAGTACAGCTCCGGCAACGCGCTGGTCCGCGAGGCGCGCGAGCTGGCCGCCGCCGACTCGCCGGTCGCGTACGGCATCATCGAGCACGTCAAGGGCAACATCGGCGACATCACCGGCCCGATGATCACCGAGCTGGCCCGCGAGGGCGACGCGATGTGCGTGGAGCTGCTCCAGGACATCGGCCAGTGGCTCGGCGTCGGCATCGCCAACCTCGCCGCCGCCCTCGACCCCTCCTGCTTCGTCATCGGCGGAGGCGTCAGCGCCGCCGACGACCTGCTCATCGGCCCCGCCCGGGACGCCTTCAAGCGCCACCTCACCGGACGCGGCTACCGCCCCGAGGCCCGTATCACCCGCGCCCAGCTCGGCCCCGAGGCCGGCATGGTGGGCGCCGCCGACCTGGCCAGGCTGGTCGCCCGGCGGTTCCGCCGGGCCAAGCGCCGCCGGGTGGAGCGGTACGAGCGCTACGAGCGGTACGCCCAGGCCCGCCGAGACCGGGACACCGCATGACCGCGTCGCTGCCCCGCCAGACCACCCCGCCGGACGAGCCGCGCCGGTCCGCCGAGGACCCGCGCCACAAGGCAAGGCGCAGGGCGCTCACCCTGCTGATCATCGTCCTGCTCATCGGCGTTCCGGCCGGCTACCTGGTGATCTCCGCGAACCAGAGCCGCAACAGCGGCAAGGACAAGGAGGCGAAGTACTCGGCGACCGGCCTCACCCCCGGCTGGCCGTCGAAGGTGCAGCGCCGCCTCTACCAGGTGACTGTCCCGCACCCGGCCGACGACATCGCCTACTACGAGACCAACAACTGGAAGACCAGCCGCCTGTACGTGCAGTTCCGCACCAACCCCGCCGGCCTGGACAGCTTCCTGGAGGCCATGGGCGTCCGCCGGGACCAGCTGAAGAAGGACGACATCACGGTCAGCGAACGCGACCAGAAGGTCAGCGGCTGGACCTTCACCGGACCCGGCCCCTGGTGGGGCCTGACCCACGCGCAGAAGAACCCCGCGCCCACCCAGGACGTCGTCGTGAATCTGTCCGAGCCGGAGCGTCCCCTGGTGTTCGTCGTCTCCCGCACGGTCCCCTGACCAGGCGCATCTGACCAGGCGCACTTGACCAGGCGCACCTGGCCAAGCGCACCCTGAGCGGGCGCGGTCGGAGGGTCACGGCCTGAGTCGGCGTCGTCGGAGGGTCACCGCCTGAGCCGGCGTCGTCGGAGGTCACCGCCTGCGCCTTAGCCGACGCCGCCGGAGGAACACCGCAGGGAACCGCCCCCACGGAAGGGCCCCCGCCCGGGCCTCGGAGCCGATTGTCAGACCCCGCCCGTAGAGTCGGAGACGTCTGATCCGATGCACGGGCGGGAGGTGGCAGGACGTATGAGCGGCACGGCTGCGGTGGCCGAGCGCACGCACGGCCCCCGGGAGACCGCGACCGGGCACCCGGTGCCGGTGCGCCTCGCGTCCGTCTACCTGCCCGCACCCCTGCCGCGCGAGGGCCGCCTCGCCTTCTGGGACCCCGACGGCGGCCCGCTGCCCGCCGAGGCCGGAGGCGACGCGGAGGAGCTGACGGTCGTACGACGCCACGGAGCCGGAGTGCGCCGGCGGCACGTGCCCGCCCTGACCCTGCCGCTCGCCGAGGCCCTGCCCCTGCTGGTCCGCGCCCGCCGGGACCCGGCCGCCCACCCGGCAACCGCCTGCTGGGGCGCCGCGGCTCTGCACGCACTGCGGCTCGCCGCCCGGGGCCGGCTGCTGCCGGGCCTGACCCCGGCCGGTCACGACGCCTGGCGGGCCGGACCGCTGGAGCCGGACGACATCGCCCACCTCCGCGCGATCGCCGCCGCCCTGCCGCCCGAGGGCCACGCCGTACCCCTCCCGGGCCCGGGCGCGCTCCGGCTGCCCGAGCCCGAAGCCCTGGTCCGCTCCTTCCTGGACGCGGTCGCCGACACCCTGCCGCGCACGCCCGCGGCCCCCTGCACCGTCGGCCGGCCGTTCGCCGCCCGCGAGCCCCAGACCCTGCCCGACGCCCACGAGTGGGCGGCCGAGGTCGCCGCCGGCATGGACGCGGGCGTACGGATCTCGCTCCGCCTGGACCTGTCCTCGTACGACGTCTTCGACGCCGGTGCCCGGGAGGGCATGCGCGCCGCCGGGGCGGCGATCGTGCAGGTCCACAGCCTCGCCGACCCCACGCTGGTGGCCGACGCGGCAGCCCTGTGGGCCGGCGACGCCGACACGGCGTTCGGATCCCGCGCGCGGGTCGACGCGGCCCTCGCCGTCCGCCGCGCGGCCCGGGTGTGGGCGCCGCTGGACCGGCTCGCCGACCAGGACGTGCCCGACGTCCTCGCCCTGTCCGAGGAGGAGCTGGGCGAGCTGCTCGGCGTCGCGGCGAGCCGGCTGGCCGCCGCCGGCGTCGCCGTGCACTGGCCCCGGGACCTGGCCCGCGACCTGACCGCGGCCGCAGTGGTCCGCCCGGCACCCGGCTCGGCGACCGACGGCACCGGATTCTTCGAGAGCGAGGACCTGCTCCGGTTCCGCTGGCAGCTGGCGCTCGGCGGTGATCCGCTCAGCGAGGCCGAGATGGACAGCCTCGCCGAGGCCCACCGCCCGGTCGTACGGCTCCGGGACCGCTGGGTGCTGGTCGACCCCGCCCTGGTCCGCAAGGCCCGCAAGCGCGAGCTGGGCCTGCTCGACCCGGTCGACGCGCTGTCCGTGGCGCTCACCGGCGAGGCCGAGGTCGAGGGCGAGACAGTCGACGTCGTCCCCGTCGGCGCGCTGGCCGCCCTCCGCGACCGCCTCACCGCGGGCCTTCGGCCCGCCGACCCGCCCGCCGGCCTTGACGCCACCCTCCGCGACTACCAGCTGCGCGGCCTGGCCTGGCTCGATCTGATGACCTCCCTCGGCCTCGGCGGCTGCCTCGCCGACGACATGGGCCTCGGCAAGACGATCACGCTCATCGCCCTGCACCTGAAGCGGGCCCGCCCCGAGCCGACCCTCGTGGTCTGCCCGGCGTCCCTCCTCGGCAACTGGCAGCGGGAGATCTCCCGGTTCGCGCCCGGCATTCCCGTCCGCCGCTTCCACGGACCCGACCGCACCCTGGACGGCCTCGACGGCGGATTCGTCCTCACCACCTACGGCACCATGCGGTCCACCGCTTCCCGTCTCGCCGAGCAGCCCTGGGGCATGGTCGTCGCCGACGAGGCCCAGCACGTGAAGAACCCCTACTCGGCCACCGCCAAGGCGCTGCGCACCATCCCGGCACCCGCGCGCGTGGCGCTCACCGGCACCCCGGTGGAGAACAACCTCTCCGAACTGTGGGCCCTGCTCGACTGGACCACGCCCGGACTCCTCGGCCCGCTCAAGTCCTTCCGCGCCCGGCACGCCCGCGCGGTGGAGAACGGCGAGGACGCGGAAGCCGTGGAGCGCCTGTCCCGCCTGGTCCGGCCGTTCCTCCTGCGCCGCAAGAAGTCCGACCCCGGCATCGTCCCGGAGCTGCCGCCCAAGACCGAGACCGACCACCCGGTGCCGCTCACCCGGGAACAGGCCGCGCTGTACGAGGCGGTGGTGCGCGAATCGATGCTGGCCATCGAGACGGCCGAGGGCATCGCCCGGCGCGGCCTGGTCCTGAAACTGCTGGGCGCCCTCAAGCAGATCTGCGACCACCCGGCGCTGTACCTGAAGGAGGACGCGCACGCCGACCGGCTCGCGGCACGTTCCGGCAAACTCGCCCTCCTGGACGAATTGCTGGACACCTTGCTCGCCGAGGACGGCTCTGCGCTCGTCTTCACCCAGTACGTCGGCATGGCCCGCCTCCTCACCGCCCACCTGTCCGCCCGGGCGATCCCCGTGGACCTTCTGCACGGCGGTACGCCCGTACCGGAGCGCGAGCGCATGGTCGACCGCTTCCAGAACGGCGAGACCCCGGTCCTCGTCCTCTCCCTGAAGGCCGCCGGCACCGGCCTGAACCTCACCCGCGCGGGTCACGTGATCCACTTCGACCGCTGGTGGAACCCGGCCGTCGAGGAACAGGCCACCGACCGCGCCTACCGCATCGGCCAGACCCAGCCCGTCCAGGTCCACCGGCTCGTCACCGAGGGCACGGTCGAGGACCGCATCGCCGACATGCTCGCCGCCAAGCGCGCCCTGGCCGATGCCATCCTCGGCTCCGGCGAGGCAGCCCTCACCGAACTGACGGACCGCGAGCTGTCCGACCTCGTCTCCCTGCGGAGGACCCCATGACAGCCCCCGACGGCCCCGGCCCGGCGGATGCCGCCCGCCGTGCCCTGCGGGCGGCACGGGAGCGCGCGGACGCAGAGCGCGAGGGCGCGGAGCGCGAGGGCGAGGGCCGGACGGCGGGGGGTGCGGCTGGGCCGGCGGCTGGCGCGGCAGGGGCGGCGGACGGCGCGGCTGCAGCGGTACAGGGTGAGGCTCGCGCGGAGGAGGGCGCGGTTACGGCGGCGCGGGGCGCGGCTGGGGTGCCCGAGGGTGCGGCTGGGGTGGCACGGGGTGCGGCTCGGGCGGCGCGAGGTGCGGCTGGGGTGCCTGAGGGTGCGGTTGGGGCGGCGCGCGGCTCGGCTCGGGTGCCGGAAGGTGCTGTCGGCGGCCGCCCCGGGCGTCCCGGTGACGTTGCCCGCGACGCACTCCGCGCGGCCCGGCGGGAAGCGCTGCGCGCGGAGGCGGCGGAGCCTCGGCGCGAGCGGCGCGTGCCGGCGCGGCCCGGGCCCTCCGGGTCCGCTACCGCGTCGTCACGCGGGCAGGAGACCGGGACTGCAAGGAGCAAGGCCGCACAGGACATGCGGCACTTCCTGGCGAACGCCTTCCGCATGCCCACCTGGGCGGAATCGCCCGAGGAGCAGGAGAACCCCGGCGACGAGCCGGCCGCAGTCACCGACGGCACCCCGGCGCCGGCGGCGTCCGAGGACTACTCCGCTCCTTCGGCTCCGGGGGCCAACACGTCGTCCGCACCCTTCGGTCCGGGGCCCGCGGTCGCCGAGGACTGGTCCGCTGCTTCGGCTCCGGGGGCCGCCACGTCGTCCGCACCCCTCGCCCCGGCGCCCGCCCTTCCAGCCCCCGCGCCCATGCCCAGGCTGCACGCCTCCACGCACCAGTCCTCCGAACCCTCGACCGGTGCGTCCACCTCCGCGTCACCGGGGTCACCGGGGTCACCGGCGTCACAGGCGTCGCCCGCGTCACCGGCGTCACCCTCGCCCCCTCCCCGGACCGCGGGCTCCGTGCGCCCGGCACCCCCGGCGCGTTCCGCGGCCCGCTCGGCTCCCACCGGTGCCGTGCCGGCGTCCCACGTGCCCCCCACCATGGCCACCCCTCACCGCGACACCGAACTCCGCCGCACCTTCCCGGCGTTCACGCCCCGCGAGGCCGTCGTCGAAGCCGCCGAGGTCACCGCCTTCGCGGCCACCTGGTGGGGCAACGCCTGGGTGGAGGCGCTGGAGCGGGGCGCGTTGGATGCGAAGCGGCTGGTGCGCGGCCGGGGTTACGCGGACCAGGGGCATGTGGACGCGATCACCGTCACCCCGGGACTCGTGCTGGCGTACGTGCGCGGGAGCCGGCCCCGTCCGTACCGTGTGCAGGTGCGGGTGCGAACGCTGGCGGACGAGGACTGGGAGCGGTTCCTGGACGCGGCGGCAGACCGTCCGGGCCACATCGCGGCGCTGCTCGACAAGGAGCTGCCCCACACCCTCGCCGACTGCGGTGTCCCGCTGCTGCCCGGTCCCGGTGACCTCGCTCCCCGTTGCAGCTGCCCGGACTCCGGCCACCCGTGCAAGCACGCCGCCGCCCTCTGCTACCAGACGGCGCGTCTGCTCGACGCCGACCCGTTCGTGCTGCTCCTGCTCCGCGGCCGGGGCGAGAAGGAACTGCTCGACGCGCTGTCCCGGCGCAGCGCGGCCCGTGCCGCCCGCGCCGCACAGGAGAGGCAGCCACAGACGCTGCCCGGCGTCCGCGCCACCGAGGCCCTGGCGCCCCGCCCGCTCCCGCCGCTGCCCCCGCCGTTGCCGGTGCCTGCGCACCCCGAGCAGCCTCCGGTGTATCCGTCGGCGCCCGGCGGACCGGACCCGTTCGCGCTGGACCAGCTGGCGACCGACGCCGCCGCCCGCGCCCACGCGCTGCTCGGCACCGGACGTGACCCGGTCGGCGAACTGACCCTGTGGCAGGACGCGGTGCGGCTCGCCGCGGCCCGCCCCGGTTCCGGACTCACCGCGGCGACCCGCACGCTCTACGCCACGCTCGCCGACGCCGTCGGCCGTACCCCGGCCGACCTCGCGCGGGCCGTCGCGGCCTGGCGGCAGGGCGGCCTGGAGGGGCTGGCCGTCCTGGAGGAGCCGTGGGATCCGCCGGCCGGCCGCTTCGACCGGGCCCGCCCGCTGCTGCTCGCCGCCGACCTCCCGGCGTTCCGACCGTGGCGCAACCGCCTCACCCACCCGCGCGGCCACGTCCAGCTCCGCCTGGGCCACGACGGGCTGTGGTACGCCTACGAGTCGGAGCCCGGCCAGGAAGACTGGTGGCCCCGCGGCACCCCGGACCTCGACCCGGTGGGCGCCCTGACCGGCCTCGGCACACCGGATGGCCTGTGAGGACACCCACGCCGGGGAAGCCTGTGCAGAGCCGGAGTCCCGCCGCCGGGCGCCGGGCCTTCGTCGTACGGCCGGGAGAAGCCGCAGGCGCACACAGCGGTCACGCGGGTCACGGCGAGCCGGTGGCTGGTTCCCCCCGGGGTCACGGCGAGCCGGTGGCCGGTCCCCGGGGTCACGGCGAGCCGGTGGCCGGCAGTTCCAGCTGGAGTTCGTAGCCGCCGTCGGAGGTGGGGCCCGAGCTGATGGTGCCGCCGAGGAGTTCGGCGCGTTGGCGCAGGCCGATGAGGCCGTGGTGGGCGCCCGGCAGCGGCAGGGCGGGGCGGGTGGGGGCTGTGTTGGTGACGGTGGTCCGGATGGTGCCGCCCGCGCGGCGGACGTGGATGGTGGCCTTGGCGCCCGGGGCGTGTTTGCGGACGTTGGTCAGGGCTTCCTGGACGGTGCGGTAGACGGCGCGCTGGACGGTTGCGGGGACGTCTTCGGGCAGCTCTGTCTTCAGGTCTGCGTCGATGCCGCTGCTCTCGACCAGTCTCCGCAGGTCGGCGAGGGACGGCTGGGGGGTGAGTTCCGTGGGCCGGCTACCGGAGGCACGGAGCACGCTGACCATGTGCCGCAGTTCGTCGAGGGTCTGCACGCTGAGGCGCCGGATGGTGGCCGCAGCCTCTCTGGTCTCGGCGTCCCCGCCGGCCACCTGGAGCGCTCCGGCCTGGACGGCGATGAGGCTGACCTGGTGGGAGACCACATCGTGCATCTCCCGGGCGAGCTGTGCGCGCTCCTTGGCCAGAACGCTCTGCGCGGTCAGCAGGCGTTCATGCTCGCGGGCCTTGGTGATCTCGGCGAGCCGGAGCGACAGTTCGCGGTGTGCCTGGACAAGTTGGCCCAGGAAGACGGGGGCGGCCGCCGTACCCAGGGTGTAGATGAGGTGGACCAGGTTGGGGCCGGCGAGTTCGCCGACCCTCAGGGTCGACCACGGCCATGGCAGGAAGTCGATGACCGTGTAGGTCAGGGCGCACACCGCCAGCAGGACACGGTGGCGGCTGAGTGAGGAGAGCGTGTACAGCGCGGCCAGGGTGGCGAACACCGCATCGGTGATCAGAGCGGTGGGGAGCGTGAGCACGAAGGTCGTCAGCGGCAGGCGGCGGCGCAGCACGAGGGCGAAGGCGGCGAGCAGTGCGCACGCGACGGCCTGCCGCTGTCCGAGGTCGACGTTGCCCCATGTGTCGAACAGCGCGAGCAGCACAAGGAGCGCGTCGACCAGGGGAGGCGGCACCCTTCGGCGCTTCACTCTGCGTCCTCGTCCCGCGACGGGCTCAGCAGGCCCGCACGCTCGGCGATCAGCGCGGCCTGGACGCGGCTGCCGACCTCCAGCTTGCTGAACACCGCGCTGACATGTCCTTTGACCGTGCCGGTGCTCAGATGCAGCCGCTCGCCGATGTCGGCGTTGCCGAGTCCTTCCGCCATCAGGACGAGGACGGCACGCTCGCGCTCGGTCAGCCGGGCGGCGAGGCGTACGGCGGACTCGCGATCGCCCTGGTCGAGATAGCCGTCCACCACCGTGCGGGTGATCTGGGACGACAGCACCCACCCGCCCTCAGCCAGGGCGCGCACCAGATACGGCAGCTGCTCGGGGTCGGTGTCCTTGAGCAGGAAGCCCGCGGCACCCGAGCGCAGGGCGGTCGTCACGTATTCGTCGGCGTCGAACGTGGTGAGCATGGCCACCACCGGAGGGTCCGGCATGCGGCGGACGTCGGCCAGGACGCTGAGCCCGTCCACGTCCGGCATCCGGATGTCCAGAAGAACGACGTCCGGGTGTCTCTCCCGCACCATGCCGACAGCCTGACCGCCGGGGACCGCCGCCACCACCTCGATGTCGTCCGCAGTATTCAGGATGTGGGTGAAGCCCGTGCGGACCAGGGCCTCGTCGTCGACCACCAGTACCCGGATCACCTGCGCTCAGCTCCTCACCTGCCCGCAGTTCGATGCGTACCACCGAGGGTGCGCCACACGGCGGGCAACGGCCATTCGCGGCCGTCAGGGAGGGCGGCGGGCCGGCTCGCGGGCCCGGGCCGGGGTCAGGCGGCTCGTTCCGCGTAGAGGGCGGTGCGGTCGCCGGCCGTGCGCCAGGAGGGGGACAGCGCGGTGAGGGGCAGCGACAGATGCCGGCCGAGGCCGCGGTCGGCGGACGCGCCGGCCGGCTGTACCGTCCAGACGCCGTCGCCCCCCGTGAGGCAGACGGTGAACAGGGGCGGTACCTGCAGTCTCCAGAAGATCCGGGCCGGCGCGGACAGGGAATGGACGAGCAAAGCCCGCACCACGGCCGCGTCGGCGACGGCCAGGAGGCGGTCCGTGTCCGGGGGCAGGCCGCCCAGCCAGCGCGCGGTCCGGCGGCACAGCTGGTGCACTGTTTCGCCACCGTGCGGTGCGGCGTCCGGGTCGGTGAGCCAGACGCTGTATCCGTGCGGGTCCGCGGCGGCGATGCCGGCCACCGTGCGGCCGCGCCAGGCGCCGTAGTCGATGTCGCGCAGCGCCGGCTCCACGGTGGCCTTCAGCCCGAGTGCCGCGGCGGTCCGCGCCGAGCCGGCCGAAGGGGACCGCACGACCGACGCGTGCGGAGGAAGCGAAGCCAGGGCGGCGACCGCGCCGCAGAGCTCGCGCTCACTGAGCGGGGCGTGAGGGGAGGCGGCGTCCACTGGGCTCGCGCACAGAAGTGTCAGGCGGATCGGCATGCGGCTGCCCTCCTCGTCGGCGCGGAATCGTCGTGGCGACGTCCCTCCGGTGGCGGCCGCCGGAATGACGTCACCGCCGCCGGCTCCGGGGCGCGGAGCCGGCGGCCGACACACAGCGCTTCACTTTCTTCCAGGGTCCACGCACACCGCTGCCGCCGGTACCCGCCAGTAGGCCGGACCGTCCCCGCCAACCGGCCGGTGCGGCCCCGGCCACCTGGCCGGACGACCGGTCCGGACCGTCGCCGCACTGCGGAGCACGCCGCCTCCCGCCGCAGGTCCGGGCGCGGAACGTAAGAGCGTGCAGGGCGTGAGTGAGACACCGACGAACACCTTGCAATACCGCTTTGACGGGCGGCCGACGCACCGGTCCTGATCTTGGGTCCCTCACCGGGTACGACCTGGCACAGGGTGTAACGGCTACGGCCAGAACCTCTGACCGTGCCGGTGCCGGGCACCGGCGCCCAGCCTCCGGAGGCGGGAAATACCTGGTCACCCCCAGCTTTTCCGGCCGGTGAGCGGAGTAGTGTGAAGACACCGGGAGTTCTTCGCGTACCGGCTCCGCTGCGGGTGCCGTTTCCGGTGATCGACAATGCCGGGCCCCACCCACGAGCCCGGGGACAGGTCCGCGCCATGCCCGTGACCATTGACCGTACGACATCGAGCAGGCGCGCGCCCCCGCAGTCGGCCCGGCTGTCCCTGACGCCCGCGCCGGGCGGGCTGGACGGCATGTGGTGGCCTCGCTCCCGTGCCCTCACCCGTGAGCTGCCCACCCTGACGGCCGCACTGGTCGAACATTGGGGCCGCATCACGGGTGTCACCGTGCACCCGGCCTACTGGCCCGTCATCCCGCACTGGGTGTCCGTCGCCGGACGCACCGTGCACGTGGGCTGGTCCACCGAGGCCCAGGATCCGCACAGACTGACTCTCGCCCTGCCCGATGGTCGCCGGGACGTGCTGGTGATTCCGCCGGAAACCGGTGCGGAGGCAGCCGCGCAGCTGATGGCGGGCGACGGCATCGATGCCCCGGCCCGGGCGGAAGCAGCAGACAGGTTCGACGCCCGGATCAGGGAAGAAGCGTGGGAGAGCGACGGCGGAGCAGGCCGGCCGTCGTTCCTGCCCCGCCCCATCGGTTCGGCAGGGCCTTCGCCCGCCGGTCGGCGGAGGTGAGGGAGCCATGACTGTCATCGCCGTGGCCGTGCTGCTCCTTCTGATCGCCGTCGGAGCCGTTCTGATCCACCGGCTCAACGGTCAGCACGACGCACGGATCGCTGCCTTCCACTACAGCGATGTTCTGCCGGGGATCGGGCGTCGCCCCTGGAGGCACGGTCGGCCGGCGGTGGATGCGACCGTTCCGACGCGCCCCACCGCGACGGCGACCGCGGATGACATCGACTTCGGCCCGGACGTGGGCAGTAGAGGAAGGCGCGTCATGGCGATATTGCGAGACCGGAAGACGTACCGCGAGAGGATCATGCAGGCTCTGTACCAAGCCGCCGAAGGCAATCGCCTCCTGGGCGTCGACGGGGCGAAGCTCCGCACCGACCTCGGCATACCTGAGCAGGACATGGCCGCTGCCTGTATGTATCTGGCGGGCGAAGGCTGGGTCGTCGTGGACTGGGGGAGGGGCAACACACCCGCGATGATCACGCTGACGCACCAGGGGATCCGGCAGATGGAGACAGAAGAGGAAGGGCGTGGCTGAGCCGCCGCGTCGGCTTCTCGGACCGAAGTGAACCTTCGCAAGGATTGCTTATGCCGGATCAACCCCTTTGGCGTAACGTGGAAAGCGGGTCGGCGCACTCTCACGTGCAATGACCTGGAAGGGCGGCTCCGGCGGGTATACGCCGGAGCCGTTGTCTGTTTCCGTGACCGCGCCCTGCGGCGAAGCGCTCGCGCGAGCGTCGTGCGGAGTACCGTGAGGTAGCAGGTCGTATCGCGGTCGTACACTCTGCGGTCGCACTGTTCTCTGTGGACGGGCGGACACCATGGCCGACTCAGACACCCCCGACCTCCCCGGGCTCCTGCCGGACGCCGTCCACCGCTCGGTGAAACCCGGAACGGCCCTGCTGCGGCTGGAGACGACACATGCACGCGAGGGAATCCTGGACGGCGCATGGTGGCCGCGGTCCCGGGACATCGGTGCCGAACTCCCCTCGCTGATCACCGCGCTGACCGAACACCTCGGGCCGGTCACCCGGATCGGTCTGGACGGCAGCGCCTGGGACGAACTGCCGACCCGGGTGATGGTCGAGGGCCGAGTCGTCCACATCGACTCCTTCCCCGTCGGTGACGACACCGTCCTCATCACCCGGGGCGACCGGGATCATTTCTCCCTGATGCTGGTCCCTCCGGACACGTCGCCCGACGCGGCACGCGCCGCGATGGCCAGGGCCGTTCGGGCCGACAACGTCACCGAGGCCAAACAGATCCTCATCGATACGGGCGGCGACACACCACCTACGCCGGCCTGAAGCCTCCGTCGCGGATCGGCCCCCGTCGGCCCGGACGCTAGATGCGGGCGAACTTCTCCGTCTGCTGGGCGAATTCCTGGGCCATGGCGGCGCTGACCGTGGGCTTGGTGCCGCGGATCGTGTCCAGGTAGTCGTCGGTGGTGGGGGTGGTCCGGGTTCCGGTGTCGAAGGTGCGCTCGAACTGGGCCTGGGAGACGGTTCGCGCCGCGTGGGCGATGTCGGCGGGGGTGAACCCCTCGCTGGCGGACGCGAGAACCGTGCTGTCGGCCCGCCCGCCCGCTCGGGCCAGGTAGCTCTCCCACAGCGCGGTCCTGGCGGTGTGGTCGGGAGGGCCGATCGGCAGGACGTAGTCGAAGCGGCCGTGCCGCAGGAACGCGGAGTCGAGCGTGGTCACGTTGTTCGTGGCACAGACGAGCAGCCGTCCGTCCTGTCGCCGGAACCGGACGATCGCCTTGAGCAGTTCGTTGACGACGCCGACAGCGGTCGCGTCCGCGCCGCCGCGTTCGCCGGCGACCTCCTCGACCTCGTCGATGAAGACGAGGACGTGGTCGAGCCCGGCGATCTCGTCGAAGCGCCGGTTCAGCCCGGTCGCCAGGCCGTACTCGGCGGCCAGACGGGCGGGGAACAGTTCGAGGAAGGGCCATCCCAGGCGGCTGGCGATCGCGTGCGCGAACGTGCTCTTGCCGGTCCCGGGCGGGCCGAACAGCATCACCGCCCGTGGCAGTTCCACCCCGTGCTGGGCGGCCAGTTCGGGATGGGCCAGCGGCAGCACCAGGCGCCGCTCGATGAGCTGCTTCTCCCGTTGCATGCCCGCGACCTTCTGCCACAGTCCCCCTGGCGGCAGCTCCGCTCCGAGCGAGGACAGCGTGCCGGCCGACTGCGGGGTCACCGGCCCGCGCTTTTCGAAGAGGACCAGCCCGGGGCGAGCACCGAAGTCGCAGTTGCGCAGGGCGGTGGCACCGGTCTCGCCCTCGGGCAGGGCGGCGTGCACCGCTCGGACGCCGGCGGTGAAGAGCCGTTGCTCGAGGGCGGTGATCAGGGCACTGCCCAGCCCGCGCTGCCGCCAGCCGGGTGCCATGCAGATGCGCAGGATCCATGCCCGTTCGCCCTCCACCCTGCTCACCGCGGCGCCGATGAGCACGTCGTCGGCTGTGGCCACCACAGCCGGGTGGCGGGCCTGGAGGGCAGTCACGGCGTCCGAGAGCGGGAAGAGCGGCGGCTCCTCGGTCGTGCTGCTCTCCATGTCGACTCGGATCAGCGCTTCGAGATCGTCCTGGGTGTAGTCCCTGACCCGCCAGCCCGTCATGATCAGCTCCGCGTGTTCGGCCGTACTCCCATCATCAGCCGATGCCCGCAGGACGCGCGCGACAGGCGACGGTCACGAGTCCTCCCTGGTGGAACGGATCGCTCGGGCCCTTGGCCGGGTGACGCCTCGTGTTCCGTTCAGCCCGTCGCTCCCCATCGGTCCGCCGGTTCTCGGCGAGGAGTATCCTGGTGATTACCGAGAGCATCTCGTACACCGGCTTCCACGCCGGGTCGTTCTCGGCGATTCATGACAACCGGGCCGGCCGTGACCGGCCCGGGGTTGGGTCCGCGCCATGACCGCGACCATTCCGTTCACACCCGCGGTCGGAGGCCGGGCCCCTTCTTCGTCACCGCTCCGACTCACGCTGGCGCCGGCCGGCGCCCCTCCGGCCCTGCTCGACGGTGCCTGGTGGCCCCGTTCGCGGGACCTGACGGAGCAGCTCCCGGCGCTCGTCGAATGTCTCGACCCGCTGTGGGGACGGATCACCCGGGTAGCGGTGAGCCGCACGTTCTGGCCGGTCATTCCGGGAGAGGTACCCGCGCACGGCCACATGGTGCGCGTCGGCTGGTCCCACGCCGGGCAAGACTCGTACAAGCTGTTGCTGCTTTCCTACACCTTCGGCCGCTGGGACCTGCTGGTGATCCCACCGGAGACAGACCCGGCCACCGCGGCCCGGCTCATGTCCACGGCCACCGACCCGTCGCTGAGCCTCACGGCGACCGGCCTGATCCATGAGGCCGATCGTTTCCGGGCCGCGGCAGAGGCATCGGCCGACTCGGATGCGTTCCGGGAGGCGGTCTGGGACTCCGAAGGCGGACACGACGCCCGCCACCCCGCCTCACGCACTCCTGACGGACCGGTCACCGGTCACATGCCCACCCTGGCAGTAGGAGTGTGAGATACATGGGCACCCTGGTGACGGTGAGTGTGCTCCTCGCGATGATCGTCTTCGGTGTGATCGTGATTCAGCTGTTCACCGCGAGCCACGATGACCGCATGGAGACCCTGGCCTCCGGTCGTACCCGGCGGTGGCGGTTCTCGCCATGGCACCGCACGCAGAAGTGAACCCGCTCCGAGGGGGATCGCGGAGCCGGCTCCGCCGGTAGGACGTTCGCAGACAGCGGCGGGACGGGGAAGGTTCAGCGTGCCGTCGGCCGTGTCCCTGGTGGTGCGGCTGCCGGCTCACTCGCGGCTGCCGGCTCACTCCAGGAGGGCGAGGTGGTCGGTGGCGCTCCCGCGCCATTCGATCAGCAGGAGCGTAGCGTCGTCCGTCGTGATCCCGCCCCGCGCCCGTTGCAGCGTGTGGGAGAGGGTGCGCGCCACCGTCCGGATGTGATGCGCCGTGGGCTCAAGGCGGTTCACCCAGCCGATGAGCTGTTCCACGCCGAATTCCTCACCGCCGACATCGCGCTCCTCGATCAGTCCGTCGGTGAAGCACATGATCCGGTCGCCGGGCTCGAGGGCCACTTCACTGATGCGGGGCACGTGACCGCCGAAGCCGACGGGCAGCGTCGTCGGGCCCTGCAGCCGCCGTACGACACGGTGTCCGCGGATCAGCAGAGGAGCGGGATGTCCGGCGTTGACCCACTGAAGCCTGCCTGTGGCCGTGTCGAGCCGCATCATCTGAGCGGTCGCGAAGTGGTCGGGGCCGAACTGCACGGCGATGGCCCGGTCCATGAACGCATAGATCTCCGACAGGCCGACGCTGATGCGCCGGGCATGCCGGTAGGCTCCGATGACCACCGTGGCCATCGTGGCGGCATCCAGTCCGTGGCCCATCGCGTCGACCATGGCCACATGCAGGACATCGCCGTTGAGGGCGTAGTCGAAGCTGTCGCCGGCCACGTCGTAGGCGGGTTCCAGCATTCCGGCCAGCTCGACCCGGGGCGTGGACATCGCCAGCGGTGGCAGCAGCGACCACTGGATCTCCGCCGCCACACTCATCGGTTCTCTGCGGCGCAGCCGGAAGAACAGATCGGTGTAACCGTGCTTGGTCACCAGCATGTCGGCCACGAGCGAGGCGAGCCGGCGCAGCAGCCGCCGCTCGTCGTCGTGGATGCGGTCCAGGGTGACGGCCATGACGCCCACCTGGTCGCCACCGTCCAGCAGGGGCAGGTAGACCCGCACACCGCCGGCCTGCGGCACCTCGACGGGACGCGCTTCCCGGAAGGCACGGCCGACGTCGGAGCCGTCGATCGGCTGCGGTTCCCCGGCCGCCAGCCCGTCACCCGGCAGGGGAACCAGCCACACCTGGCCGTAGTCCTGCAGGAAGAGCGAGGTCTCGCGGCCGTCGAGCCTGCCGATCTGCCGTGCCACGAGCGGACCGAGCTGGTGCGCCGGCAACTCGTGCCCCTGGTCCAGCAGGACTCCCAGAAACTCCTCCCCGAAGTGCTCCGACCGGGCGGAGCTTTCCCCGGCTCCTTGCCGCTCACCGCCCGTCATCGCCGTCGCCCCGGGGGACGTTCTGGCGGATCTTCACGAAGGTGCTGTGCATACGGACTCCCGACGGAGACTCACCGGCCGACGCGGCGTGGAACTTCCGCCCGGATCGTGGGCCGGCCCACCGACTCCCCATCGAGTCGGCCGTGCGCTCGCGCGGCGAGGACCGGCACAACGGCCACCGGGCGCGCCGCGTCCGAGCCGCGGCGGCTGGTCGGCATCGGCGGTGACCTCAGCCGGATCGACCTCTCCGCCCCCCCGTCGTCGTCCGCCGCCGCGAACGTCGTGGAGGGGCTCCGCGAACGTCTTGGAGGGGCCGCGCCGTCTGCCGGCCTGCCCGCGGCCCGGATCACTGCCCTGCAGGGCAAGTGATCCCGACTACCAGTAGTGGCGTCGACCGGCGACGGCGTGTCCCATCGCGCCGAGGATCCACAGGATGGCTCCGACGATCAGCACGATGATCCCGATGGTCCACAGGATGGACAGGCCGGTGAGGAATCCGACGACGAGCAGAATGACGCCCAGGATGATCATGATCTCTCCTTCGGGGAGTGGTGCCGGTGCCCCCGCGAACTGCGATGGGCCGCACGGGCGTCGGCGGGAACGCTCGATCTCCTCCTTACTCCACTCGGTGTGGTCCGTGCCGGGTGACCTGTACGCGGACCTCGGTGGGCATGTCAGGGAGGCCGGTGGACCGCCGCGCGGTGCTGAGCGGGCCTTCGCAGAGGGCCCCGAGAGTGGCGCCGGGCGTGCCCTGGGGGGTGAGGGTGAGCTTGATGCGGGTGCGGTGGCGAGCCGGTCGGCCGGTGATGGCCACGGCCGCATGGCCGACTCCTGGCAGGGCACCGGCTTCGTTCGCGATCGCTTCGCTGAGTGCGCGGTCGCGCAGTTCGACGCCCTCCTGCGGAGGTGTGCCGCCGACGGTCAGGGAGCCGGGGCGGTGTCGGCTCAGCTGGGCGAGCAGCCACCACAGGGCGAGCAGGGCGGTGAGGACGAGGGCGGCGATGACCGCGGGCCACCACCACCAGCCCTGGCTGCTCCAGCGGACCCGGTCGGCGGAGCCGAGCAGGACGTCGGCCGGGTGGGTCAGGGGCCAGCCGGCGGGCGGGGCCAGATCGTGCCGCCGGTAGAGGTCGAGTCCGGCGAAGAGGATGAGCAGTCCGCCGCCGAGGAGGACCAGTCCGACGAGGGCCAGCAGAGTGCGGTTGAGTGCGGATCGCGGCGTCATGGCGGGCTCCGGTGCTGCGGGTCTCGGGTCAGTCGGTGCGGCGCCGCACCCGTACGGCGATGCGTGGAGGGCGGGCGAGGGCCAGCCGGTCGCGTTCCTCGTCGAGGACGGCGGTGAGGTCGTCCTTCACCTGCCGGGGGTCGCGGAAGCGGACGTCCGCGCGGGCTTTGATGCGGTGGCGGCGCACCAGGACGTGCGCCGCGCCGACTCCGGGGACCCGCATGGCGGCGTCGCGCAGCAGGACGGCGGCGCCGTCGCGGTCCAGAAAAGCCCGCATTCGCGGGCAGCCGGCGGGTGAGCGCAGGGGCAGCCAGCGGCGCTGACCTGGGGTGAGGGCCAGGACGATCAGCCAGACGCCGACGGCGGCGGCCACGGCGGCTCCCGTCAGCATCCACACGTCGTCCACCGGGCGGGTGGCCAGTTCGTCGGCCAGGTGCCGTCGCCAGGCCGCCGCCGGACGTCCCGCCCGTACGGCGAGGACGTCGACGAGCGTTGCGACCGCGGCCACGAGGATCACCGCGGCGACCGGCGCCGCCGTGATGCGGCGCATGGACCACTTGCGACGGGTCCGGTGCCCTCCGTCGCGCTCACCGGCTGTGACGTCCGAGGCGGACACGTCGCGTTCGGGAGGGTCCGGCTCCTTCGCCAGCGGCACTGCGGCACGGTGCGTGGACGACGCGTGGCCGCCGCCCGGAGGATGTGGATCGGATGTCATCGCGATCGCCTCTCCTCCACGGCGTGCCCGGTGACCCGGGCCGCGTGGCCGCTCACCGGACCCGCCCCCGGCTCGCGTCGGCGGCGGTCACCAGCCGCCGGACCGTCAGGAGGACCTCGCCCACCCGCAGCCCGGTCAGCTGGGCGACCCGTTCGGCGACGTCCTGCTGGATCCGCTCGCAGACACGGGGGATGTCGGTGGGGTAGGGCAGGTCCATGGTCAGATGCAGGCGCACCGATCCGGTACGGACGGCGGCGGAGGCGTGGGGTGCCGCAGGTCCGCCCCGATCGGGCGGTACGGCGGCGCGCCGCGACTGCGCCGCGCGCGCGGCCTGCGCGGCGATACGGGCGACCACCCTGTCCGGGATGACGGTGGCGCCCCGCTCGGCCGGGGGCGGCAGCCCGGCGGCCGGCGCCGGCGGGCCCGACCCCTCGCCGGGGGGACCGGGCCGTGTCTTCACCGCTGCCTCCGTGTCCGGAGATCGAGGTCGCCCTGCACGACGAGGCCGACGATCAGCCCCGCCGCGCCCAGGACCAGCACCAGCAGAAATGCCCAGAAGCCGCCGAAGTAGCCGGCGAAGCCGAGGGCCATACCTGCCGCGAGTCCGGTCGTCGCTGCGTTCATCTTGCACTCACCCGTCTCGCGAGCGTCCCTCTCGCCGTGACCAGCCGCTCATGCCCGAGGACACGGCGGTGGTCCCGGCCAGCGGTCACCTCACGCGCCCCTCGTCCGGTTCGGTCTGCTCCTCATCGTCGTCGGGCAGGTGGACGTCGTCGACGGCGATGTTCACCTCGACGACCTCCAGCCCCGTCATCCGCTCCACGGCGCTGATGACATTGGTGCGCACACCGCCCGCGACGTCGACGATGGAGACGCCGTACTCGACGACGACGTCCAGGTCCACCGCGGCCTGCCGTTCCCCGACCTCGACCTTGACGCCGCGTGTGACCGCTCCGCCCCCGCCTGTGCCGGGGACGCGTTCCCGCATGGCGCCGAAGGCGCGGGCCATCCCCGCGCCCAGGCTGTGGATGCCCGGTATCTCACGGGCGGCCATGCCCGCGATCTTGGCCACCACACTGTCCGCGATGGTGGTCTTCCCCCGTGTCTCGGCCGGAGCCCCCGACCCGGTGCGGCCCGTGAGCGGGCTCACGCCCGTCTCGGACCGGCTGCCCCCGCCGACGCTGGTGATGTTGTCCGTCATGGCGGTCGCCTCGATCGGTCGCTCGGACACCGGTGCGGCGCCCTTCGAAGCGTTGGACATGACGGACGCCGCATTCCTCACATCCAGGTGATGTGACGTGCATCACATGGCGCCCTGTCGGGTACACGGGTGGTCCGAACCGTGTGCGGGGGCGCCATGATCGAAAGCGCTGTTTCCCCAACGCCGGGGCGCGACCTGTCGGTACGCGACCTGCCGGACCGACTGCTGGCCGTACGGGCGGCCGAGGGGGACGAGGACTCCTTCGCCGTTCTCGTCCAGCGGCACAGCCGGTCCCTGCTGACCCTGGCCCGCTGCATGCTGGGCAACC
This sequence comes from Streptomyces sp. NPDC027663, assembly GCF_055566415.1. NCBI lineage: Bacteria > Bacillati > Actinomycetota > Actinomycetes > Kitasatosporales > Streptomycetaceae > Streptomyces > Streptomyces sp. NPDC027663. The sequence goes on along the minus strand of NZ_JBVHSK010000003.1, from coordinate 761,726 downwards.
CCCAGGACGCCGAAGAGGCCGTCCAGGACGCCTTCATCAGCGCCTGGCGCCACCTGCCGGAATACCGGCACGGCGCGGAGTTCCACACCTGGATGTACCGGATCACCGTCAACCGCTGCCAGACCATGCGACACCGCCGACCGCCGCCCCTCCCCCTGGAAACCGTCGCCGAACCCGCGGCGGGCGACGCGTGGAGCCAGCCCGCCCGGGCCGCCGAGCAGGACGCGGCCACGGCCGCCCTGTCCCGCGCACTCGCCGAACTGGACGCCGGACAGCGGGTCTGCTGGATCCTGAGGGAGGTGCAGGGTCTGCCCTACAAGGAGATAGCGCACGTGACGCGTACCGGCGAGCAGACGGTACGCGGCAGACTGTTCAGGGCACGCCGATCCCTGCAGGAGGCGATGGGCCCATGGCGCTAGACGACCCGCGCGCGCGGCCTCCCGAACCGCCCGGAGCCGGCGGCCCACGCAACGGCTCAGCCGCCGCCGACGTGCCCCCGTTCGCAGGCGATGAGGTACTGCCCTGTGGCCGCCTGCTCAGCCGCGTCTGGGAACAGGCGCGGGACGCGCCGCCGTCGGCCGCGGGCCCGCACCCGGTGTCCTGTCCGCACTGCCGAGAGGCGGTCGAGGGACTGGCCACGGTGAACGCGGCCGCCCGGGCGCTGCGCGACGAGGACCCTCCGGGCCTGCACGCACTCGCCGACCGGGTCATGGACGTCGTCAGGGCAGAGGTCCGGTTCGGGCGGCTGCTGCCCCTGGCCGACCCGGACCTGGACCTACGGATCGCCGAGAGCGCCGCGGCGAAGGTGCTGAGGCAGGCCGCGGACACGGTCCCCGGTGCCAGGGCCGCGACCTGCCGGCTCGTACCCGAGGGCAACGGCACCGACGTGCGGGTGACCATGACCCTGGCCGCCTCCCTCGACCGCCCGCTGCCCGACCGGGTCCACCAGGTACGCCGATCGGTCCTCCACTCGGCCGGCCAGGACCTGGGGCTCGCGGTGACAGCCGTCGACATCGCCGTGACCGACGTACTGGAGCCGGGGCCAACCCTCGGCCCCCGCCTCCCGACGGGCGGTGGCACGTGATGACCGCCACCGGCACCACCGCGCTCCTCGGCGTCGCGGCCGGAGCAGCCCTCGCGGTCCCTGGCGTGGCCGGCCTGCAACCCCGCCTCGCCCGGCGCCTCGCGGCAGCCGCCGCGCCCACCCGGGCGGACACCACGCCGCCCGAGGCCGGCATTCGCGCCGACCGGGCGCCGGACGGTTCGGGATGGCACATCGAGGTGCGCTGCGTCCTGACCGAGGGCCGGCGGGTGCTGGACATCGCCCGAAACGTCCACGACCGGGTGACAGCCGCCCTCGTCACCCACCTCGCCACCCACGGTGCCGCGGAGCCGGTCACCGTCGCGGTCACGGTGACCGGTATTGCCGCCTGGCACGACGCGGCATGAGCGACGGTCCGCGGGCACAGGCCCCGCGAACCGCTCCTCGTGCTCTCGTTCAACCCATCGCTCCGCATCGGTCCGCCGGGCCCCGACAAGGAGTACCCTGGTGATTACCGAGAGCTTTCCGTACACCGGCTTCCACGCCGGGTCGTTCTCGGCGATTCACGACAACCGGGTCGGCCACGACCGGCCCGGGGTTGGGTCCGCGCCATGACCGCGACCATTCTGTTGACGCCCGCGGTCGAAGACCGGACTCCTTCTTCGTCGCCGCTCCGACTCGTCCTGGCACCTCTCGGAACCACTCCGGCCCTCATCGACGGTGCCTGGTGGCCCCACTCCCGCTCCCTGACGGCGGAGCTTCCGGCGCTCATCGAGGTCCTCGATCCGCTGTGGGGGCGGATCACCCGAGTAACGGTGAACCCCACGTTCTGGCCCGTCATCCCGCGAAAGGTGCCCGTCCAAGGGCACGTGGTGCACGTCGGCTGGTTCGAGGCCGAGCAAGACCCGCACAAATTGCTGCTGCTCTCCTATACCGTCGGCCGCTGGGACCTGCTGGTGATCCCACCGGAGACAGAGCCGGTCATCGCCGCCCGGCTGATGGCCGCGGCCACCGACCCGTCGCGGAGCCTCACGGCGACCGGCCTGATCCATGAGGCCGGAGCCTTTGTCACGGAGGCCGAAGCCTCTGTCGCGGCAGAGGCGGCGGCCGGCCCGGGCTCGCTCCGGGAGGCGGTCTGGGACTCCGAAGGCGGACACGCCGCACGTACACCTGCCGGAGAGGCCATCGACCACGTGCCCACCCCGGCACAGGGAATGTGAGGCATGGAGCCGTCAGGACGGTGGGCGTGCTCCTGGCGGTGATCGCCTTGGGCGTGCTCCTGATGCAGCTTCACCACGCGCCGCAGTGATCGCATGGCGACCTCGCCACCCGGCCGTTCCCGGCGGCGGCTCTGGCGGTGGCGCCGCACCGAGACGTGAACTCCCGGCACAACGACTCTGTCCCAGACCCCGATGCGGGTTGCTGTCGGCACAGATGCCCGTGGTAGTGGACTCCGTCCGATCGTCGGCGGATCCCCCGAGGTGACCAGTCGGCCCTGCGCATGGAACACAGGCTGCCGAACTGCCCGTTCGCCTCTCTGCACGACAGCACGACCGTGCACCGAGCGCAGGAGGAACCGGGTGTCCGGCCCTTCGCGCTGCGAGGCCGGTCTCCCGATCCGAGGTGCCATGCCCATTCCACAGCTGACCCTCTACCGGCGCGACAGGCGCAGCCGGGCGTTGATCACCCTGGCGGGTGAGATCGATCTGACGACGGAGCGCGTCGTACGCGAGTCACTGGGGCAATGCCTGCGCGACGGCATCCGCACCATCGACGTCGACCTGACCGCGGTCACCTTCTGCGACGTGACCGGCCTCAACGCCTTCCTCGACGCGTCGCGGGCCACCGCCGTGGCCGGTGGATCGCTGCGATTGCACCACCCGCCCCCGGCGCTGGCTCGAATCATCGCCCTCACCGGTAGCAGCACCCTGCTCCACGGCCACCCGGGCAATCTCCCACCGCGGCCTTCTTCACAATCCTTGACGCCCGGAGCGCCATGTCGGGGGCTCACCCGCGCACCGAGGATGATCCCCGCGACCGGGAACTGACTGTCGGCTCACTCCAGGAGGGCGAGGTGGTACGGCGCCACCGCGCCATCCGATCAGGAAGAGGGCCGCGTCGTCGGCGGCGCGGCCACCCCGTTGCTGCTTCAGAGCATGGGAGAGCGCGCGCACCAAGCGGTCGCCGGCCAACCTCGCCAAACACAGCCTCGACCAGCTCACCGTGTCAGTGAAGACGCGGCTGAAACGGATGCCATACCGCCCCCGCCTCATCGAGGGCCTCATGGCCGAGGCCGGGCTCGACCTCCAACCGCCGTAACCTCAGTTGAAGATCTCTGGCGCCACGCTCCGTCACCACCGGTTGCGAGACAGGGCCGTCGAATTGTTCTCTGGCAAGTTCAGTGTGTCGAAGTGAAGCAGTCCGCCCGGCAGCTCAGCTGATGACCGGGCTGCGGCGTTCGACCAGGACCACGTCGCGCCACTGACCGTCGTGCTGGCCGATGCGCTCGCGCGTACCGATGACCCGGAACCCGGCCCGCTCGTGCAAGGTCAGGCTGGCGATGTTTTCGGGGAAGATGCCGGACTGGATCGTCCAGATGCCCGCGGCCTCGGTGGAGTCGATCAGGGCCGTCAGCAGGGCCGAGCCGACACCGCGGCCGCGGGCGCCGGGATGGACGTAGACGGAGTGCTCGACGACCCCGGCGTACGCGCACCGGTCGGACACCGGTACCACCGCTGCCCAGCCCACCACCTGGTCGTCGTCATCGAGGGCCACGAGGCGGTGCTTGCGCAGCTTGGCCGCATCGAAGGCATCCCAGGTCGGAGCCGTGGTCTCGAAGGTTGCGTTGTGCTCGTCGATGCCGAGTTGGTAGATCGAGAGCACGGCCGCGGCGTGCTCGGGCTGCATCGCCGCGACACGGACGCCGGTGGCTGTGCTCACGACGCCGGCTTGATTCCGAGTTCGGCGAGCAGGCCGCGGACGCGCCGCTCGATCTCGTCGCGGATCGGCCGGACGGCCTGGACTCCCTGTCCGGCGGGGTCGTCCAGCTTCCAGTCCAGGTACCGCTTGCCCGGGAAGTAGGGGCAGGCGTCCCCGCAGCCCATCGTGATGACCACGTCGGAGGCCTGGACCGCCTCGACGGTGAGGACCTTCGGGGTCTCGGCGGAGATGTCGATGCCGCTCTCCTTCATGGCCTCCACCACGGCGGGGTTCACGGCGTCGGCCGGGGCGGAGCCGGCGGAGCGGACCTGGACCTTGTCGCCTGCGAGATGGGTGAGGAAGGCGGCGGCCATCTGGGACCGGCCGGCGTTGTGCACGCAAACGAACAGCACGGACGGGGCGGCGGGAGTGGTCATGAGGACACGGTGCTTTCTTCTGGAGGTCGGGCGGGAGCGGCAAGCTGCTGCTCGCTGTGCGGGACGACAACCTCGTCCTCGGGTACCGGCGTTTGGCGGCCGAAGGTCACGGCGACCAAGGCCAAGCCGGCGGCGGCGCCGGCGAGCTGGGCGGCGAGGAACGGTGCCACGGAGGCGGGGGCGATGCCGGCGAACGTGTCGGTGAAGGCCCGGCCGATGGTCACCGCCGGATTGGCGAAGCTGGTGGAGGAGGTGAACCAGTAAGCGGCACCGATGTAGGAGGCGACCGCGACCGGTGCCAGGTGCGCGCGGCCAGCGCGCGCCAGCCCGAAGATCAGCCAGACCAGTCCCGCGGTGGCGACCACTTCGCCCAGCCACAGATGTCCCGTGGAGCGGTCGTGCGTCGACCACTGGACCAGCGGCCGGGCGAACATGGCGTCCGCGAGGACCGCACCGCCGATCGCCCCGGTGATCTGGGCGGGCACGTACGCGGCCACCTCCCGCGGGCTGGGGCCGTCGCCGGTACGGCGCCCGGCGAACCAGGCGGCCAGCGTAACGACGGGGTTGAAGTGCGCCCCGGAGACGGAGCCGAGCAGGGCGATGAGCACGCCCAGGCCGAAGACGGTCGCCAGGGAGTTGGCCAGCAGCTGCACGCCGACATCGCGGGTCAGCTCGGTTGCCTGGATCCCGGAGCCGACCACCACGGCCACCAGCGCCGCCGTGCCGACGGCCTCCGCTGCTGCCCGCCGCGCGAGAGGGGCCGGCGCGCTCACGCGGACGCCTTCACGGGCACGCCCGGTGTCTCAAGGAGGGTGGACAGCCTGGCCAGGGCCTCGGGGAGCACCCAGTAGTACACCCAGGTCCCCCGCCGCTCGGAGCCGACCAGCCCGGCCTCGCGCAGCACCTTCAGGTGGTGGGAGATGGTCGGCTGGGACACGTCGAACGGGCCGATCAGGTCGCACACGCACGCCTCCCCGCCCTCGTGGGAAGCGATCAGGGACAGCAGCCGCAGCCGGATCGGGTCCGACAGGGCCTTGAACATCCGCGACAGCTCGGCCGCATCCGCTTCGCCCAGTGGTTCGCGGACCATCGGGGCGCAGCACGCCTCGTCCTGCCCGAGTACCGGCAGATCAGCTTGTTTCGACATGCCTCTATGTTGACGGATGTCTATCCAGGTGGCAACCTCGGCTGCATCGACAGCCGTCGATACAGCATCGTCCCGGATGGGAGACCGCCATGTCCCGAGTCCAGCTCGCCCTGCGCGTCGCCGACCTGGAAGGCTCGATCGCCTTCTACTCCAAGCTGTTCGGCACCGAGCCCGCCAAGCGGCGCGAGGGCTACGCCAACTTCGCCGTCACCGAGCCGCCGCTGAAGCTGGTCCTCATCGAGGGCGCGGCCGGTGAGGAGACCCGCCTGGACCACCTCGGTGTCGAGGTCGCCAGCACGAAGGACGTCAACGCCGCCACGACCCGGCTGAAGGAATCGGGCCTGGCCACGTTCGAGGAGAACGACACCTCCTGCTGCTACGCGCTGCAGGACAAGGTGTGGGTGACCGGCCCGGGCAAGGAGCCGTGGGAGGTGTACGTGGTCAAGGCCGACGCCGACACCCTGGAGAAGGCCGACGCCGCCCCGGACGCCTGCTGCGGCACCACCGCCTGCTGCACTCCCCAGGAGCAGGCCCTCGACCCCGCGCAGAGCCCGGCGGAGGCGAAGGCCGCCGCCGGGTGCGCCTGCGCAAGCTGACCGGCTACGGCGGCATCTGCGCCGGAAGCATACGCACGACCGAATGCCGGTCGGTGAGCTGCTGGCGCAGGTGACTGTTCTCCACCGTGGCCTGGTGCAGGGCGCCGACCAGCGCCTCGACGTCGGCCTTCAGCTGGGCGGTCTCTTCGGCGTCGGCGGCCCGCAGTACCCCCGCAGACCGACCTCCACCCAGCGACGGAACGCCCGCGGCGTCAACCAGCGCACCTCACTGGCCCGCGCGTTCTTCGACCGGGCCGCCGGCACCAACACCGACTGCCCGCTCAGGCCGATGATCGACCGCATCAGCACCGGGCTGACGGCCACGTGCTCCCGCTGCACCGCCCACTCGTATGTCTTCCCGCGCCCCCACAGGAAGTCGAAGAACAGGCAGTAGTCGTCCGTGTAGTTCCGCTTCGTCTCCGGCGCGAGACGGGCGAACGACGACCGGCACAGGTACCGGCTCAGCACCTCATCGATCCGGTAATCCGGAGAAAGAAGAATCGGATCCCCAGGATGAATCCCAACTCGATCCTCACGCTCAGCCAAGTCCTCCCACTCCGCCGGATCGGGCACCCGATCCCCCACCCCCCGGCGATCCCCCGGCGATCCCCCGGCACCCAGTACGTACGCCGACTCGGCACGCGCCCACCCCAGCTCGATCCGCTTCAACACGCCGATCCAGCAGGGAAGATGACACACACCCACCGCCCTGACAGCCGTTCGGGCACTCCGGCTCGCCACGTCGTGCGGTCATCCTCAGGAAGAGTTGCGTCGGGCTTTCAGCGGGCTATCGAGATGGCGAAGGGCGCGAATCCGCTGGATCGGATCACGTGTGGTACGAACAGGATCGCGGCCTCGGCGGCCCGGGCGGTCTCGATCCCGCCGAGGTCCGTGATCCACTCCTGCTGCCAGCTGAGGTCGGCGAGAAGCCCGCGTACGACCTGCTTGGCCTCCGGGTCATTGCCGGAGAGGAAGGCGGTCGGTGTCTGGGTGAGCGCGGCGGGCGCGGTCATCACCGTGTAGAGCATCGTGTTGAGCGTCTTGACGACGCGCGTGTCGGGGAGAGCTTCTTGAAGTTGCTCCGCGAGGCTTGAGCCGGGGTAGAGCAGGTCGGCCGGCAGTCCGTCTGGTCCGTCGACGGTGGCGTTGGAGACGTCCACGAGAATCCTGCCCCGCAGTTCCTCGCGCAGCGCGATGAGCCGCTCCAGCGAGCCGGCGCCCGGGGTGGCGTTGACGACGATCTGCGCTGTGCGGGCGGCGTCGGCGGCAGGGCCTGGTGAGCGGTCCGCCACGGTCACCTCGTGCCCGGCCCGGGTGAGGGCTAGGGCGAGGCTGCCGCCGACGCGGCCGTTTCCGAGAACGGCGATCATGGTCATGCTGATGTGGTCCTTCCGGTGCCTGTGGTTCTCGTGGGAGTCAGCGGCAGAGCGTGGTGACGGCTTCGGTGTGCACGCCGGGCGCGGCGGCCAGGAAGCTCTCGCTCTCCGGGATCCAGGGGCCGCCCTCGGCGTCGGATATCTGCCCGCCGGCCTCGGCGACGAGCAGCGCCCCGGGAAGCAGGTCCGCGCGGGCCCCGGCGAACTGCCAGAAGGCGTCGATCCGGCCGGCGGCCACGTCCAGCAGGTGCAGGGTGGCGGGCACGGATGTCCGCACCACGAGCGCATCGAAGAGCATCGCGGTGATCGAGGAGCCGATGCGCCGCACGACCTTCTCGCCCTCGTCCGGCCTGGCCTGGCTCGTGGCCACGAGGCTCAGGCCGAGGTCCGTGGTCCGGGACACGTGCAGCGGGCGGCCGTCGAGGTAGGCACCGCCGCCGGCGAGTGCGGTGTAGGTCTCACCGGTCAACGGCAGGTGAACCGCGGTGAGCACCGGCTGGTTGTCGCGCACGAGAGTGGCGGTCACCGCCCACTCAGACAGGGCGTGCAGGTGGTTGACGTTGCCTTCGGCCGGATCCAGGACCCACCATTCGCCGGGGGGCAGGGCCCCGCCCGCGAGCTCGTCCTCCACCAAACGGGCGTTGGGGCGCAGGAGGGTGAGGCGAGGGCGCAGGACGTCGAGGGCCGCGTCGTCGTTGGCGGCGAGCGCGCGCATCAGCTCGTCGCGGGTCTGGTAGCGGACCACGTCGCCGAACCGCTCCCGCAGCGCCGAACCCGCCGCGCGCACGGCGATCGCGGTCTGCGCGAGCAGGTCGGCGTCGGACGCGGAGCCGGCGGTTGCAGCAATTCCGGTGGCCTGAATCGACTCGGGCATGGCGGTGCTCCCATCTGAGCAGGGGGGTGATGAGGCGGACCAGGCGAAAACCGTGCTTCTTTCGCGCCCGCATCTCGAAGGTAGGAGGGCCCATCGTTAACTGCAAGTGCATGTAAAGCACGGCTAGGATGAGTCTCATGCAATTGGATTTGAACCTGCTCGCCGCGCTCGATGCGCTCCTGGAGGAAGGCAGCGTGGCCGGAGCTGCTGAGCGCCTGCACGTCACCGCCCCCGCGATGAGTCGAAGCCTCGGCCGGATCCGGCGCACGACGGGGGATCAGATCCTGGTGCGCACCGGGCGCACGATGACCCCGACGCCGTACGCGATCGCCGTCCGGGAACAGGTGCACGAACTGCTGCAGCAGGTCCAGGGCGTGCTGGCACCAAGCCGCGAACTCGACCTCACGACGCTCGAGCGCACCTTCACACTCCGCTGGCACGATTCACTCGTCGCCCGCAGCGGCCCCGCGCTTCTCGCGGCCGTATGCGAGCAGGCGCCGGGCGTGCGTCTGCGCTTCATCGCGGAATCGAGCATCGACACCCCCGAGCTGCGTCGCGGCGAGGTCGACCTGGAGGCGAACGCGAACCGCCCGACCGCACCCGACATTCGCGCCGATCGGGTGGCTGAGACCCAGCACGTCATCGTCGTGCGGCGGGGGCACCCGCTCACCCGAGTCAAGGCTGTCACCGCCGCGCGGTACGCCGCGGCCGAGCACATCACCGTCTCGCGGCGCGGAAGGCTCGGCAACGCCGTCGACGACACTCTCGCGCGGCTCGGCCTCACCCGACGGGTAGTGGCGACCGCGCCCACCGAAGGGGCCGCGTTCGAGTTCGTGCGCGGCTCCGACCTCCTGGTCACAGCCCCCGAAGCGACGACGCGTTCAGCGGCCACGGTTCTCGGTCTGACCCTGCTCCCACTGCCGTTCGAACTGCCGCCGGCCGCGGTGTACCTGTCATGGCATCAGCGCTATGACACCGATCCCGCACACGTCTGGCTACGCGATCTGGCGCGGACCGCGTTGGCGCCCCGGACGTGACCCACACCTTTGAAGATCTCTAGAGGACGGCAACCGCCGCCGTGCGGCGCAGACCTTCCACTGCGTCAAGCTGAGAGCGTGCACGGTCGAGCAGATCCTGTAGCTGTGCCGTGTCCAGACCGGTCCGTTTCGGAGCCAGTTCGAGCAGGGTGAGCCAGAGCAGGGATTTCCCTTCGATTCCCAGACGCAGAGTCTCGAGTTCCATGACTGTGTCGAGGCCGCTGTGCCGATGCAGGACGCCGTTGGGCTTCAGCCGGCGTACTCTCTCCGCGGTCCACCCTGCGAATACTTTGTAGCGGTGGGCGGGTACGCCGAGTCCTTTCATGATCATCAGCAGGGTCTGCCGGTCCTGAGCGATCTCATCGGCAATCCGTTCCAGGAGGGAGCTACGGGCGCTACGCCGATGACGATGGGCCACGTGCCGCGCGAGGCCGGCGCCGAGCGTGGCTCCGGCCAGATGGTCGTTCAAATAGATGCCGAGTACGTCGTGTTGCACCGTCAGCCCTTCGCAGTTCTCCTGCCGGGTCACCCATCGTTCCCCGCCCCGCGATCGTGCATCGGATCCGTCGTCACCGCGGCGGGGCGTGCCCGCAGAGTCACCTGTACCGCCCTCTATTGCGTCACACTCGGCGTACCAGGCCTTCGAGAGGCTGCCTGTTCCCTGGCGAGCGGCTCGGCCGTCGCAGGTGGGTCACCGAACACACCATGTCCTGGCTGACGGCCTGCCGCCGTCTCCACCACCGGCCGCACCTGGCCGCTGGACGGACGCGACGACGTCCGCCAACGGCTCGTCGGCGACCGGCGCCGGGTCTCCCGGGCGTCCCCCGGCGGGTGCCGGGCGGTGCGAACGGCGGCCGACCGCCGCTGCTGCGCCGTAGCCGAAGCCCGCGATCGGCGCACCCCGGGCCATGTCGGTCACCGGGCGGCTCTCCATGGCATGCCTGAGCTGCTCATTCTCACGCTGCAGTGCTTCAGCCGCGGTCAGTGCATGCCCGTCGCCGCCTGCTCTGACCGCTATGTGAGGTGCGCCGCCGGGTGGGGCTGTGTCCGCTTCCCGTTACTGCTGCGCCGCCGCATACACGCCGAAGGTGGCCGCCTCACCGTCACCGGGCTGCAGCCCCGGCCCACGCGCCTTCGGAGATCACGGAAACCCACGCCCTGTTCGCGGCCGACACCGCGGCCGCGGCCGGCTCCGGTGACGCCTCGATCGCTTGACCGTCCAAGCAGCCGACGCGTCTGCTCGATCACTTGTCGGGGCCTGGGCGAGCGGTTCCCGGGAGCGGTGCAGGAACGCCTGCCCGAGCTGCCGACCCGCCGCACGAAGGCAGTCCCCGGTGCGAAATACTCTCCCGATGAGTTCACGCACTTCCCCGATCAGCCAGCTGATCACGATACGGAGGGCCGTCGCGCGGGATGCCAAACGGCTCACGCGGCTCGTGCGTGGCTCCGGCGCCTACCAGGGCAAGTACGCAGCCGCGGTCGCGGGCTACCGGGTCGGTCCTGATTACATCGAGGCCCACCGCGCCTTTGTGGCCGTCGGCGCCGACGAGCATGCAGGCCGGGTCCTCGGGTTCTACTCGCTCGTCCTCGCGCCACCGGAGCTCGACCTGCTGTTCGTCGCCGACGAAGTGCAAGGACGGGGTATTGGGCGGCTGCTCGTCGCGCACATGCAGTCCGAGGCCCGTGCCGCCGGGCTCGACCGTGTCAAGGTCGTGTCGCATCTTCCCGCCGAGGACTTCTACCACCGCGCCGGTGCGGTGCGGACCGGGACCGCGTTTGCGAACCCGCCCGCCGTGCCGTGGGACCGACCCGAATTCGAGTTTCGTATTCCTCCGGAATGACGCGGTGTGCCGGTTCGCAGGGCACCGGCTTCGCCTGCAGGGTGGGCGGCATGCAGGAGCCGCTGGGCGCCGCGCGCTCCGTGTGTGCCGTCGGCTTCCGCCTCGGCGGGGTGATCGCCTGCACCAGCGGCCGCCCTCGGCGACTCCCTCGCCTCCGGCACTCCCAGGGCCATCGAAATCGCGTACACCTCGGCTCGCACGGTGCCGGGTGGGGCGGCCTGGGCGCGGCGGCGTTCGGCCGTGCCGTCCGCGATGTCGACGAACGCGCCGGCGAGGCATACCAGCTCCTGCACGACGGCAGGACAGGAGCCGAGGACGCGCCGTCATCCCCCCCCAGGCGTGAGCACCGTCGCCGTCTTGCTGAGCCTGACCGTGGGGGGTGGCCGACGCGGGACTGTTTCGGCCCCACCGAGAAGTGCGCTGCCGACATGGCAGCGCATCATGTCGCCAGGTCCTTGAAGGGCAGGCCTTGATCGGCCCAGACGATCTTGCCATCCGTTGCGGAGCGCGAGCCCCACCTGCGGGAGAGTTGAGCGACCAGGGAGAGGCCGCGGCCGTTCTCGTCGAGGACGAGGGGTTGTCGTGGACGCGGGTGACTGGTGCTGTTGTCGGAGACTTCGCAGGTCAGAACCTGGTGCTGGATCAGCCGCAGGCGGATCGGCCCGCCGCCGTAGCGGATGGCGTTGGTGACCAGTTCGCTGACGATCAGCTCCACGGTGGTCGTGAGATGCTCCATCCCCCATGTGCTGACCTGGCGGCCGGCGAGGTGCCGGGCGGTGCGAACGGCGGTCGGCTCGTTCGGCAGGTCCCAGGACGCGACCCGGGTCGGTGGCAGAGCGCGGGTGCGTGCAAGGAGCAAGGTGACGTCGTCGGAGTGTTTCTGGGTGGGCAGGGCGTCGATCACTGCGGAGCACATGTCATCCAGGGACCGGTCGGATGGTGAAAGGGCGGCGCCCAGGCGGTGCATGCCGACGTCGAGGTCGTCGTCGCGGGTCTCGACGATGCCGTCGGTGTAGAACGCGAGCACACTTCCCTCGGGGAGCTGGAGGTCCACGGACTCGAAGGCGAGCAGGCCGAGGCCGAGGCCGAGAGGTGTTCCGGCGGGCATGTCGGGGAAGGTGGCACGGCCCTGCGGGTCGATGATCGCGGGCGGGGGATGTCCGGCCCGCGCCATCGTGCACCGCAGGGTGACGGGGTCGTAGACGGCGTAAAGGCAGGTGGCGCCCACCACGGCGGGGACGTGGCCGGAGCCGTCGGCGTCCTCCTCGCCCAGTCGCCGGACGGTGTCATCGAGGTGCGTCAGCAGTTCATGGGGAGGCAGGTCCATGTCCGCGAGCGTGCGGACGGCGGTGCGCAGCCGGCCCATGGTGGCCGCGGCGTTGATGCCGTGTCCGACCACGTCTCCGACGACGAGGGCCACCCGGGCACCGGACAGCTCGATCACGTCGAACCAGTCCCCGCCCACGCCGTGGTCCAGGTCAGCCGGCACATAGCGCGACGCCACCTCGATGGCGTCGCCGCCTCGCACTCGGTGCGGAAGCAGGTCACGTTGCAGCGTGAGGGCGGCGGTGCGTTCTTGCGTGTACTGTAGCGCGTTCTCCAGGCAGAGTGCGGCCCGGGTGACGAGCTCCTCGGCGAGGAGCAGGTCGTCCTCCTGGAACGGCTTCGGTTCTTCGGAGCGGGCGAACAGCGCCAGTCCCAGCACGCTGCGCCGCGCCCGGATGGGTACGACCATCAAGGAGTGGATGCCGCGGTCGCGCACCTTCTGCGCCCGGACCGGGTCAGGGTCGACCCAGGGGCCGCCATGGGTGTCCAGCACCGGCTCCAGGTGCGACCTGCCCGTGCGCAGGGCGGCGGCGAAGGATGAGGCCGGGTGGGGGTGGATGACCTCTTCGCGGATGAACGGCAGCCTCGGCACATTCGGGTCGATGGTGGCCACTCCAGCACGGCGCAGCAGCGGCGGTCGGCCGCTTACCGTGCCGCTCCCTGCCGAGAGCGCGAAACCGGGCGGACCCGACTCCACCAGGTCGACGAGGACGTGGTCGGCCAGGAGGGGCACGGCCAGGTCGGCCAGCTCCTGCCCGGTCCGCATGACGTCGAGGGTGCTGCCGATGTGTGTGCTGGCCTCGCTGAGAATGGCGAGGCGCTCGCGCGCCCGCCGGTTGCCGGTGACATCCACGGTCATGGAGCACACCCCCACAGGGGTGTCGTCCGCATCCTGGAGGCAGAAGAACGAGACCGAGAACGCGTGCTCACGGCGCCGGACCGCCGGCGGCCATGCCCGGTATTCGTGGACCATGGTGGTGCCGCTGGCCAGCACCTGCCGCATCACCACCTCGAGCGCTTCCGCCTCGAAGGCGGACAGCCAGTCCTTCAGGCCCTGTCCGAAGCGCCGGTCACGGGGAATGCCGTCTTGCTGTTCCTTGGCGTCATTCACCCAGGTGCAGCGCAGCTGAGGATCGTAGACGGCGATGCCGATCGGGGCGTGGGAAAGGAGCGAGTCCCGCACCGGCTCGGTGCTCGCCCCGGAGGACAGCGCGCCGATGTCGGTCACGGATACCAGCCACCGGATGTCGGTGTTCTGTCCCCGCAGCAAGGAGACCCGCAAGGTCATTCGGAGCGTGTGGCCGTCGCGGTGGCGGACCGGCACGGTGCCGGACCAGCCACCTTGGGCACGGCACTGCTCGGCGAAGGCCGAAGCACCATGGGCGTCCACAGGGGACGCCAGCACGCGTGTGGCGGACCGTCCCACCATGTCCCTGGCCGCGTACCCGACGAGCTGCTGAGCGGCCTCTGTCCACCCCACCACCGTTCCTGCCGCATCGATCATCGCTATCGCCGCGTCGGGTTTCTCGCTGGGGCTCACCGGCTCGGCGGGTGACGTGTGGTCGGTGTGGGTCATGTGGTTCATCCCATCGGTGCGGAGGCGAGCGAGCGACGGCATGCGGCGGGCGGACCCGACCGGCGATGCACGGTGACGTCCACGGAACGGCCGTAGCGCCGCATGGGTCCGATTGAGTCAACCTCGCCCATATTTGATGAAATGGTCAGATATGGGCGATTTGCTGTCAAGACTGCCAGAAATGATCCTTTCATCAGTTATGGCCCCCTCGTAGCCTGCTCGGTCCGTCGAACCCGCTGTGTGTGCGCACCTTCGGTGGACGTCCGGGATGGATGGTGACATGATGAAAACATCAGAAATGCCACTTCTCTCACGGTGCATGCCGATGCCAGTCACAGGCAGGAATCGCTTCGAACGCCGTAGGTCCCAGACCCGGCAGGCGCTCGTCCGTGCGGCGCGGGAGATCCTGGCCGAGTCCGGCGACACCAGCACCAGCATCCGGGCTATCGCGGAGCGTGCGGACGTGGGCTTCGGCTCCTTCTACAACCACTTCACGTGCAAGCCGGACCTGTTCGACGCGGCCGTGGCCGATGCGCTGGAGGACTACGCCGAAGCCATCGACGACCGCTTGCACGGTGTCGAGGATCCCGTCGAGCGCCTCGCCGACGGCATGCGGCTCAGTGCACGCCTGGCCGGATCACACCCGGACATCATGCGGATCCTGTGCCACAGCGGACTCGGTCGCCTGTGCGCCGGCCATGGACTGGCTCTGCGCGCGAAGCGCGATATGGAGCAGGGCATGGCCTCGGGCCGCTTCGCCGCGGTGGACCCGGTCATCGCCCTGACCGCGCTGAACGGCAGCCTGCTGGCGCTCCTGCAGCTGTGCTTCATCCTGCCGCAGGCCGACAGTGACCAAGCCGCGAGCAAGATGGTCGAGATGCTCCTGCACCTGCTGGGTCTCTCCACTGATGAGGCCCGCGACCTCGCCCGGCGGCCCCTTCCCTCGGCAGCCTCGTAGCTGGACGAGCCGGTGCCGATGCGGGGTGGCGGTGCGCCCAGGGGGGCCTGTCAGTCCAGGGCGCGGTCGAGATGGAAGGCCGCGCTGACGAGAGCGAGGTGGGTGAACGCCTGCGGAACGTTGCCCAGTTGCTCCCCGGTGTGGCTGATCTCCTCCGCGTGCAGACCGACATGGTTGGCGTAGGTGAGCATCCTCCTGGAGAGCCGCCATGTCCCGTCCCCCTGCCGAACGCGTGGTGAACGCATGGCCCTGGGAGCGTCGCCGCTCCGAATGCATCATCAGACCGTTGAACACGACGTCACCAGCGACGGAGCAGACCTTCACCGCCGAGAACACCGCGATGCTGCTGATCGACCACCAGGTCGGCACCATGGGATGGGTCCGTTCCATCGGCTTCGACGAACTCAAGGCCAACGCCCTGGCACCCGCCAAGGCAGCCAAGGTCCCCGACATGCCCCTGGTCCTGACCTCGACCATGGAGAGCCACGCCCAGGGCCCGCTGCTGAGCGAGCTGGAAGGTCGTCGCCGACGCCGGCGGCTCGCCCACCCGCCATGGCCGACCAGGTCGCCCTGCGCCGCATGGAGACGTTCCACATCCTTCGGATCGGCGTCGGTCTGATCGGCGTCGGCCTGGAGGCAGTCGCCGCTGCCGCCACGGTGTTCGCGACGCAGCCGCCACTTCCACGCCGTCACCTGCTCACCGAAGCCCGCCGCCACCTCGCCCTCGTTCTGCGCGGTCGGTCAGGGCGGCAAGATCGGTCTGGAACAGCGACTCGGCGGGGCTGGCCGGATCGGAGGCGGGCATGGCCGACGGTCTGACCATGCCGTTCTGGGGAACCAGCCTGTCCGGGCGGCACGGGGCGAGTTATGTCGCCGAGTCCGACATCGGGACCACGCTGAAGTTCGTCTCCACCCACGGTCGCCTGCACACCGAGACCGAGCACGCGTTCTCGACGCGCGGGGCACGGGGAGGTACTCGGTGACGTTCGCGCTCACCGACGGCTCGCCGGTGGCCGCGGCGCGGGACTACCGTGCGTGGCTGCTCCGCCATGGCGGCATCACGACGCTGCGTACGAAGATCGCCCGGAATCCGGGGGTCGGCAAGCTGGTGGGCGCCTTCCATGCCTACGCCTGGGGACAGGCGCGCACTGCCGAGGGCGTACGGCGGCTGCGGGAGCTCGGCATCGGCCGGATGTGGCTCGGTTACGACGCCGACGGCTCCCCCATGAGCCGTGAGGCGACAACCCTCGCCGAGCGGGCCGGCTACCTGGTCGGACCGTACGACTCCTGGGCCAACGCGCAGGATCCCGCCACGGCCGACACCCCGGTGTCGAAGTGGCCCGCCCCGGTGTGGCAGGACGCCTGTGTGCACCGGGCCGACGGCAGGATCGTCACCGGTTTCGGGGGCCGAGGCTGCTACGTCAGCTCCGAGGCACTCCGGCGCGCCGAGCCGTCCCGGCACCATCTGGCCGACCGCACCCGGCAGATGACCGCGTCGGGCGCCGACAGCTACTTCCTGGACGTCGACGCGGCCGGTGAGCTGTTCACCGACCACTCACCGGCGCACCCGATGACCCAGGCACAGGACCGCCGGAACCGGCTGCGGCGCATGGCCTGGCTGTCGGGCGACCGCAAGCTGGTGCTCGGCTCGGAAAGCGCCGGTTCCTGGGCGAACGGGGTGCTGTCCTTCAGTCACGGCTCCGGCACCCCCGTCGACGACCGGCTGTGGGCGCTGGAGAAGGACCGGCAGAACTGGGGCGGATACGCGCCGGGCACCGCGCCCGCGATCTTCTTCAAGCCGGTGCACCTCCCGGCCGACGTCGCGAAGGCGATGTACGACCCGAGGTACCGGGTGCCGCTCTACCAGACGGTGCTGCACGACTCGGTCATCAGCACCGAACGCTGGGAGCTGTCCTGGTCGAAGCTTCCGGACCAGAGCCGCGCCCGAGCCCTGCTGGCGATGCTCTACAACGTGCCCCTCAATCTCGTGCTGAGCCAGTCCGAACTCGAGCAACACGGTCGCCGGATCGCCCGGCTGCAGCGGTACTTCGAGCCGCTGCACGAGGCGGCGGCGACCGAGCCGATGACCGGCTTCCGCCGGCTGACGTCCGACGGTCTGGTGCAGCGGACGACCTTCGGCGACCACGCGCTGACCGTCACCGCCAACTTCTCCGCCACGGCTCACGACGGGCTGCCGGGCGGTTGCGTCGATGCGGTGGTCCACGGCGGCAAGCCGCGACGGCTCTGTCGGGCCGGGCTGTGACAGGCGGTCTCGTCACGCGCCCGCAGGTACTGCACGTCACTGCACCTGGCGCCGCCGTCGGTACCCGAAGGGGTGCCGCGCTGGGCTCAGCCGAAGAACCGTGTGAGTTCGTCGGTGAGTTCTTCGGGCTGCCCCTGGGACAGGAAGTGACTGGTGTCCTTGAACTCCACGTAGCGCACGTCGGTGGCCTTGCCGTCCAGCAGGGGGTGGACGAAGTCGAAGTTCCGGCCGGTCAGGTCACGCGCCACGGGTGGCGCGTGACCACGCCTTGAGCCGTGGAGGCGCCACAGGCGCGCTCAGCGGGATCAGGTAGACAGGGTGGGGTAGTCGGTGTAGCCGCGGTCGCCGCCGCCGTAGAAGGTGCTCTGGTCGGGGGCATTGAAGGGGCCGCCCATCCTGAGGCGCTGGGGCAGGTCCGGGTTGGCCAGGAACAGCATGCCGAAGGAGACCAGGTCCGCAGTGCCGTCCTCGATCAGCGTGAGGGCTTCGGGACCGGTGGGCTCGGGGTGGGTGAAGGGGTTGAGGACGAAGGCGTTCGGCCACGCCTTGCGCAGGCGCAGGGTGAGCTCGCGGTCGGGACCCTCCATCAGATGGAGATAGGCCAGGTTCAGGGGTGCCAGTTTGTCCACCAGCGCACCGTAGGTGGCGTCCAGTTCCTCCTCGGCGATGTCGTTGTAGGGGTTGCCGGGAGACAAGCGGATACCGGTGCGGTGGGCGCCTATCGCGTCGGCGACGGCAGCGCTCACCTCGACGGCGAACCGGATCCGGCCCTCCACGGTGCCGCCCCAGGCGTCGGTGCGCTGGTTGCTGTTGGGCGCGAGGAACTGGTGGACGAGATAACCGTTCGCTCCATGGATCTCCACCCCGTCGAACCCGGCGGCGATCGCATTGCGTGCGGCGGCGGCGAAATCCTCGATCGTCCGACGGATCTCCGAGTCCGTCAGCTCCTTGGGGGTCACCATGTCCTTCGGGCCCTCGTGAGTGAAGACCTGGCCCTTGGCGGCGATCGGGGACGGCGCGACCGGAACCATCCCGTCGGGCAGCAGGTCCGGATGGCCGATGCGACCGGTGTGCATCAGCTGCGCGAAGATCACACCGCCTTCCTGATGCACCGCATCGGTCACCGTCCGCCAGGCGGCGACCTGCTCGGGAGAGTGCAGACCCGGCGTGTCGGGATAGCCCTGACCGACGACCGACGGCTGAACCCCCTCAGTGATGACCAGCCCGGCGCTCGCCCGCTGCGCGTAGTACGCGGCCGTGGAAGCCGTGGGAGCAGCGCCGGCGCCGTAGGCACGGCTGCGTGTCATCGGAGCCATCGCGATGCGGTTGGCCAGGCGCTTGCCGCCCAGGTCGAACGGTTCGAAAGTGGCCGTCATGATCAAGTCCTCCAGAGAAGCGGCCAGGACCTCTGCCTGACCGTCATGGCCCGCCGGTAACTGTCGTCCCGTACGGATTACCTGTCCGAACAAGTAAAGCGGATCCGTCATTCCTCAGTGCATGTGTCTCTCGTCACAGGGTGTTAAACAGGCGTAGCCGCTGGTGCCTCGCCGCGAGCCAGGATGACAGCTATGCTGTTAGCTGTCCGGGCAAGTAAGGGGAAGGCGGGTCGCAGGGCATGGATGAACCACCCCGCAAAGGTGTTGAGGCCACGGCAGAGCACGAGGAAGCACATGACGCGGCCACAGTCCCGCTTCCCTCGGCTGCCCGTACCGGCCGGATCAGCCACGCGATCTTCCGGGTCGCCCGCCTGCATCGCATGCTTGCCGGCCAGCTCCTGCGCCGGGTCGGCCTGCACCCCGGCCAAGAGCTGGTGATGATGCATCTGTGGGAACAGGGTCCCCAGCGTCAGACCGACCTGGTGCGCCTGCTGGACTCCGATGCCGCCACCATGACCCGCACCGTCCGGCGCCTGGAACACGCGGGCTTCGTACGCCGTCGCCCCAGCCCCACCGACAAACGCGCTGCGCTGATCGAAGTCACGCCGGCCGGCCAGGCTCTGCGCACGGCAGTGGAACGCGTCTGGGCCGAACTGGAGGCCCATACCACCGCGGACCTGAGCCCGGAGGACCAGGAGACCGCCTTGCGCGTCCTCGAACGGTTCGAGAAAAACCTCACCCGCACCTCGCCGCCCTCAGAGGACCCGGGAGCGTCCTGACGGGACGAGCGGGCGGCCCTCGCTGCGGCCGCCCGCCCGCCCGGCCGGCAGGATGTGACGGTCACCTCTGCCAGGAGTGGGTGCGAAGGTAATCTTCCAGCGACACGGCTTCGTAGCCGCCGGTCTCGAACCACCGCGCCTGCGAGGAGGAACTCCTGCGTGGCCGGAAGGCGGCCGAGGAAGCACGCAAACAGGCGGCGGCGGACCGCGCCCGGTTGCAGGACGCCCTCGCCGTGCTCCAGCAGTCGCTGCTGCCCGACACTCTCCCGCCGGTCACCGGCACGGAGACGGCCGCCTACCACCACACCGCCTCGTCCGACCGGCTCGGCGGCGACTTCTAACCTAACCATGATGAGCCCGCTGAAGATCACACCCGAGACGGCGCCACCGGTCCCGTACCAAAGATCTCCGGCGAACTGGACCACACCACCGCACCCGAACTACGCGACCTGCTCACCACCATCACACTCCATCCGGGCCAGCGCCTCGTGCTGGACCTGGCCGGTATGGACTTCTGCGACTCCAGCGGCCTCACCGCCCTGATCGTGGCCCGCAACCATGCCCACGCCGCTCAGGCCGAGATCGCACTCGCCTCAGTCCCGGCCCCTACCCTGCGCGTCCTGCGTACCGTCGGTCTGGACCAGATCTTCCCGCTCCACCCCGACAGCCACTCCGTCACCCAGCCCTGACTCCAGTCCCATTCCCTCAAAAACGAGGGCCTTCCCGGCGGTGTTCCGGGAAGGCCCTCGACGCGTGCGGAGCGTCAGTGCTTGAAGGCGTCCTTGGTCTTCTCCTTAGCCTCGCGAGCATCGCCGACGCTTTTCTGCGCCTGGCCTTCGGCGGCCATGCGGTCATTGCCGAGAGCGCTTCCCAGGGTCTCCTTGGCCTTGCCCTCGGCCTGCTCGGTCCTCGCCTTGGCCTTCTCGCCGGCAGTCATTGAAATGCGCCTCCTCGTAGCTCTGGTGCCGCTCGTCGCGGTAAAGCCGCTCGTGCCCCGGCTTCCCCTTCACAAACAAGGCGGCGTCCGGGAATGGAGGCGCAAGTGCAGGGCAGACGGTGCCGCAGGAGGTTGATAACTATGGTTCCCCTGCTTCTTGTTCTTCTTCTCGCGGTAATCCTTTTCGGCGCGGGTTTCGCCGTCAAGATTCTGTGGTGGGTGGCCCTGGCCGTGCTGGTGCTGTGGCTGCTGGGCTTCGTGATGCGCTCCACCACCGCCGGCGGTGGTCGCGGTCGCTGGTATCGATGGTGACCTGAGACGTCTCGTCTCATGCGTCGGGCCCGGCCATCATGGCCGGGCCCGACGTGTATGCCCGACAGGCATACGCACGAACCGCACCGCACCCGGACGAAGGAGCCTCAAAGCGGAAGCCGGGTGGGTGGGTTGAGGTCGGGAGCGGGGCGGTCATGCACGGCGGAACCCGCGCAACCTCCTACGGCATCCCGTCCCCGACCTCACCACAAGCCGCTCCGCAGAACTCTTCCGTACCTGCGCAGGATGCGCCGACGACAGCCGCGCTGTGCGGGGTCAGCCCCATCGAGCGTTCCTCGGGCAGTCGGCAGTACCGTCGCCTCAACCGAGGCGGCCACCGGCAAGGGTGTCCCGGACCGGCGCGGGTAGCGGGGTCAGGTGTTGAGGGCCTGCTTGAGGGTGGGGTGGCAGGGGATGATGTCGTCGATGCCGACCAGGTGCAGCAGACGCACCACGGGCTCCTGGGCACCGGCGATGCGCAGCCACCCCTGAGCGCCGCTCACGCGGCCGGTAGGCGGTGACGAAGACATTGACGCCGCTGGAGTCCATGAAGGTCACTCCGCTGAGGTCCGCAACGATCCGCGGCGGCGCCGTGCCGTCCTCGGACAGCAGTGCCTGGCTGAGGACGTCCTTGACGTCGTGGTCGATCTCGCCGTGCACGGACACGATGAGGACGCCGTCGACCACTGCGTGCTTGATGGAGAGCCGGCCTGGCCGGTCTTCCTTGCGGATGTCGCTCACGTCTCCTCGGCTGCGCCTAGGCTTGCCCACTCACGGCATGCCCGGACGATTCTGCCCCACCGCCGCGGCAGCATGCGCCCAGGCAGCCGTGCCGAATGACACCTCTGGTGACATGCATGACGCTGACGTGGGTACTTGCGCACGTCGATGGGGGAGTGAGGGCGAGGTACGTGGGATCCCATGCCGACGGGGTCGGCTCCACCGGAGATCAGCACCTGATGCGAGCCGGCTACGCCTTGGACGGAGGCGACGGGTGCATCTCCGACGCCCGCCACCACGCTGTCGCCTTCCTCGACCAGGCCCGTGCCGATCACCGCCTGCCCGTGCCCGCTCGCGCGAGAGACCTCACGCAGCTGGTGGTTAGTGAGCTGGTCACCAACGCCCTCAAATTCGCCCCCGGCCCCGTCCTGATGGAACTGCGTATCACTGCCCACGCCGTGGACGTCGTCGTGTGGGACAGCGACCCCACCGTGCCCGCTGCCCGGCCCGCCGATCCCGACAGGATCGGCCAGCACGGCCTGGAGATCGTCAAAGCCGTCACCCAGGACCTCTTCACCGAACAGGAGCCGGTCGGCAAACGCGTCACGGCCCGCCTAGCCCTGACCGAGACGCTCAGCAGCGACACCGTCCGCCGCTGGGCGGAAGAGTCCTGCCGACCGCTGGACCGAGACCCCATCCGGCCATCGTCGGCACCTGCGCCGGGATTCCTCTGATCAGCGCATCACCTCGCTGCGCCTGTCGCCTCCCTGGGTGGCGCGGAGGCCAGTAGTGCTGTCGAGGCCCTGGTGTGCAGGTAATCCAACGTCTTGAGCTGCTGTTCCGCCCTCTTCAGCAGTTGTTGCAGCCATTCGGCGTCCAGGCGCGGCTCGTTCGCCGAGGCCGAGAGCAGGGTGCGCCACAGCAACACCTTGCCCTGCACGCCCAGCCGCATGGCTTCGAGCTCGACCAGCACGGTGAGGCCGGAGCGGCGCAGCAGCCGGCCGTTGGGCTTCACCCGCCCGATCTTCTCGGCCAGCCACGCGCCGTACACCTTGTAGCGGCTTACGGCGACGCCGAGATCCGCCAGGAGCCGCAGCAGATGCTGCCGGTCTTGAGAGATCTCCACGGCCAGATCTTCCAGCTCGTTGCCCCAGGCCGAGCTTCGGTACTCCTCGACCATGCGTCCGATGCGCTCGGTACCGGCTGTCGCACCGGCCAAGTGATCGTTCAAATAGATTTCCAGGATTCTCTGCCGCCCCGGACCGTCACCTGATCCCTGTGCCGTCACTCTCATGATTTCCCTCCGGGCTCCGAGTTCCCGACGGTCACCGAGTGCCCCGCCTGCGTCAGGCAACCGCGGTCGTACGGCAGGGTGTGGCCCGACGAACTACCGCAGCCGGGTACGTCGGGCCGGCCGATCGCACCCTGCGGCGCCGATGAGGGCCCAAGGGCACGCCCGCGTCCCGGCCCGCACGAGGGTTCGCACATCCGCGGGGAGACGGTCGATCACGGCGCGATGCCGTATGCCGGCGACCACCGCGCAGATCACGCACTCACCGCCGACGCAGTCGTGGAGAGCGTCCGCCCCGGCGTCCTCGACGCCATGGGCCTGGACTACGCCACCCTGTCCGGTAGACCAGGCTCACAAGGAGGCTTCCCGGTGCCCTTGCGGCAGGGACGTGCACCGGTCTCGAAAGAAAATCTGTCATGGGGGCAGTAGACATTGGCTCGTCGTAGGGTTACTGTTTCTTACGTACCCAGGAAGTCTAAATGGGCACGGCAGACACGAACTGCCGTGCGAGCAGGTCAGGAAGACCGGCCCCGAGGGGTCGTGAGCAGTACCCGCGTTATCCAGCAGTACAACGAGTAATCGAGGTAAGGAGCCGAACGCCATCAGGATCGCCCGGGCGAGGAAGCAGTCCGCCCGGGTACCGCAAGGCCCCGGATTGGAAGGTGGTCCCCGGTCACGCATTCGCGATCCCCGCAGCCCTGCCCTCCCAGGCGGCACCTGCGGAATAAGAAGGCCGGCACCATGTGTCGGTAGATGGTGTTGAAAGCTCGGGGCCCGGATGCCGGTACGGCATCCGGGCCCCCCGACGCGTCCGCCGAAAGAAGAGGTCTATGCCCCCTGCCGGTTCCCGTGCCGTCGACAACCTCGACGATGACGACTACCCCGCCTACACCATGGGCCGGGCCGCCGAGATGCTCGGCACCACTCCCGCATTTCTCCGCGCGCTCGGCGAGCACCGTCTCATCACACCCTTGCGCTCGGAAGGCGGTCACCGCCGCTACTCCCGCTACCAGCTGCGCGTCGCGGCCCGCGCCCGCGAACTCGTCGACGGGGGCACCCCCATCGAGGCCGCCTGCCGCATCGTCATCCTGGAAGACCAGCTCGAAGAAGCCCAGCGCATCAACGAGCAACTGCGCACCGAAGGCGGGTCGCGGCCGAAGACCTCAACGTGACTCAAGCACGCCGGCCGATCCTGCTCGTCAGCGAACGCGGCCGCCGCCTGGTCGCGGCGGTCCAGAGGAAGCACTCACTGTAATGAGCCGCGGTTGACGCCCGCCGTGACGGCTTCCACGCTGTGTGGAGGGGCTGCTGGAAGGACCGCGGTCGTGAGTGGTGAGCGCAGTGGGTATTCCGAGCTGCTGACGGCTGCGGAGATGGCGGCGCCGGTGGAGACCGTCAACGTGTTCGCAGAGGAGCTGCGGCGGCGCTTCGGTGCCACGAAGGTGTCGTTCCTCATCGTTGATCTGACGGGGAAGGCACTGGCGCGGCTGTCCACAACCGGGGATGCGCAGGAGGGGCGGGACGCGGAGCGGATCCCTCTCTTCGGCAGTGTCTACGAGGTCGTGATCCGGACCCAGCGGCTGTATCGGGAGGCGACAGGCAAGGGGCAGCGGGTGATCGTGCCGGTCACCAACCGTGGCGACGCCATCGGGCTGCTGGAACTCCTCCTGCCGGCCAACCCCGACGAGGGCGTCCTGGAAGCGGTCGGGCAAGCTGCCCACGTGCTGGCCTACGTCGTGATCGCCAATGGGCGCTTCACCGACCTGTACACCTGGGGCAAACGCTCCCGACCGCCCACTCTGGCAGCGGAGATCCAGTACCAGCTGCTGCCCGCGTCACTGTCGTGCGAGGCCGCACAGTTCACTCTGTGCGGGAGCCTGGAGCCCTCCGCAGCCCTCAGCGGCGACACCTTCGACTACGCCCTCGACCGCGACACCCTGCACATATCGGTGACCGATCCCATGGGTCACGACATCGACGCCGCCCTGGCCGCCACCGTCCTGGTGGGCGCCCTGCGCGGCGCTCGCCGCGCAGGAACCGGCCTCGCCGAGCAGGCCCACTTGGCCGACCATGCCCTGGCCGACCACAATCGCGGCCACGCCACCGGGCAACTGCTGCGGATCAACCTCCACACCGGGCAGGCTCAGCTCGTGAACGCCGGCCACCCCTGGCCACTGCGCATGCGCGAAGGAGCGGTGGAGACGATCACCTGCGAGGTGGACCATCCCTTCGGGCTGCCCGTGCGCGTACCCCACCCCTATCGCGTCCAGGACCTCGATCTGCGCCCTGGTGACCGTCTGCTCATGCTGACCGACGGCATGCTCGAACATCACGGAGAGAATGTCGACCTGGCCGCCCTGCTGGAGCGGACCCGGGATCTCCATCCGCGGGAGACCGCGCTGACCCTGACGTCCGCAGTCCTGGACGCGGCCGGCGGCCGACTCGAAGACGACGCCACCGTGATGTGCCTGGACTGGCACGGACCCCAGGAGACCCAGCGACACGTCAGCTCGGGCGCGGACACGCGCCGAGCCTCAGCCGCCCGTACGAAGCAGCCATGACCGCGGGCGCTTTCCGGGAGGATTCGTGGTGGCCGCCCACAGGCGCATCCGAATGACGGTGAGGGGCGGCCCAGCTCGTCCCTTTCCTGCCAGAGGGCCAGACACCACCTGGGCCGTGCACGTGCCCCGCCGGCTGCAGGAAGCGCGCGTCCAGCTCGCCCGCGCCACGGAGGAACTCCGCCGTCGCCTCGGCCGCACGCCGACAGCCAAGGAACTGTCGGAGCTGATGTGCCTGCCCGAGGGCGAGGTGCGGGAGGCCCGCCTGGCAGCCAACGGCTACAACTCCTCCTCGATGGACGCCGCCCTCAGCGGCAGCGAGGACGGCGAGAGCGCCCTGCAGGACCTCATCGGCAGCGAAGACCAGGCGCTGGAACTGGTCGGGGACTTCCACATCCTGGCCCCGTTGATCGCCGAACTCGACGAGCGGGACCGGCAGATCATCCACATGCGGTTCGTGGAGGAACTCACCCAGGCCCAGATCGGGGAACACCTCGAAGGCCCCACTTTTCGGGAGAACGGGCGGGGCCTGAGAGACCCGCGGTATGGAAATCGCTCGCAGGAACAACGTCACCGTCACCGGCAACCCGCAGGGGCGGACGGTAATGCTGGCGCACGGGTTCGGCTGCGACCAGAACATGTGGCGGCTCACATTGCCCGCCTTGACCGAGGACTACCGGGTGGTGCTGTTCGACTACGTCGGCCTCGGCCGCTCGGACGGGTCCGCGTTCTCCGAGGACCGTTACGCCTCTCTGTAGGGCTACGCCCAGGACGTGGTCGAGGTCTGCGAGGCGCTCGACCTGCGCGAGGCGGTGTTCGTGGGTCACTCCGTCAGCGCGATGATCGGCGTGCTGGCCGCCGGCATGGCTCCGGAGCGGATCGGGGCGCACGTGATGGTCGCTCCGTCCCCGCGGTACAGCTTCTGCGCCACCGACCCCGACATGGGCCCGCGTCTCAGCCCGCCCCACCTTCCTCTCGGATTCACGGGACGACCTCAAGAGGGTCGACGTGCCGACGCTGGTGCTGGAGTGCACCCAGGACGTGATCGCCCCTCGGGAGGTGGGTGCCTTCGTCCACCAGACGATCCCCGGCTCGACGCTGGTCACTCTCGATGCGACTGGACCCTGCCCGCACCTGTCCGCGCCCGAAGCCACCAACGAGGCACACGGAGCTTCCTGGCGGACTTGCGATGATGTGCCGCACCGGGCAGCACCCCGACCCGCACGAGGCCGACGGCGAGAAAACATCCAGCGCGGCGTTCGCCGCACTGCTGGAGGACAGCGCCGAGGAAATGTACGACAACCGCCATGCGGATATCTGTCCACACTGATGGACGGCAGCACCCTCGCGAAAACCAACACCACGTTGCTGAACCGGCTCGGCCTGCAGCGCGAGGCGGTGGTGGGACGGATGCGGTTCACCGACCTGCTGACCGTGGGCGGCAAGCTGTACCACGAGACGCACTTCGCGCCGCTGCTGCGCATGCAGGGCGAGATCAACGGCATCGCCCTGGAGATCAAGCAGACCGGCGGTGGCCGGATACCGGTGCTGGTCTCCTCCGTGGTCAAGCACGGCGATACCGGCGAGCCCCTGCTCATCCGCACCACCGTCTTCGACGCCCGGGACCGCCGTGCCGACGAAGAAGAACTCCTGCACCGCCGTAAGGCGGCCGAAGAAGCACGCAAGCAGGCGGAGGCCGACCGTGCCCGGTTGCAGGACGCCCTTGCTGTACTCCAGCAGTCACTGCTGCCCGACACCCTGCCGCCGGTTCCCGGAATAGAGGCGGCCGCCTACTACCACACCGCCCATCCCGACCGGCTCGGTGTTCGGTAACAGGCCGTCACAGCTGACGGCCGGCCACATCCCCGCCGGGATCGTCCGCCAGCACAATCGCCGCGGTGATCCGTTTGCCCACGGGTTCGCGGTGCACCGCGAAGCTCTGGCCTACCGCCATGACGATTTCCAGGCCGTGCTGGCCGATCCGAGTCGGGTCGGCCGCCAGGATGGTCGGCGGCGTCGGGTTGCTGTCCCACACGGTCACCTCGACCGCCCCGCCCTCGACTTCCAGCGTCAGCAGGCACGGGCCGGGCGCGTACTTACGGGCGTTGGTCACCAGCTCGCTGACCACCAACTGCACCATGCCCATCGCGCGCCCGGACACCGGCAGACCGTGTACGGCCTGCACATCGGTGAGGAAAGCACGGGCGAATGCGCGGGCAGCGGCGATGTCCTCGCTGTCCTCGAACGCTCCTGAAGCCGATATGACGTTCCCCCGCAGCGACTGTCCCTCCTCGCCGCATGCCGTCTGTTCCATGGAGATCCGCCTCGTCCGTGTCCAAACCTGCCGCGTCCCGCATACCCCCGAACCTTCGCATCAGACGTGCGTGTGAACAGGAAGGTTCCTTCGTTCCTCACCGGTGTACAGGCGGTGCACGGGGTTTGCGGTGTCCGACCGTCCAGTACTCAGCCGGCGCGCATGATGATCGATATCCAGGCAATGCGCCCGGTGTGATACGCGTCGGAGTCGTCGTCCTGACTCTGCTGGCCGCCCTCGGGGCTTTGGCAGCAGCGGTCGGAATCTCGCCCTATTGGTGGTTCGCGGCCCTTCCCCTCACGCTCGTGGGTGCGCTGGGCGCGTGGGACCTGCTACAGCGTCGGCACTCGGTGCTGCGCAACTACCCGGTCCTCGGTCATGCCCGCTTCCTCATGGAGCGCATACGCCCGGAACTGCAGCAGTACTTCATCGAGCGGAACTACGACGGACGTCCCTTCGACCGGGACGTGCGCAGCATCGTCTACGAGCGCGCCAAGGGCACGGATGCGGAGGAGCCCTACGGCACCGAACGGGACGTGTACCAGCCCGGTCACGAGTTTCTGGTTCCGTCGATGGCGCCTTGCCCTGTGCCGGAAAGGCCGCCGCGCGTGCGGATCGGCGGCCCTGACTGCAGCCGCCCTTATGATATGGCGCTGCTGAACGTCTCGGCGATGAGTTTCGGCTCGCTGTCCGCCCATGCGGTCCTTGCGCTCAACGGAGGTGCCGCGGCGGGCGGTTTCGCCCAGGACACGGGTGAGGGCGGGCTGTCCGAGTACCACCTGCGTCCGGGCGGCGACCTCGTGTGGGAGATCGGCACCGGGTACTTCGGCTGCCGCACGCAGGACGGCGGTTTCGACGCGGCCGAGTTCGCCGACAAGGCCGCACACGATCACGTCAAGTGCGTGTCCCTGAAACTGTCGCAGGGCGCCAAGCCGGGCATCGGCGGCGTCCTGCCGGGAGCCAAGGTGAACGCCGAGATCGCCCGGGTCCGGGACGTGCCCCAAGGGCGAACGGTCGTCTCCCCGCCGTACCACCGCGTGTTCTCCACCCCACGCGAACTCGTGCGATTCATCGCCCGCATGCGGGAGTTGTCCGGTGGCAAGCCCGCCGGGTTCAAGCTCTGCGTGGGCTCGCGCCGGCAGTTCCTCGCCGTGTGCAAGGCCATGCTGGAGGAGGGCACGGCGCCTGACTTCGTCGTGGTGGACGGCGCCGAGGGCGGGACCGGCGCGGCGCCGCTGGAGTTCGCGGACCATGTGGGCACCCCGCTCACCGAGGGTCTGCTCACCGTGCACAACGCCCTCGTGGGCACGGGCCTGCGCGACCGGATCAGAATCGGGGCGAGCGGCAAGATCGCCACCGGGACCGACCTGGTCAAACGCATGGTGCAGGGCGCCGACTACGGCAACGCTGCCAGGGCGATGATGTTCGCCGTCGGCTGCATCCAGGCGCAGCGGTGCCACACGAACACCTGCCCCACCGGTGTCACGACCCAGGACCCTCACCGAGCCCGCGCCCTCGACGTCCCGGACAAGACCGTGCGCGTCCAGCGCTTCCAGGAAGCGACCGTGGCCAGCGCGTTGCAGATCATGGCTGCTATGGGCGTCACCGACCCGGCGGACCTGCGTCCGCACATGCTCCGCCGGCGCGTCGACCCCTTCACGGAGCGCTCCTACGAGGAGCTGTACGAATGGCTCGGGCCGGGGCAGTTGCTCGCCGAGCCGCCGGCCTCCTGGGCGGCCGACTGGAACGCCGCCGACCCCGACCACTTCACCGTCTGACCCGGAGGACTCACGTGGCCCGTACTGTTGCCCGCGTCATCGTGGACGCGCTGAGCGAACTCGGCGTGCGCCAGGTGTTCGGCGTCGTGGGAGACGCGCTCAATCCCGTGACCGACGCCATCCGCACCACCGAGGGCCTCGAATGGGTGGGCTGCCGGCACGAGGAGGCGGCGGCCTTCGCCGCGAGCGCCCAGTCACAGCTCACCGGTACCCTCGGCGTTTGCATGGGCACCGTCGGGCCCGGTTCCGTCCACCTCCTCAACGGGCTCTACGACGCGGCCAAGAGCCACGCCCCCGTCCTGGCCATCGCCGGGCAGGTACCGCTCGCCGAACTCCGCAGCGACTACTTCCAGGAAGTCGACAACGACGCCCTCTTCAGCGACGTGGCCGTCTTCCGCGCCACGATCACCTCGCCCGACCAGCTGCCGCAGATGCTGGAGACAGCGGTGCGCCACGCATTGGGCCGCAAGGGCGTTGCGGTCCTCACCGTGCCGGGTGACCTGGGCGAGCGGGAACTGACCGCCGACCGTCCGGCCCGGCTCTCCCTGAACAGCCCGGTGAGCCGGCCGGAGGACTCGGCGGTGCGTCGCGCCGCGGAACTCCTCGACCGCTCCGAACGCCTCACCCTGCTCGTCGGGGAGGGGGCGCGCGCCGCCCGCGAGGACGTTCTCACCCTCGCGGACCGTCTGGCCGCACCGATGGTGCTCACGTTGAAGGCCAAGGCCGGTTTCGAGGGCGACACCAATCCCTTCCAGGTCGGCCAGACGGGACTGATCGGCAACCCCGCCGCCGCATCGGCCCTCCAGGACGCGGACACCCTCCTGCTGCTCGGCACCGACTTCCCCTACCGGGACTGGTATCCCGAGGGTCGGACCGTGATCCAGGTCGACACCGAGGCCACCCACATCGGACGCCGGGTACCGGTCGACGTCGGGCTGGTGGGGGACACCGGCGCTACCGTACGCGACCTGCTGGACCGCCTCACCGCCGCACCCGCGGGGTCCGCGGACGCGCGCGACCGGTCGCACCTGGAGAAGGCGCGTGAGCGCTTCGACCAGTGGCGCAAGAGGCAGGCCAGGCTCGCCGACCCCGCGCACGACAAGGGCCTGGTGGGCCGTGTCCGCTCGGCGCTGGACAACCGTTCCCACGGCATCCGCCCGGAGGCGCTGGCCGCGGTCGTCGACCGGATCGCGGCCGAGGACGCCGTCTTCACCTCCGACACGGGCATGGCGACGGTGTGGCTCTCGCGCTTCGTCGAGATGCGTGGCGAACGGCGCCTCATCGGTTCCTACAATCTCGGCTCGATGGCCAACGCCATGCCCCAGGCACTGGGCGCCCAGTGCCTGGACCGCGAGCGGCAAGTCGTCGCCTTCTGCGGCGACGGCGGACTGAGCATGCTCCTCGGCGACCTCATGACCCTGAGGACCCATCGCCTGCCCGTCAAGCTCGTAGTCTTCGACAACCGTCGGCTGGGCATGGTGAAACTCGAACAGGAGCAGGCAGGTCTGCCCGAGTTCGGCACCGTGCTCGACAACCCCGACTTCGCCGCCGTGGCCGAGGCCATGGGCATCACCGGCATCCGCGTCACGGACCCGGCCGAGGTGGAGAGCGCCGTGCGACGCGCCTTCGGCACTCCGGGCCCGGTCCTGCTCGACGTCCTCACCAATCCCGACGAGATCGCCGTCCCGGCCAAGCCGACCGTCGAGCAGGGCTGGGGGTTCGCGGTGGCCAAGGTGAAGGAAGTCGTACGCAGCAATGGAGAGCCGAGCGGCGACTGATCAACGTTCGAGGAATGCTGGTCGGCGGCCGGGGTACGCGCGTGCTTGCCGGACGCTGGACCGGTGAAGACGAGGCCGTTCGACTGGGAGGGGCGCATGATGCCGACGACGACCGTGCAGACTGCCGCGCAGACGCTGGACGTTCCGGAGGTCGCGGATCCTTCCAAGGTCGCGCCGAAGGACGCGCGGGAGTTGTCGAAGGTGTTCTTCGACCAGTTGGCGGTGCTGGAGGAGGGGACGCCCGAGTACCAGTACGCGCGCAACACCCTGATCGAGATGAACATGTCCCTGGTCCGCTTCGCGGCCGGCCGGTTCCGCAGCCGGGGGCCGGAGGAGATGGAGGACATCGTCCAGGTCGGCATGATCGGCCTGATCAAGGCCATCGACCGGTTCGAGCTGTCCCGCGAGGTGGAGTTCACCTCCTTCGCCATCCCCTACATCGTCGGTGAGATCAAGCGGTTCTTCCGCGACACCTCTTGGGCCGTGCACGTGCCCCGCCGGCTCCAGGAGGCCCGTGTCCAACTGGCCCGCGCCAATGAGGAACTGCGCAGCCGCCTGGGCCGGACCCCGACCACCAGGGAGCTTTCCGAGCTCATGAGTCTGCCGGAGGACGAGGTCGTCGAGGCCCAACTGGCCTCCAACGGCTACAGGTCGACCTCCCTGGACGCGGCGATCGGCGGCAGCGAGGACGGCGAGGCAGCGCTGCAGAACTTCATAGGCGACGAGGACGCCGCCCTCGGCCTGGTCGAGGACTTCCACGCCCTCGCCCCGATGATCGCCGAACTCGACGAACGCGACCGGCAGATCATCCACTGGCGGTTCGTCGAGGAACTCACCCAGGCCCAGATCGGCGAACGTCTCGGCGTCTCCCAGATGCACGTCTCCCGGCTGATCTCCCGCTTGCTGGCCCGCCTGCGCGAAGGAATGCTCAGCTCCCGGTGATGTCCGGGAGCCGGGTCAGTCGGACGATGATCCTGTGTCCTCGCGGGGACACGGGAAGGTGTCCGGCGCCGTGTCCCAGTACGCGCGGTTCTGCCGGTCGGGCAGGATGCCGCAGCTGAGCAGTGTGGCGGTGGCGCCGTTCGGCTGGTTGATCTCGCGGATGCAGACGGCCTTGTCGGGCAGGTACTTGTTTTTGTCGTTCAGTTGCAGCCCGCCCGAGGCACCGGGGTGCTGGGACACGCCGTGGGCGGTGAGCCACAGGTAGATGTCGTTGGGTTGGACGTCCTGGGATGCCGGCAGCAGGTTCTCGATGGCCTTGGAGACGATGCCGACGGTGTCGAAGCCGCCGGCCGCGTCTGCGTCGGCGCTCAGGTGCCCGAAGACGGCTGCGAAGTCCTGGGTGAACTGGGCGTACGGATCCCGGGGGGGTCCGACGTGGGGGCGCTCGTCGTCTCGTAGAAGAGCGTCATGTACGGGTAGGCCCGTGCCGTCCGGGCGGGGTGGAGCTGGAAGTCGATGGGGGCGCTCTCGGCGATCAGGGGAATGGTCGTGCCCTCGGGCGGCTGGCACTGGCCGCCGGCGCTCTGCATGGCGTTGAGGAGGCTGGGCAGTACGCCCGACCGTGCGAGGACGACGACGATGCCGTGCGTGGCGGAAACCTTGTTGTACACGTCGGTGGCGATGCTGTCCGGTGTGGTGGCTCCGGGTTTTTCGCTGTAGGCGACCTCGTCGATGCCGCCGTACCGTCGGTAGGCGCGCAGGAAGACATTCCTGAGGTCCGCGCTGAAGGAGGTGTCGGTCGGGTCGTGGACACGACGGCGTGGGGCCTGCCGCTGGTGAGGCGGTGGATCTCGGGGGAGTGGCGGACGAAGTCGGTGAAGACGGGACCCAGGCGCGTGTTGGGGACCGAGATCTGGAAGTAGCGCTGCGGGGAGTCGGGTCCGACCATGGTGCTGCCGGACACGCCGTTGGCGATGACCGGGATGCCGGCCTGGTCGAGTTCCTGGACCGCCTTCAGTGACTCGCGGCGGCTCTGTGCGATGCCGATGACCGCCGCGATGTGGTCCTCGCGCTGCCGGCTGGTGATCATCTCATCGGCGTTCCTTGTCCGACGAAGCGGTGCCGCCGTCGTGACGCGGTCGGCGCTCCGCTGCGGGCAACCCGATAAGCGGCGGCCGACTGCGCCACGGCGTGGCCTGTTGCGCAGTCGGCCGGCTGAGAGTCAGGTGCTGAGCAGGCGGCTGCCTTTGTGGTTGGGGCGAAGAGGCAGCCGAGGTAGATGCCGAACAGGCCCTGGTTGCCAGGAACGCGACGCTGGAGCCCCGGGCGCCAGGCGCTGTACCGGGGGCCGCTGACCTGCACGAGTCCCGTGGGGTCTTGAATGCCCCGCGCACGCGTGACCACCATCGACGCTCGCCGGCGGTGACAGGACACGGCCTTCATTATGCGGCGGGGTTGAGTTCGGCGCGGCCGAACAGCAGGGCGTAGCCAGTGGGGAGCTGGTGGAGAATGCGGGTGATCAGGTCGGGGCCGGCGTAGGCGGCGACGGCGGAGAAGACGGAGCCGGTGTCCCAGCGGGCAGTGGCCAGGGAGGCGCCGGTGCGGGCGGCGAGGTCCTTGACGAAGGCCCAGCCGGTCAGCGGATGCGTGTCGGGGATCTGCGCGGTCAGCACGCGTGCGGCCTCCAAGGGCAGGCAGGCCGCCAAGTCGACGCGTTCGTCGCCGGTCAGCCGGCGCCCCAGCCCGGCAAGGACCAGGCGGACGACTTCATCGGCCCTCTCGCGGGAGGGGTAGGCACCCTCGTAGCGGACCTTCTCCAGCATCTGCTCATACGCCGTCCCGTACGGCTGCTGGTGCCCAAGCGGAGCGCGCGCGTCGGTGATCACTGCGGTGCATGCCTTTCGTGGAGCCAGGTGGGGTGGTGCCGGTGTGCGGCACCACCCCAGGTCTTGGTCAGGTGGGTTGGGGGCGTCCGAAGAGCAGGTCGTAGCCGGCCGGGAGCTGGAGCAGGACCTGGCCCAGCAATTCGTCGCCGGCAGCGTCGGCGACCGTGGACAGCACGGCGCTGACGTCCCAGGCCGCAGTCTGCTCGGTGGCGCCTTCGATCCACGCGGCGGTCGCCCGGACGAACCGCTCCGGAGGCAGCGGTTCGGCGCTCTGCAGCGGATTGAGAAGGATCAAGGCGAACGCCTCGGGCAGGCACGCCGCCAGCTGGGCGCGTACCTCGCCGACCAGGTGCGCGCCGAGCAGCGCGAGCACCACACGGGCCGCGCGCTCGGCTTCCTCCACAGTCCCGTACTCGCCGCGTTCGGTCACGTGGTCGAGGAACGCTTCGCGTCGCAGAGTCATCTCATCCGCCACCCCTTCTTCTCGGACTGCCCACGGGGGTGCGGAGAGCGGGGTGAGGGGGAGATCAGGTGCCCGCCCTCCGCACCCGTCCGGCCGGTGTCAGCCGGAGATCTCCTTGTGGCCGGATCCGACGCCGATGGAGATCTTGCGGGGCTTGGCTCGCTCGGCGATCGGGATACGCAGGGTGAGCACGCCCGCGTCGTAGTCGGCCTGGATGTGCTCGGTGTCGAGGGTGTCGGCGAGCACGATCTGGCGGGAGAAGACGCCCAGCGGCCGCTCGGACAGCTCCATCTGCACGTCGTCGGCCTTCGCCACCGGCCGCCGCTCGGCCTTGACGGTCAGCATGTTCCGCTCGACGTCGATGTCGATCGCGTCCGCGCTCACGCCGGGAAGGTCGAAGGCCACCACGTACTCGTCGCCCTCGCGGTAGGCGTCCATCGGCATCGCCGACGGCCGGGACCAGGTGCCCGGACCCATCAGCTGCTGCGCCAGCCGGTCCAGCTCACGGAAGGGGTCGGTGCGCATCAACATCGTGAAAACACCTCCAGCAGGTTCAGGCAGTTGCTGCCAATGCGCCTCACTGACACCGTTGTAACACGTCATCCAATGGATGACAAACACGATGTCGTCCACATGATGACAACCTGAGGGGCTGCCCGTGACGCCAGCCGACCAGCCGGTCTCCCCCGACGCCGACGCCCACAGCCCGGCGTCATTCCTCGCCGCCGCAGCGGCCCTGCACGCCGTGGACGACGCCCTACGTGACGGCCAGCGAGAGTCCTCGGACATCCCCGATGCGCCCGGTCCCGGGCCGGAGCAGGCGCTGGCCTCGCTTCTGCTGCTGCGGCAGGTGCGCGAGCAGCTCGCCGGATGGGAGACCGGCCTGATCGAGACCGCCCGCGACGCGGGGGCCAGCTGGGCCGACCTCGCCCACCCCCTCGGCGTCGCCAGCCGCCAGGCCGCCGAACGCCGCCACCTACGAGGCCGCCCCGGCCCCGCCGGAACCACCGGCGAACAACGCGTCCAGGCCACCCGCCAGGCCGCGCCGCAACCAGCTCCGCTCCCTGCTGCGTGAGTACTACCCCGCTGCCCTGGCGGCCGTGGAGCCGTGGACGAAGGGCTCTGCAGGCCCGAAGCCCATCACCCGAGCCTCCGGCAAGAAGTCGAACGTCACCCGACGGTGGGTGAAGAACGACCGCCTGAACCATGCCGGCTGCCTCTGGGCCTTCTCCGCCATCACCGCCTCAACCGGCGCCAAAGCCCACTACCGCCGACGACGCGACCACGGAGACTGGCACGCCGCAGCTCAGCGCAACCTCTTCAACCGCATGATCGGCCAGCTCTATCACTGCCTCCAGAACACCAAAACCCATGACGAGGCCGTGGCCTTCTCCGAGGCAGGGACAGCCGCGAAGCCAGCGGCCGCCTGATCAGTCCCATCAGGCTGCCACGCAGGGCTATCCTCCGCGGGATGCCTCCTCACCAGTACGCGTACTTTGCGCTATTCAGCGATCGCATGTCCGCAGCCGAGATGACGTCGCAGCTGAACATCACCCCCGATGAAGTGTCCGTTCGCGGCAGCCGACACACCGAGCCAGCCGTGCCGGTCAACCACACTTGGAAGATCGTCTGCCGAGACCCCGACCTGCGTGTGGATGAGCAGATCGCCCGGATCCTCAGCAGACTCCAACCGCACACGAACTGCATCGCCGCCGTCAGCAGCAACCTGGCAGCCGACGGCGGCGGAGCGGTGCTTCAAGTCGTCCGCTACTTCAATGACACCGACCCCGACCTGTCGCGGACCCCCGACGCGCCCAACCTCTTCGGCTGCCACCTGGACCGCAGCGTCCTGAGTTTCCTCATCGCCACCGGCGCCGCGCTCGACATCGACGAGTACGACATGACCCCGGACGAGGACTCCAGCTGACTGCCCGCTCAGCGGGACAAGCCGACGCCCGCTGTTCGACCATTCCGACGATCGACTTGACGCGCTAAGCGCCTGAGGTGTCTGCACGGCCTCTCCACCGGGGACTTCGTGCCCGCTCTGGGGCAATTCCTCGGCTCCACTGCCGGCCTGTCGCCGGCCACCGTCCACCCGGCTCACCCAGCAGTGGCAGGCTGACCATGCCGCGTTCCAGGACCGCGACCTGTCCGGCACCGACTACGTCTGCGTCTGGGTCGACGGCATCCACCTGCGGATCCGTCTGGAGGAGGCCAAGGCGGCGGTCCTGGTGATGATCGGGGTCCGCGCGGACGGCACCAAGGAGCTGGTTGCCATGGCCGACGGCTGCCGCGAATCGTCCGAGGCCTGGGCAGGCCTGCTGCGGGACTGCGCCCGCCGCGGCATGCGTGCCCCGGTCCTGGCGGTCGGCGACGGCGCGCTCGGGTTCTGGAAGGCCCTGCGCGAGGTCTTCCCGGCCACCCGCGAGCAGAGGTGCTGGGTTCACAAAACCGCCAGTGCCCTCGATGCGCTGGTCAGGGCCGGCGGCCGCTTCGAGCGCGGCATACTCGTCGAACGTCCCACCCAGGAGGCAGCGTGATCATCCTCAGGCCCGAAACCATCAACACCGACCGGCTGGCCCTACTTCCCCTGCAGGTCGGGCATGCCGACGAAATGGCCACGGCGCTGTCCAACCCCGGCCTGCACACTTTCATCGGCGGGACCCCTGACACTGCCCAGGACCTGCGCGCCCGCTACGAACGTTTGGCGGCCGGCTCACCGCGCCCCGGCGAATCCTGGTGCAACTGGGTCATCCAGCACCGCGACGAGGCCTGTCTGACCGGCTATGTCCAGGCGACGGTCACCGCCGACGACCGCGGAGCCGCTGCGGAGATCGCCTGGGTGGTGGGCACCCCCTGGCAGCGGCGCGGCATCGCCACCGAAGCTACCCAAGGGCTCCTCGCCTGGCTCCGGAAACACCCGGTACACACGGTCATCGCCCACATCCACCCGGACCACCAGGCATCCGCCGCCGTCGCCACCGCAGCCGGCCTCACCCCCACCGGCCAGTGGCACGACGGAGAGATCAGATGGCAGCTGACGACCAGCTGACCATGCGCATCCACAGGTCTTGACGATTGCTCGCGCCGTTCACGGTGTCCGCCTGTCAGCGGATGCCCCTGGCGATGCGGCGGACCCGTGCGGCAGCACGCCGCGCCTGCGGGCCGCCGCACCCCTGGCACGCTGACTGTGCGACCCATTCTCCCGAAGATCGAGGGCGGCCGGGTGCAGGGCCTCCTGCAGCTCATCGAGGACGGCATCCACCTCGTCGTCGCGGCGCTCCTCGTACTGCTCGCGGGGCTCCTGACCGTCGGGGTCCAGCGTGCCCTTGTCCAGGCTGGACACCCGGACCGCCCCGTCGTGGATCTTGATGCCGTTGGCTCCGAGGACACGAACTGCTGGACCCTTCCGAGCGGCGTCTTACGGAAAAGCCGCGTACGTCGTCCGCTCCCGGGAGCCCTGGTGCAGTTGGCGCCGCTTCCTGAAACGTTGCACATCGAGTGAATCAATATCTGTGCCCGGGAGATCAGATTTTCACGGACCACGCGGTGGGAGTTTTTGCAGCGAAGAGCAGAGTGGAAGTATCCAACGTACGCGGGCCGTTCCGGCGTGCTACTGTCGATCCCGGTTGCAGTTGTGGTTCCCAAAACTTCAAGTGCCCCCACCAGGCTTCTGCCGGTCGGGAGCGCTTCTGTATTTCCGGTCATTTCCGGGCGGGGTAATCATCGCGGCGACACGGCGTCCGCACAGGGCGGATGCCGATGCACTGCCCCAAAGGAGACATGACATGGCTACTGGTACTGTGAAGTGGTTCAACGCGGAAAAGGGCTTCGGCTTCATCGAGCAGGACGGTGGCGGCGCCGACGTGTTCGCCCACTACTCGAACATTGCGGCGCAGGGCTTCCGTGAGCTGCTCGAAGGCCAGAAGGTGAACTTCGACATCGCGCAGGGCCAGAAGGGCCCGACTGCCGAGAACATCGTTCCCGCCTGACGCTTACGCACCATCTGTAGCTGGGACCCGCATCCTTCGGGGTGCGGGGCCCAGCTACACGCATCTCCCGCGGTGATTTCACCCGCGGGACGACTCGGATGAATCCGCAGTCCCACCACGCGCGGCTCCTCCTGCAGAGATGCAGGCGCATCCTGAAGAGCTGCTCCGCAGCCGACGCCCGGATCTTACGCCCCATCGCGTCAACTCATTTCAGCACGTGCGCCCCGGAGATTTCCGCCGGCCAGATTGCTTTCTTTTGCTACCGGTCCATACTTGTAATTCTCCATGCCGCTCATCGCTGCGGGAATTCCTTGATATGTGCCACATCGAGGAAGGTTCCGCATGAACCGCACACGTACGACCGACCGCTCCGCCCGCACCCGTCAGGGCGGTGCCGACGCGGGGAAGGTCGGCAGTCGCTTCGGCTCCGCGGCACCGCGCCGTTCCGGCGGGCCTGCCCGTTCCGGCGGTTACCGCCGTCGGCCCGCCCCGGTGCAGGGTGAGTTCGCGCTGCCCAGGACGATCACCCCCGCGCTGCCTGCCGTTGAAGGTTTTGCCGATCTCGGTATGCCCGAGCAGCTGCTGGCCGAACTCGGCAGGCAGGGCGTGACCGTGCCGTTCCCGATCCAGGGCGCGACGCTGCCGAACTCCCTGTCGGGCCGTGACGTCCTGGGCCGCGGGCGCACCGGTTCCGGCAAGACCCTCGCCTTCGGCCTCGCCCTGCTCGCCCGTACCGCAGGACGGCGTGCTGAGCCCCGCCAGCCGCTGGGGCTGATCCTCGTACCGACGCGGGAGCTGGCGCAGCAGGTGACCGACGCGCTCACTCCGTACGCCCGCTCCGTCCGGCTGCGGCTGGCCACGGTGGTGGGTGGGATGCCGATCGGCAGGCAGGCGGGCGCGCTGCGTGGCGGGGCCGAGGTCGTCGTCGCGACCCCTGGCCGGCTCAAGGACCTCATCGACCGTGGCGACTGCCGGCTGAACCAGGTGGGCGTCACGGTGCTGGACGAGGCCGACCAGATGGCCGACATGGGATTCATGCCGCAGGTCACCGCGCTGCTCGACCAAGTGCGTCCGGAGGGGCAGCGGATGCTGTTCTCCGCCACCTTGGACCGCAACGTCGATCTGCTGGTGCGCCGCTATCTGACCGACCCCGTCGTGCATTCGGTCGACCCCTCGGCCGGTGCGGTCACGACGATGGAGCACCACGTCCTGCACGTCCACGGCGCTGACAAGCACGCCACCACGACCGAGATCGCCGCTCGCGACGGTCGGGTGATCATGTTCCTGGACACCAAGCACGCCGTTGACCGGCTGACCCAGGACCTCCTCAACAGCGGAGTACGGGCCGCCGCGCTGCACGGCGGCAAGTCGCAGCCGCAGCGCACGCGCACGCTGGCGCAGTTCAAGACGGGGCACGTCAGCGTGCTGGTAGCGACCAACGTCGCGGCGCGCGGCATCCACGTCGACAACCTCGACCTCGTCGTCAACGTCGATCCTCCGACCGACCACAAGGACTACCTCCACCGCGGCGGCCGTACCGCCCGCGCCGGCGAGTCCGGCCGTGTCGTCACCCTCGTCACACCGAACCAGCGCCGCAGTATGGTGCGCCTCATGTCGGACGCCGGGATCCGGCCGCAGACCACCCAGATCCACTCGGGCGACGAGGCCCTGCGCCGGATCACCGGCGCCCAGGCCCCCTCCGGCATCCCGGTCGTCATCACCGCACCGGTGGCCGAACGCCCCAAGCGCAGCGCCACCTCCCGAGGCCGGCGCCGCCCCTCTTCGAAGATCCGGCGCGCGCCCGTACGCAAGTCCGTCTTCGGCGCGGCGGCCTAGGACCTTCGTGATCAGAAAGCCGGTCCATCTCTGCAGGAGGCACCTTTTGACGCTGATTCAGACGCAGCCCCGCCCGGCGGACACCAACCCCGTGCACAGGACGGCGGAGGAGGCCGTGGATGCGGCCGGACCGCAGGTCTGTGACGACATGAGCGTCGAGGTGGCGCTGGCCCTCATGGCCGCAGCCCGCACGAGCCGACTGGTCGTCTGTGACCTGGACGACCAGCGCACCGGCCTGGTCACCCGGGCCGACCTCACCACCGTCCGCGACAGCTCCGCCTACACGGACCGCGTCCGCCTGCGCGACATCCTCGGCGACCACGGCTCGTTCCCCTCCCCCGTGACCACGATGGCCGAAGCCGAGCACGCGATGCGCACCCGTGGGCTCGGTGGCCTGCCGGTGGTCGACGAGCAAGGCAGCGCCCTGGGCGTCCTCGCCCTCTCCCGCTGAGCCGCCGCACCCTGGCCGGACCGTTCTCCCCTTCTCCCTTGTGAGGCCCCATGCGCTGCGTCATCGCCCGCTTCCCCTTCGAGCTCACCAAGGGCGGCGTGCTGGAATCGATGAAGGGCATCAAGCCCGAACCGGTCACCGGCGCTTCCGTGATCATTGGCCGTCGTCACTATCCCGTCAAGCAGGTCGGCCAGGTCGTCACGCGACAGGACCGCCGTGACTTCAGCGCCGTCGAAGTCCTGCGGGCCATGACTCAGCTCGGCTTCACCTGCCGCGCCGTCCCCAGGACCGCGCCCCCGGGCGTTCTCAGCCCGATGCAGCACGCCTCCTCGATGCTCGGCACCCCCGTTCCCGTCTGACCTGGGGAACACGCACGAACCGACACCTGAACAGCAGCGTGGGCCCTACCGGTACGCCGGTCGGGCCCACACTGCGTGCAGCCGGTTCCCGTCGCCGTCGCCCAGTATCTTGCACCCGGGTACCGCAGGACATCGATAGTGAGGTGGTCTCCGGTCAAGCAGTCGCGATCCCCGCGCCCCCGACAGCAGTTCGGTCGGGTCTGCGGAAACTAGAGGGCCGGTGCAGTATCAGGGCCGGCAGATGGTGTAGTAGTTCCTTCGGGGCCCTGGTGCCGGTACGGCGCCAGGGCCCCTCGACGCGTTCCACAGAGAGGTGCAATGACAGCAGACGACACGTTCGGCCGTCTCGATGACGACGACTACCCCGCCTACACCATGGGCCGGGCCGCCGAGATACTCGGCACCACACAGGGTTTCCTCCGCGCCGTCGGCGAAGCCCGCCTCATCACCCCGCTGCGCTCCGCAGGCGGCCACCGCCGCTACTCCCGCTACCAGCTGCGCATCGCCGCCCGCGCCCGGGAACTCGTCGACCACGGGACCCCCATCGAGGCCGCCTGCCGGATCGTCATCCTCGAAGACCAGCTCGAGGAAGCCCAGCGCCTCAACGCCGAATATCGCCGTGCCGCCGAATCAGCGAACCCAACGGCAGCAACATGAGATGAGCGTGCCCGTCAGCGTCGGCGGGCACGCACGCACGGTCTCGTGTCGGCGTGATCATTTCCCTCTGGTGACGCGGCGTGTGGGCGTGTAGCGTCTGCGTCAGCTGTCGTGGTTCGGAATTCCCTCTTGCCCACGCCTCTGGTGTGGGCGTTTTGCTGTGCTGTGCCGCAGGGACCAGGGCGATCACCTCCGTCTGCCACATGGAGTGGTAGGCGTTCATCGACTGGAAGGCATCAGACATGGCAACGGGAACTGTGAAGTGGTTCAACGCGGAGAAGGGCTTCGGTTTCATCGCCCAGGACGGCGGCGGCCCGGATGTCTTCGCGCACTACTCCGCGATCAACTCCACGGGATTTCGTGAGCTCCAGGAGGGCCAGGCCGTGACGTTCGACGTCACCCAGGGCCAGAAGGGTCCGCAGGCCGAGAACATCACCCCGGCCTGACCTCACAGACCCGCCCGAGGGAGCGCGCACACTGCGTCCGGTGAGCGCCGCCCGTGTGGGCTTTGCCGCCCACCGGGCGAATTGCCTGCTCTCGTGCAGGGCGTGCACAGGGTCAGGGGCCGCGCAGCCATGGCTGCGCGGCCCCTGACCTGTTGAGACGGGTGTGGCCTCGGCCGAACTTCCTGACCTCAGTTGCTCGAGCGTCGTCCGGTGCGGGCGCCGCATGCCCTGCGCCTCTGTGCGCGCAGTTTGGAGCAGTAGACGATCAGGTGCTCGTCCAGGCGGCGAGGAAGGCTTGCCGTCCAGCCGGATCGTCCCATCTGCGGTCCGCATGCAGAACGCGCCAGGCGGTGAGCTCGAGATCTCGGAGCCACAACTCGCCGATGACCTGTGTCTTGAGGTCGGGCAAATGGTCGGATTCGGCGAGGGCTTGACCGATCACCTCCCCGGCCGCCACGCGCTGGGGCGGAGTCATCTCATCGACGGCCGAGAGGATCTGCCTGGCCAGGGCGGTTCCCTCTCCTTCCAGAGAACGCAGCACCTGAGCCTTCATGTTGACCGGTAGCAGGTACGCGGTGCCCGATGACCTCCACAGGTCCGACCAAAAGCGTTCTCCTGCCTCAGTGGGGGCAGGCAGCGCGGCCAGCAGCCCGAGGAGATGACCGGTGGCCGCATAGCCGTCGGAGTGGGCCGCTGCGACGACTGCGATGCCGGCGACGCCCTCCACATCGAGCCGGCCGGCCTCGAGATGCGGAGCCAGGTCCAGTTGGTGTTCCAACTGGTCTGCGAGGGCGGTGGATACGTGAGGGCGGACCTCAGGAAGCATCGGCGATCCTTGCGCGTAGGCGAGCGGAGATGCCCGTTCGGAAGCCCTGATCTTTCCCATGGCCGGCCGTTCTACTCGGCTTGGGCAGGCCCAATCGGCGGGAGGGTCGACGGGGCTGGAGTTCACGCGGTGGCGAGCCGGCCCGGGCCCGGCGATGGCCCTGGGGTCCTGGACCGACCTTTTATGAATGCTGCCGGAGTGAGGTCTTTTAGCATTACCGCATCGCTGCCAGTGACGCCCCGTCGCCCGAGGGAGAACGAGAAGCTGTGTCCCGTGATGCCGCTGAAGTCGGTCACGTCGCCTCAGCGCGTGGAGAGCGCCGTGAAGACGGGCTACCCGACGGATCGCAAGGCGGACACGCAGGGGAGAAGGCTCACTCGGTCTCCGCCCTCGCGGAGTGGGCGGCCGACCTCGCCGAACCGATCAAGCCTAGCGTGGCTGGCTTCATGCCGGAATGGTCCCCGCCGCACTGATCGCGGGCGTCGTACTCGTCTGCCTGGCCCGTACTCCGCAGGCAGTCCTGGCCTGCGCCGTGTACTCGGTCACCGCCTTGCTGCTGTTCGCAACGAGCGCCGTCTACCACCGCGGCACCTGGGGACCACTGGGCGAGGCTCTTCTACGACGACTCGACCACGCCAACATCTTCCTGATCATCGCCGGCACCTGCACCCCCCTGGCCGTGCTCCTCCTGCGGCCTGAACAGCGTTCCATGCTGCTGTGGATCGTATGGACTGGGGCATTGGCCGGCATCGTGTTCCGGGTCCTGTGGGTCGGAGCTCCGCAATGGCTGTACACCCCGTGTTACCTGGCCCTTGGGTGGGCGCCGGTGCGCTACCTGCTCGACTTCCTGCACACCGGCGGAGCAGCCGTAGTCGTCCTGATCGTTGTCGGCGGTCTCCTCTACAGCGCGGGCGCGGTCGTCTACGCCCTGCAGCGGCCCGACCCCTCACCCGGCTGGTTCGGCTACCACGAGGTCTTCCACGCCCTGACCGTGGCAGCCTTCACCGCGCACTACATCGCCATCTCCCTGGCCACCTACTGACCGCGACGGCGTCCGGGCTTGCGCCGCTGTTCACACGCGTTGCCGCGTGCTGCACCGCGAACGGGCCAGGCGGTGGCCGAGGCATAGGTCCGTAGCTGATCCGCGACGGAGGAGCATCGAGTTCGAGGCGGAAGGCGCCAGGGAACGGCGAGGCCAGGACACCGACCTTCCGCGCCACAGGGTCGGTGTCCTGGAAGCGGTCTACGTCGACACGACCACGGACCAGCCCGGCTTGGCGACGGTCGCGCTCGGCCTGCCGATCCGGCACCGGCTGGTGTTCGCCCTCCGG
Organism: Streptomyces sp. NPDC027663; assembly: GCF_055566415.1. Taxonomy (NCBI): domain Bacteria; kingdom Bacillati; phylum Actinomycetota; class Actinomycetes; order Kitasatosporales; family Streptomycetaceae; genus Streptomyces; species Streptomyces sp. NPDC027663. The sequence continues at coordinate 717,302 of NZ_JBVHSK010000003.1, read as the reverse complement.
GCGACGCGACTGTCGATCCGGGGCATCTGAAGGTCGCTACGAACAAGGAGCAGGTCGAAATGGCGCCCTCGATCGACACGGACAGAGAACCAGGGGCGCGGTGACGAGTACTGCCTCGCTCGCCGCTGATGCTTCCTCCAACTTCCTTACCGGAAACCGTGCCGCCGGGGCTCAGGCGTCGATGATGACGGGGATGATGAGGGGCTTGCGGCGGTGGGTGCGGAAGGCCCAGTTCGCCACGGCGCGGGCGACGAGTTGTTCGAGTTGGCGGGCGTCCCCGACGCCTTCCTCGGCCGCGGTGGCCAGGGTCTTCTCGATGACGGGGATGACGGGCTCGAAGGTGGTGTCGTCGTGGACGAAGCCGCGGGCCAGGAAGTCGGGGGGCTCGGCGAGGGCGCCGGTGTCGGCGTCGACGATCGCCACCACCGTGACGACGCCTTCCTCCGCGAGGGTGAGTCGGTCCTTGAGGGATGCTTCGGTGGCGCCGCCGACTTCCATGCCGTCCACGTAGACGTTGCCGGCGGGGACCTTGCCGGTGATGGACGCGCGCCCGTCGACGAGGTCGACGACGACGCCGTCCTCGGCGATCACGACCCGCTCGGGGTCGACACCGGTACGGATGGCGAGGTCGGCGTTGGCCCGCAGGTGGCGGAACTCGCCGTGCACGGGCATGACGTTGCGGGGTTTGACGATGTTGTAGCAGTACACGAGTTCGCCGGCGCTGGCGTGACCGGAGACGTGCACCTTGGCATTGCCCTTGTGCACCACGTGGGCGCCCCACCGGGTCAGGCCGTTGATCACCCGGTAGATGGCGTTCTCGTTGCCGGGGATGAGGGAGCTGGCGAGCAGGACGGTGTCGCCCTTGCCGATGCGGATCATGTGGTCGCGGTTGGCCATCCGTGACAGCGCGGCCATCGGTTCGCCCTGGGAGCCGGTGCACACCAGAGTGATCTTGTGGTCCGGGAGCTTCTCCAGCTCCTTCGTGCTCACGACCAGACCGGAGGGGACCTTCAGGTAGCCCAGGTCACGGGCGATGCCCATGTTGCGGACCATCGACCGGCCGACGAAGGCGACCTTGCGGCCGTGCTGGTGGGCGGCGTCCAGGACCTGCTGGATGCGGTGCACATGGCTGGCGAAACTGGAGACGATGACCCGGCGCGGCGCGGTGCGCATCACCTGCTCGATCGCCGGGTTCAGCTCACGCTCGGAAGTGGTGAAGCCGGGTACTTCGGCGTTGGTGGAGTCGGTGAGGAACAGGTCCACGCCCTCCTCGCCGAGGCGGGCGAAGGCCCGCAGATCGGTGATGCGGTCGTCGAGAGGGAACTGGTCCATCTTGAAGTCGCCGGTGTGCAGCACCATCCCGGCCCGGGTGCGGATCGCGACCGCGAGGCTGTCGGGGATGGAGTGGTTGACCGCCACGAACTCGCAGTCGAAGGGGCCGAAGCCGCGGCGGTCGCCCTCGCGCACCCGCACGGTGCGCGGCCGGATGCCGTGTTCCTTGAGCTTGGCCTCCAGGAACGCCAGCGTCAGCTTGGAGCCGACGACGGGAATGTCGGACCGCTCGCGCAGCAGGTACGGCACGCCGCCGATGTGGTCCTCGTGGCCGTGGGTGAGGACGACGGCCACGATGTCGTCCAGCCGGTCCCGGAGCGAAGTGAAGTCCGGCAGGATCACGTCCACGCCGGGCTGGGTCTCCTCGGGGAACAGCACGCCGCAGTCGACGATGAGCAGTTTGCCGGCGTGCTCGAAGACGGTCATGTTGCGGCCGATCTCACCCAGGCCGCCCAGGGCGATGACCCTCAGCCCTCCTTCGGGCAAGGGTGGGGCCGCTTTGAGGTCGGGGTGTGGATGACTCATACCTTGACGTTACCCGCAGAGCGGAACGAGATGATCTGTTGCCTGTGTGATCTCTCTTCGACGGCAAGAGCCTGCAGACGGGGCCAGAGGGGGCTTCCGAGTGGGTGTGCTGCAGCTCCGCCGGTGGCACTGCACCCCCTGGGGTTCTCCTCCAGTGAGCACTTGACGCGAGGGCGTAGTGATGACACACGCCTGCGGTAGATGCGACGGCAGCGGCACCGTCCGTCTCGACAGCGGCACCCGGTGAGATCACCTCATACCCACGGCAGCGTTCGTTGAGGGCCTCTGCGTGGACCGGGGAGGCCGCTCGACCGGGTTGCGGGAGCATCCGTCGTGCACCGGGTGGACGCCCTGATCGGCCGGCCGACGCCGTGCCGCATCCGAACGAAGTGGCCTACGGCGCGGGCCGAAGGCTGGGAGACGGATGTGGCTAGCCTGAAAACGCGCGACCGAGGCGCCGCGGCGCCTCGCCCTGGCGGTTCGTTGCCGCCGGATCGGAGACGGCGACGACTTCCGCGCGGCCATCATCCCCCTCGATGGGACCGCCCAAGCCCTTCCAGGGTTTCGACGTCGCCGAGCTGCAACATTGCCTTCCTCACCCCCTACTGAAGGTATGCGCGGCCGCACAGACGACGGTTCGCCGACCCGCTGAGTTCGCCATCGTCGCAGTCCCACGACCGGTGGTTCTCGGCCCTTCCCGCTGAGCCGGCTGACAACGGCAACGTCTCGCACTTCCGGCGCGAATGTACCGTTCCGCGAAGAAAGGAGCGTTCACATTTCGCTCGAACTCCCCCGAGCTGTCATCTGCGCGCCTATCCTGCTGTCCCACCAAGGCATCACCATCCGGGGGGATCGTGTCCGACACGTTCAGGCCCAAGCCCGCGCTCAAGCGCTGTGCGGTATGCCGCCTGCCGGTGGCCAGGAAGAAGCTCGTCTTCGCCGCGGACGGACAGCCGGTGCACCGCGCCTGCCAGTCGGCCACGGACCGCTCGCCGACCCGTTCGGCGGCTCCGCCCGGTCTCACCCGGGCGCCGAAAGACATCAGCCGCGCCGAACTCCTCAAAAAGATCGAAGCGTTGCGGAAGCGCGACGCGAAAATGAAGCCGGGGGCCGCGAAGGTGCAGCCCGCCGACCGCCCCAAGCAGCCGACAGCGCCCCACCGCGGCAAGCGGCCGGTCCCCCCGCCCCAGCCGTTCTACGGTGTGGAGATGAAGTTCATCAACGGCCGGTGGGTGCAGATGCACCCTGACTCCGAATAGTGGCTGCTCGTCATGTCGGGCCGGTCCGAGGCACGGCCTGCGTCCGGGTGTCACGCGCGAACGTGAGCGTTTGAGACCAGCCATTCGTGCAGGTGGCCTGTCGGGTTTGCCCCCCGGAGAAGCCTGCCGCGTTGTGACGCTCCAGCACCTCGCTGGCCGCCCCGAACACCGCAAGAGCGCTCTGACCTTTCTCCGTGCCTCCTGACGTGTTTTCGATGACGCATCACGCGGAGTGCGTGGCGATTCTGGAGCCTGCGGACAAGGGCGCCTGACCTCGGGTTCGTGAGCCAGGCGTTTGTGACAATCAGGCGGCGACGAGCTCCTGCTCGCGGTCCGGCGTCTTGACGTTGGGCTTCTTGTTCGGCAGCGAGAGCCGGAAGACCTTGCGCCACGCGGAGAACACCTGTTTGGGCAGCGGTCCGGTGACGTACTCCAGCTCGTACTTCTCGAACAGCGCGCGCACCTTCACAGCGACCTCGGCGTACCGGTTGCTCGGCAGGTCCGGGAACAGGTGGTGCTCGATCTGGTGCGAGAGGTTGCCGGTCATGAAGTGCATGGCCCTGTTGCCGCTGATGTTCGCCGAGCCCATCATCTGGCGCAGGTACCACTGGCCGCGTGTCTCGCCCTTGATCGACCGGCGCTCGAAGACCTGCACGCCCTCGGGGAAGTGCCCGCACATGATCACCGAGTGGGACCAGATGTTGCGGACCAGGTTCGCGGTGAACGTGGCGGCGAGCGTGGGGAGGAACGACGGGCCCGACAGCAGCGGGTGGATCACGTAGTCCTTGAGTACCTGCTTGCGGATCTTGCGGCCCACGGCCTTGGCCCGCTCCCGGAACTCCGGGTTCTTGCGGCGGCGTTTGTGCAGGTTCTTGCCGAGCTCCAGGTCGTAGGCGGCGATGCCGTACTCGAAGAAGCAGGCGTTGATGAAGTTCCACAGCGGCTGGCCGAGGTGGAACGGGTGCCACTTCTGGTCCTCGTCGACGCGCATGATGCCGTAGCCGAGGTCGTTGTCCTTGCCGATCACGTTGGTGTACGTGTGGTGCAACTCGTTGTGCGAGTGCTTCCACTGGTCGGCCGGCGAGACGTGATCCCATTCCCAGGTGGTGGAGTGGATCTTCGGGTCCCGCATCCAGTCCCACTGGCCGTGCAGGATGTTGTGGCCGATCTCCATGTTGTCCATGATCTTCGCCACGGACAGACCGGCGGTGCCGAGCAGCCACGCCGGCGGGAAGATCGAGAACAGCAGCATGCCCCTGCTGACCAGCTCGAGCTTGCGCTGCGCCGAGATGACCTTACGGATGTAGGCGGCGTCTTTCTCCCCGCGGCCGGCGATCACCTCGTCGCGGATCGCGTCCAGCTCACGGCCGAGGTCCTCGATCTGCTCCGCGGTCAGGTGGTCGGTGGGGTCGATGGCGGTCAAAGTGCTCCTACCGTTCGATGTCGCAGGGGCCCGCTGCGGCGGACACGCAGGTCTGGATGAGGACGCCCGGCTCGGCCTCGGTGATCTCGCCGGTGCGCAGGTCGCGGACGGCGCCCGCCTTGAGCGGCGTGATGCAGCCGAAGCAGATGCCCATACGGCACCCGGACGGCATGAGCACGCCGGCCTCCTCGCCGACGTCCAGCAACGGCGTGGCACCGTCCGAGTCGACGGTCTTGCCGGTGGCGCTGAACGTGACCTCGCCGCCGTCGCCGGCGACGACGATGCTGGGGCGGAAGCGTTCGGTGTGCAGGCGCACTTGGACGCCGTGCCCGCTCCAGTGCTCTTCGGCGGCGTCAAGCAGGCCCGCGGGCCCGCAAGCCCAGGTCTCGCGCTCGGCCCAGTCGGGCACGAGTTCGTCGAGACGGGCGATGTCGAGCATGCCGTCCGTGTCGGTGTGCACCTCGATGAGCCGCAGCTTCTCGTCCGCGACCAGATCGTGCAGTTCGTTGCGGAAGATCACGTCCTGCGCCCGTGGCGCGCAGTGGACCATGACGACGTCGTCGAACTCGATGTCGCGCAGCATGCCCATCACGGGCGTGATGCCGCTGCCGGCCGTCAGGTAGAGCACCTTGGCGGGCTTGGCCGGCGGCAGCACGAAGTCACCGGTCGCCTGGTCGAGCTGGATCAGCGTGCCCGGTTTCGCCCTGCGGACCAGGTGGTTGCTGACCTTGCCGTCCGGGATCGCCTTCACGGTGATCGTGACGCGGCCGTCCTGGCGGTTCGTCGGCGAGGTGATGGAGTAGGCACGCCACAGGCGTACGCCGTCGACGTCGACCCCGATCCGCACGTACTGACCGGCTGTGTGGCCGCGCCAGCCCCGTCCCGGCCTGATCACGACAGTCGCGGCGTCATCCGTCTCGGGGTGCACGGCCTCGATGCGCCCCCGCAGGTCGGCGCCCGCACGCAGTGGGCTGACCAGGTCGAGGTAGTCCGACGGCAGCAGCGGCGTCGTGACCATCTCCAGCAGTTTCCACGCCCTGCTGCGCAGGGCTGCACTCGTCATGACTCCAGCTTGCTGCGTCTCAGGGCGTAAAGTCCTGACCGTAGGACGTGAATCTGGTGGGTGGAATTGTTCGCAGGGAATAAAAACGTGAGTCGTGTAACCCAGAGGGCCAGCGAACTGGCCCTGGATGAGACGACGGTCACCGCACTTCGGGCCGCGCTGAAGACCACCGCCGACGAGGTCGTCCAGGCGATCATCGACGAGGTCCCTCCCTACGCCAACGCCCTGTCGGGCCACATGGGCGCCACCATCCGCCGAGCCGTCCGCACCGCCCTGGGGCACTACCTGGACCTCGCGAGCGGGAACGCCACGGGCGGCGACGGCGGTGACGCGGCCTACGAGCTGGGCCGCGGCGAGGTGCGCGACGGCCGTTCGATGGACGCCCTGCTCAGCGCCTACCGCGTCGGCGCCCGCGTGGCCTGGCGATGCCTGGCAGCGGGCGCCGTGTCCGCAGGTCTGCCCGCCGCCGAGGTCGCCAAGTTCGCCGAGCTGACCTTCGCCTACATCGACGAGCTCTCCGCCGCGAGCGCCGCGGGCCACGCCGACGAACTGGCCGCCCGGGGCCGGGCCCACGAGCGCCACCTGGAACACCTGGCCCGCGACCTCCTCGCCGGCGCGAGCCCGGACGTGCTGCTGGCCTCTGCTCAACGGGCCGGGTGGCAGCCTCCGGCTTCGCTGACGGCGGTCCTGCTGCCCGCCGCCCAGGCCCGGCCTGCCTACCGCGCGCTCGACCCGAGCACCCTCGTCCTGGACGATCTGCCGGACGCCACCGGTGTGCTGCTCGTCCCCGATGCCGACCGATCACATCTCTTGCGGCAGCTGACCGACCGCACCGCCGTGGTCGGCCCGGCCCGGCCATGGACGCGTGCGTCGGCCTCGTACGCACGAGCCGTACGCGCGCGCTCCCTCTCCTCTGATATTCGCGACACCGAGGACCACCTGCCCGAGCTGGTGCTGAGCGCCGACGCGGACGCGTTCGCAGACCTGCGTACCCGAGCCCTCGCACCGTTGCGGACCTTGCCCGTCGCGACCGCACGGCGGCTGGAGGAGACGTTGCGGGCGTGGCTGCTGCACCAGGGCAGGCGGGACGAGGTGGCGGCGGCGTTGTTCGTCCATCCCCAGACAGTCCGGTACCGGATGTCGCAGCTGCGGGAACTGTTTCCGGATCTCGCATCGCCACACCGGGTCCTTGAACTGACGCTGGCGGTCGGTCTTCGGGCCAGTTGACGCGTACTTCGACCGTCCACGAACGCCCGGTGGATCCCGGCATCCTGCCCGGTGTCTACCTGGACGTCCTTGCAGCCGGGACGATTCGGGTGAGCGACGCGATCCAGGTGCAGCAGGTCGGCGGACAGGGAGCGTTCCACCACGAGATGCCCACCTGCCGATCCGTCAGGCCCGCGTCTGGCACGACCAGCCACACCCGGTCGCGACTGAGCGGGAGTTGGCCGAGGAGGACGCCGGTCGCGTCGAGCACGGTGTTGGCGAAGGCTGGAGCGACCGGGTTGAGAGGGCGGACTGTCGGCCGTGAGGCCCGTTTGACTCCCTGGGCACCCACATGCATGACGATGGGCCAGGAAATGGGATCTGACCTCGGGTTTTCCGAAGACCGCTCAGGTCGACAACTTTCCGATGGACCCACCAGGTCGGTGTGCCGCGATTGCACCGGTCGCGATGAGCTCCTGAACTGCGGTTGTGGGCGCACAATGTGCGGTGCGGGCGTTCAGTAGGTGGGACCGTAAGGGCTCCAGTGCCCGAGGAAGGGTTTCAGGTCGTCGGCTTGTGGCTTGGGAATGTCGGGCAGCCGGGGCGGTGTGTTCAAGGGGGCGAGGCGCTCAACGGTGGCCGCTGCCCAGCTGATCCATTCCTCGGCGTCGGTTCTGGCCTGGCCCGGAGGCATGGCCTCGACTCGCGTGCGTACGGTGCTCACGTATTGGGTCAGTCGGGTGGCGTGGCGCCATGCCGCTTCCTGAGCTTCTAGGTGCCTGACGCGGTACGCCTCCGCGTACCGGATGCGGGCTTGTTCCATGGCGGCTTCCCAGCGGATGCGCTTCTGGCGTGCCGCTTCGGCCTCGTCCTGGCGTCTGCGTTCGGCGGCTTCGCCGCGAAGCGTGACCTCCTGTGCGATCTCGGGGAGCTGCTCTTCGAGGGCGCTGCCGGGAGCGTCGGCCCATTCGCTCGCCCGGTGTGGCTGGCCGCCGCTGAGGATGAAGCGAAGGCGCTCGGATGGGGTGTAGTCGAAGCGGGGGATTCTGACCCAGGAGTGCTTCTTGGCCTCGGCGAGTTCCTTCTCGGTGGCGACGTGCTCGGCCCGGTGGTGAAGTGAGGATGTGTCCTGCGGCGGCGATGAGACGGGGGTGCGTAGCCGGTTTGCCCGGCCGAGCAGGTGTGTCCTTCGGCCTCGGCGGTGGTGATCAGTGCCTGGATGAGTCGTAGAGCGCGTCCTTGGACGGGCTTGGTCAGGCCGAGCGGCTGGCGTTCGTTCTGCATGGCCCGGACCACGGTGTGGGGCCGAGTGAGTCGGGCGGGCACGGTGACGGGTTCGAGGACAGCAAGACACCAGGCGGGGATGTCGACGAGTTTGATCTCGTACCCGTCGCGGCACCAGTTTCCGTACAGCTCCTTCGCCTCCGGAATCCGTCCGGATCTGCGTGCGGCGGCGACGCGGGACGGCCACTTCTCCAAGTCAGGACCGCTGCCGCTCTTGACGATTCGGCCGCCGGCCTCCGCGAGCTCCTGTAACAGCTGCTCCGTGAGCGTCACACGAGGATGTGAGGCAGGGCTTGGCTTCCGCTCGGTGGCCGGAGATTCCTGCGCTCGGGTGGACTTAGGTCGCGGACCGGAGGCCTGGGTCTTCCGCGGGCGTGATCCGTGGGGAGGGTAAGTGCCGTGCGCCAGGTAGTGCCGACCGGCGCTTGTCAGGGCGACGCTCCACTGCCCGGCCTTCCGGGAGACCGTCACCAGGCCACGGTTGTGGAGTGCCTGGCAGGTGGTCTTGTAGGAGCTGGTGTTCCATACGCCGGCAGGGCACCCGGCTCCCACCCACTGCAACACCGACAGCTGCCGCTCATTGACCCGCCGTTCCAATGGTCCGCCTTCGACTCGAAGTGACGCACGACGGCGGCATGGTGCCAGTTCCGGTGGTAGGCGACCGGTGCTTCGAGTCAATTCGCTCGAACGAGCGGGCTGACGTGGCTGGAAGCCGGTTGGGCCGAGAACCGTAGGTGGGTGCCTGTCCTACGGCGGGGTCTGACTCCTGAGATCTCTGACCGAGGTGTCCTGATCACACTGTGTCGACCGCCGGCCAGGGGACAGCGCATTGTTGGTCTCGGGCTGATGGACGTGTCTCGATACCCTGCTGGGGTGGGCCAGGGCGTCGGGTACGGTGCGCCGGGCCGGAGTGGAAGGGACCGGTTCCTTCGGAGCTGCCCTGTCCCGCTACCTACTGGCCCAGGGTGTGGACGTTTTCGATGTGAACCGGTTCGACCGGGCCGACCGCCGTCGGCGCGGCAAGTCGGACCCGCTCGATGCCGAGAACGCGGCTCGGGCAGTGCTGAGCGGGCGGGCGCGCGCCCAGGCCAAGACGGGCGACGGGCCGGTGGAGATCGCCCGGATGTACAAGCTGGCCAAGGATTCGGCGGTCAAGGCCCGCACCCAGGCGATCAACCAGCTCAAGGCTGTCCTCATCCGTGCCGATCCGCAGCTGAGGGAGGAACTGGCCGGGCTGGGCAACGCAGAGCTCTTCCGCACTTGCGCAGGGCTCGTCGACGACAGCCTGAACCATGAGACCGGCGAGGGGGCCGTGCTCCATGCCACCCACGTGACCCTGGGTCTCCTGGCCCGGCGCATCAGGCAGCTCAGCGAAGAGGTCAAGGACCTGGAGGGCCGCCTGACCCGGCTGGTGGAACGCCACGCTCCCCAGTTGCTTGAGGTAGTGGGCATCGGTCCGGACACAGCCGTCACTCTGCTGATCACGATCGGGGACAACCCGGAACGCCTGGGCAGTGAGGCGTCCTTCGCGGCGCTGTGCGGGGTCAGCCCCGTCGAGCGCTCCTCGGGCAGTCGGCAGTACCGTCGCCTCAACCGCGGCGGCGACCGGCAAGCTAACGCAGCCCTGCACCGGATCGTGCAGACCCGCCTGCGCGTCGACCCGCGCACCCAGGACTACTACGAACGTCGCAGCAAGGAGGGCAAGACCCGGCGCGAGATAGTCCGAAGCCTCAAGCGCTATGCGGCCCGGGAGGTCTTCCACCTGGTCAGACCTGTGCAGTCGTAACCTCCGTTATAGGGGCAGTGTGATACGGCGAGACCCCGCTGTCGTCCGTCCTGACAGGACTTTGAGCGGAGCCGTGAGACGACGAAGCCGCACCGGAGCGCTCCGGTGCGCTTCGTCGTCTCACGGCTCCGCTGACGCCACGATGCGGTGGGCGCCTCATGCAGTCTGTATTCCTGTGACGCTTCCGGGAGCGCCTACTTTGCGATTGCACTGCCGGGAGGTCCATGCATTCCGTCAGTGCGTTGCCAGGGCCTCCTTTGTACCGTCCGGATGCGCCACGCAACCAGCGCACCTTTGAGACGGTTCTGGGCTGGCTGTAGTGGACACCTCAGGCGAAGCTGAACGCCAGCCCTTCCTCGACCCGCTCTCTCCAGTAGTTCCAGACGCACAGGGTCATCTGGAGCCTCCGGCCTTGCGGATCTTGTTCGGGGAGGACATGCGCCCAGGTCGAGCGTGGTGTCGACCCGCAGCCCCGCCTCGAGGGGGCGGGGGTACGGGTGGGTGGCAGGTGGCCCGCCACTCGTTCGGGTGGTGGCCGCGATGTGCTCGCCGGAAGAGATCGCACGAGCGCTGAACATGTCTCTGGCATTCCCTCACACCCGCGTCGAGAAAGGCGGCATCTTCATGCCGGTCAACGGATCCACGGAAAACCCGTTTGCTCTCAGCCCCGACGACGTCGCCCGGCTGGAGGCCATCCGGGCGGCGCTGCTCGACCCGTCATCGCGCCGGATCGGCATGCTCGACCAGTGGGGCCTCGCCGACACCTACGAGGTCCAGGCGGAGGTCGCCGAGTATCGGGAGTTCCCGATCGCCATGGCGGACGGGACCCGCATCGACGCCGGACTGAGCATGCCGCGCCGCCTCGCGCCGGGGCAGACCTGCCCCGCCGTCGTCATGCCCGCCCCGCTGAACGACCTCGGCCGCCTGGCCTACTTCGGCACCATCCCGCGCTGGACGCTGGGCGGCTACGCCGTCCTGACCTACAGCCAGCGCGGCTTGGCCCGCTCCGAGGGCGAGATCCAGGTCGCCGGACCCCAGGACGTCGCCGACGGTGTCGAGATCCTCAACTGGCTCACCGCGCTGGAAGGTGTCGACGCCGACCGGATCGGGTGCTTCGGCGCCTCCTACGGCGCCGGGACCAGCCTGCTGCTCGCCGCCAAGGACCCGCGCGTCAAGGCCGTCGCCGGCGCCAGCGCCTGGGGCGACCTGTTCACCTCCCTCTTCGAGAACGGCACCCGGCACGTACGGGCGTTCGAGGCACTGGTGGCACTGTTCCACGAGGAGCGCTGCTCGACGGAGTTCCGCAATGTCATCGCCAAGATCCGCGACAACGTCATCGACGACGAGGTCAAGGAGTTCGCCCGGCTGCGCTCGCCGATGCAGCACCTGAAGACCTACAACGAGCGCCGGCTGCCGATCCTGATGACCACCTACTGGCACGAGACGATCTTCTCGGTGCCCGCCGTCATCGACTTGTTCACCCAGCTGCAGGGCCCCACATCGCTGCTGGTGCAGATCGGCGACCACGGCAACGGCGAACTGCCCGGCCTGTTCGGCGCCATCTCCAAGCCCACCGAGATGACCTACCGCTGGATGGACCACCACCTCGGCGGCAGCGCCGGCGACGGTGCGAAGCCGCACTTCGGCATCCGCTCGGAGTACATGCACAACCTGCTGTCCGACCTCAGCCACCGCGACTGGGCCGACTACGCGCTGCCCCCGCAGCGCTTCCACCTCGGCGCCGTACCCGACGGCCAGCAGGACGCGCCCATGGCACAAGGCCAACCACAGCCGGGCTGGACCCGCTCCCTGCAGCCCGCCGGCCAGGACACCGGCATCGTCGTCGCCCCCAAGCTCGTCCAGACCGGTCTGAAAGAACGTGCGGGACTGCCCCACATCTACCGGACCGCCGACATCAAACGCGACGTCGCCGCCATCTGGACGACCGCGCCGCTGGAGCACCCCATGCGTGTCCAGGGCGACCTGGATGCCAGGCTCACCGTGAAGCCGCAGACGGACAACGCGACCTTCGTCGCCTACCTCCTGGACTGCAACCCCCGCACCGGCCGCGCCGCCATCATCACCCACGCCCCCTACACCCTCACCGACCAGCAGGCCACCACCGTCACCTTCCGCCTGCAGCCCGCCCACTACGTCCTGGGCAAGGGCCGCCAACTGCAGCTCGTCATCACCGGCTACGACCCCTTCTTCGCGGACGACACCACCATCCCAGCCGCCCTCGAGATCACCTCTCCGCAAGGCGACGAGTCCTACCTCGACATCCCCCTCGCCCCGCTGCCATAGCACCCAGCCGCACCCCGGGGGCAGAAGGCGCCCACAGGCACTCCCCCTGCCCCCGGGTCCCTGCGGTGCTGCCCACCCGCCGCGGGCCGGCAGCACCACTTTGCGCACGCCGTTGGCCGCACTGGAAGGAACGGGAACGGCGAAGCCCGCAGGGTCGACTCGCCTCGTGGTTTCCTTACACGGCTGGCCGTCGGCCTGTACTTCGCCAACGGCCAGACCAAGGTCTTCCTCGCCGCCATCGCGGGCGTCGCCGCGGCGCTCTCCGCCTTCCTCAACCGCACCTGCCTGCAGATGTACAGGCCCCGAGCCGGCTCATGCCGAAACGGTCAGTGCGAATCGACTTCAAACACCCAGTGAGATCACCGCAGATGGTCAGGACGACCCCCGATAAACGATGAGATTGGGATCGACCGGGACCCTCCAGTACTCGTCGTTGGCGTACTGAGGGTGCTCCAGGCTCAGCGCGTTCCAGGTGCCTCCGTCGCCGAGGGGGGTGCTGGTCTGCCTCAGGACGGTGGATTCGTCATCCCGGGGGATGGATGGAAACCGTTCCACGCGGCGCCCAGCCAGGCTCCGCCCACAGCTGGAACTGCTGCTTCGTGGCGCTCGGACTGCACGGCGACAGGGTGACAACCCACGGGCCATAGCGGTCCCAGTCGCCACCGGCATGGGGCTTCGGGCTGCGGGTCCAGCAGGTGTTCTTGGTGGTGCTCTGGATGCTGTAGTACCTGCCGTTCTCGCGCGGGGTGAAGGTCCAGCTTCTGTCCATCGAGCCTGGCCAGTACGAATCGGTGAACGCGGCGAGCACCACGCCGGCGTTGCCGTAGGTGCCGATGTGCCGGTCGGTGCTCACGCTGCGAACTTCGCCGGTGCCGCCGGACGGATCAGCCGAGGCGGACGCGGCAGCACCCAGAACACCGCTCAGCGTGGCACACACCGTAGCTGCAGCGACCGCCGTACGGCGCCACAGTCGATGGCTCGGGGAGACGATCGACGGGGCCCCTTGGCGTGGAGAAGCAGAACGCACGGCATTCCCTTTCGGTTGATTGCGTCGAAGCAGACAGCGCTCCCTACGCGATGCAAATGGCATACATGCTGATACATGCTCATGAGGGGTGGCCGCCGCCCGATCACGTGATACTCGCCCGGCAGGGGCTGCTTTACCTAGGAAACCTGGATAACCCACCTAACTGGGCGCTTCAGGCTGATCCTCGCTGACCGTTTCGCCATCACAGCGGCTCCCGGATGACGGGCACGGGAGGCATCAAGGCGTGCTCAGGTGGGCCCGTGAGCCTGCACCAGCGAGGTGGACCTGGAGCTCTACCGCTACCGGAACAGCCCGCGCTACGAGGACCCGCAGACAGTGTGCCGCGACTGCGACGAGCCCCTGGAGTAGCCGACGGATCCACTCGTCCTGCACTTCACGGAGCAGGACCTCGCCGATGTCCGTGACACCGCAGGGCACTGGTCGCAGACGGCCGGCCTGTCCCTCGTCGACACACCGACTGGTTGCTGGCCGTCAACGAGGCCACCGGCATTCGGTGCGGCACGGCGGAGGACAGGGCATTCTTCGGTTGTGGCGCACGGCCGACACCCGCATCGCAGAAGGGAGGGACCGCGGACGGCTCACGGCGCGCTCGTCGGCCGACGCCGTCCCGATCCGCTATCTCCGGCCGGCAGCCGGGGCGTCTGGATGATGCACCAGCTGTGCGACCTGGTCGAGATGCGCACCCCGCCGTCGGGCCTGATCGTTCGTATGCACCTGGCGTCGGACTGATCGGTGCGCCGTGATGGACGCGTCGTCCCCCGCGACACGGCCGCCCTGGCATCGAGCGCTACCACGCCGAATACGTCCGGCAGACAGCGGATGCCGGGGATAAGGCGACACCATGACTCGCCATCCCGCGTGTCTTTCGTCAGCAGCACGTCGACAGATCGCGAAAATCCGAACGGCTAACTGAGGATCCCCTCGGCCGTCATGGACCTAGCACGTAAGGCCGATGACTTGCGCCTGTCGGTTGGCGAGATCGAAGTGATGCGCAGGCAGCTCGCTCGCGCCGCGGTGCCCGGGGAAGGGATCAGCTCGGGCCCGATACTCCAGCGGGAGGGCCGGGCCCGATCACTGGTACGAACCCCTTGGTGGGTCGGCGCGATCAGCTCAGGTTGGCAGGGGGTTGTGAGCGCTGTCGCAGGCCGTCGCGCTGCATCCCGATACTGGTCCCGCGCCGGTGGAGGCGGGGGTGATTGAGCCGTGCTCGCCTGTGCCGGTAGACGGGCTGTCGGTCATGGTGGTGACTGCTTCGGTGGCGGTGGCGTGGACCGGCAGGACGGCGTCGACACCGGTGAGGACGAGCATCCGCATAAGGCGGTCGGGGACGTCGGCGAGTCGGAGTGCACCGCCCGCCGCTTGGGCGGCGTGCCAGAGGCCGATGAGCGCGCTCAGACCGGCGGAGTCGCAAAAGCCGACCTGCGACAGGTCCAGAACCAGGTTCGGACACCCTTGCTGGACGATCTCCGAGGCTTCGTGGCGCAGGGTGTCCGCGGTGCGCGTGTCCACGTCGCCGGCGACGGTGGCGATCGCGAGGCCGGGACGGGGGGCAGCCTGCTCCACGACGACGTCATCAACCAGGATCCGCTGCGCCGCGGTCGGCCCGCTGCGACGTCCTCCACGCCGTGTACCGCTGGGCTCGCGCCATGCTCTGCGCGCGCTCCTGGGAGGGCCGCACAACCCACCTCGACGAACGGTTCACCACCACCCAGCCCGGTTGGCTGCACGCCATGTTCTGGGAAAGGGCCCTGCGCGAACGCGGCACCGCTCTCACAGTCGACGAGACGTGATGTGGTCTGAGCGGACCTTTGGCCCGAGCGTTGCCGCGGCGATGCGTGGCGGTCCGGGGGGCAGAGTGTGAACCCGGGACCGGACCAACGGGCGCACCAAGGTCGCGGCCTGCGCGAGAATCGTCGCGCAGTCACGAGGTGAGTCAGCCACTCGAACCCCTTCCAGGGGCCAGGTCATGTCCACGTCAGAATCCGGGTGCAAGCGGCCAGAGGGACAGGGAGTGACAACCGGCGCGCGATGCACACCCCCCGACCCGCTCCACTCCCGTGCACGACACACTGCGCCGCGCGCGCCCGGCTATTACCGGCCAGCCAGCACACCCGTAAGGACGTGGGCTCTGCTCTGCCCAGCTCCCACAGAGAGTGAGCTCTGCGGCTGCGGGGGCCCGTCGAGGTCGACTTCCTTGGCCGCACGGTTCCGGAGGCGGCTGATCGATCCGATGCGCCAGACGGCGGACAACCCAGAGGTGTGCCAGGTCCTTGAGTCTCGGCCAGGTGCTGCCCGACCCGCGGCTGGACCCTTTCACCAAGTGCGTCCCTATCGGGTGAGTACTGGCGAGTGCTGCGTCAGCCCACCGACGGAGGGAGCGACCATACCGGCGATGGGTTCTTCCGAGGGAAAGGGTCTCCGTGCGCCGTGCATTGATCGTTGTTGATGTGCAGAAGGACTTCTGCGAGGGCGGCAGCATCCCGGTGAAGGGCGGCGCGGGCAGGGCCGTGGCCATCGCCGACCTGGTGCGGCGCGCCGATGGCAGGTACGCGCACATCGTCGCCACTCGCGACCACCACATCGACCCGGGGGACCACTTCTCCGAGCACCCGGACTTCCAGAGCTCCTTCCCCGAGCACTGCGTCGTCGGCAGCGAGGGAGGCGAGTTCCATCCGGACTTCGCGCCCGCCGTCACCTCCGGTGACGTGCACGAGGTCTTCTACAAGGGGGCGTACTCCGCCTCGAAGAGCGGTTTCGAGGGCTCAACTGAGGACGGCACATCACTGGCCGACTGGCTGCGTGCCCGTCACATCAGCAAGCTCGACGTCGTCGGCATCGCTACCGACCACTGTGTGAAGGCCACCGCGCTCGACGGCGTACGAGCGGGCTTCGCCGTCCGGGTCCTGCTCGACTACACCGCCGGCGTTGCCGCCGATACCACCAGCACCGCGATCAGTGAGCTACGCCAAGCCGGTGTGGCGCTGAGCGGCAAGCCAGTCGTCCTCGCCTGAGAGCCACTGACGCCTTTTGCCGCGGGACCGGTCCGCACCGGGCGCGCCACCCGCGGCACGGGCCGATCGAGTCGGTCACGTGGATGCTGCCGGAGCCGGTGCTGTGCACTCCCGTACCCAGGCCGGCCCAGGCGGGAGAACTGCCGTGGACGAGTTGAGGCAGCCTCGCCTGTATCCCCCGGCGAGGGGGCTGTTGCTCATGACGCTCGTTGTACAGCGGGCCGTGAGATTGGCTCTGACCTGCGCCTTTCCGAACTTCGCCGAAGCTGACATCTTTCCGATGACTCATCATGTGGAATCAGCAGCCACACCGGCCTTCGGGGGGGCTGACTCCCGTGCCCGACCTCGGTGCTGGCAAGTCGCGGGCCGGAACGGGGACCGTGCTGCCGGACTGTGGCTCAGGCGTCGATGATGCCGGGGATGTTAAAGGGCTCCCGTTCCAGATGGGTCCGACGAGCTGAGCCCGGAGTGAGAGGGAGGGAGGAGCCGCATTGGGGGCTGAGGTTGGTGGCGATTCCGATGAGGGTGCCGTTCTGGTAGAGGGCCATTTTGCCGGGGCTGGGGTGTCCCAGATGGGCGCTCGGAAGGCGGCGACGAGGTAGGTCCCAGGTCTTGCCCCTGGCGACACCTGATCGTGCCGCTCGCCTTCGTGTGCTGTTGTGCTCGGCCGGGATCAGGTTCGCAGTGTTGCATGCAGGGGATTGAGCATGTCCTGCGGTTTCCCGGGCGATAGCGAGATGGGGGCGGGAGGATGGGTGGGTGCTGTCCCGGGCCCATGGCCTGACTCATGATAGTTCTGACCGAAGTGTCTCGATCACACGGTGTCGGCTGTTGGTCGGGGACGGTGCGTTGCCGGTGCCGGGCTGGCGGGGTGTGTCCCGATAGGGGCCTGTCGATAGCTGTGGCGTCCTCACGATTCTGACCGTCCAACGCGGCCCGGTACCGGCAACGCGATACGCCATCGGTCGGGAAGGGAACGGGCATGTGCAGTTCGACACTGCCCGGAACGACGCCTGTTGCGCGGGCCCGTCGTCGCCCTGTGGGGGAGGTGGTGCTGGGCGTGGACACGCACCGGGATGCCCATGTGGCTGCGGTGCTCTCCTTGGCGGGGGCGGTGCTCGCCACTGACGAGTTCCCGGCCACCGCGGCTGGATACCGCGATCTGCTGAAGTGGGCGAGGAAGTGGGGAAGCGTGGGGCGGGCCGGCGTGGAGGGGACCGGCTCCTATGGGGCGTCCCTCTCCCGCTATCTGCTGGCCCAGGGCGTGGACGTGTTCGACGTGAATTGGATGGACCGGGCGGATCATCGGCGGCGCGGTAAATCGGATCCGCTCGATGCCCAGAATGCGGCGCGAGCCGTGTTGAGCGGGCGGGCCCGCGCCCGGGCCAAAACGGGCGACGGGCCGGTGCAGATCGCGAGAATGTACAAACTCACGAAGGCGTCGGCGGTCAAAGCCCGCACCCAGGCCATCAATCAGCTCAAGGCCGTCCTCATTACCGCTGATCCCGCTTTGCGGGAAGAACTGGCCGAACTCGGCAATGCCGAACTCCTCCGCATCTGTGCGCGGTTCGCGGACGCGAGCAGTCGCGAGGAGTCGGTGCTGCAGGCCACGCGGGTCACGTTGGGCCTGCTGGCTCACCGAATTGGCCAGCTCTCCGAGCAGATCCGGGACGTGGAGACTCGTCTTGCCCGGCTCGTGGAATGCCACGCCCCGCAGCTGCTCGACGTGGTGGGGATCGGCCCGGACACGGCGGTCACGTTGCTGATCACGGTGGGGGACAACCCGGAACGGCTGGACAGCGAGACGTCGTTCGCCGCGCTGTGCGGTATCAGCCCGGTCGGGCGCTCCTCGGGACACCGGCAGTTCCGTCGCCTCAACTGCGGCGGCGACCGTCAGGCCAACGCCGCGCTCCACCGCATCGTGTTCACCCGCCTGCGGGTCGACCCGCGCACCCAGGACTACTACGAGCGCCGGATCAAGGAGGGCAAGACCCGGCGTGAAATCGTCCGATGCCTCAAACGCTATGCGGCCCGGGAGGTCTTTCACCTGGTCAGACAGCTACAGTCAGGAACCCGCTCATAGGGGCTGTCGTGAGACGTGAGATGGTCTGACGCGTGAGTGAGACACCACCGAACACCCTGCAATACCGCTTTGACGGGCCAGAAGACGCTCCGGTCCTGATCCTGGGTCCCTCACTGGGTACCACATGGCACATGTGGGACCGCCAGGTGCCGGAGCTGGCCAAGCAGTGGAGGGTCTTCCGGTTCGATCTGCCCGGTCACGGCGGCGCCCCGGCCCACCCGGCGGGTTCGGTCGCCGAGCTGACCGCGAGGCTGCTGGCCACGCTGGACGCGCTCGGCGTGCAGCGCTTCGGCTACGCGGGCTGTGCGCTGGGCGGCGCGATCGGCATCCAGCTGGCCCTGCTGCACCCCGAGCGGGTCGCCTCGCTCGCGGTGGTCGCGGCCTCGCCGCGCTTCGGCACCGCCGACGAGTTCCGGCAGCGCGGGGTGGTCGTCCGGACGAACGGGCTCGAACCCATCGCCCGGACCGCGCCCGAGCGCTGGTTCACCGGCGGGTTCGCCGCCGCGCAGCCCGCGATCACCGAGTGGGCCGTACAGATGGTGCGCACCACCGACCCGGGCTGCTACATCGCCGCCTGCGAGGCGCTGGCCGCGTTCGACGTGCGGGCCGAGCTGGGCCGGGTCGGCGTGCCGACGCTCGTGCTCGTCGGCTCCGACGACCAGGTGACCGGGCCGGCCGAGGCCCGCACGCTGGTCGCCGGCATCCCGGACGCCCGGCTCGCGGTCGTCCCCGGCGCCTCCCACCTGGTGCCGGTCGAGCAGCCGGCCGCCGTCACCGACCTGCTGGTGCGCCACTTCTCCACCGCCTGGCAGCAGCAGTTCGACACCGGCCAGACCGCCCTCCCGAACGTCGCCGCCGTCCCGGTTCCGGCCGCGCCGCCGCAGCCCGCGCCGGTCGCCGAGATCGCCCCCGCGGTCGTGGCGGCGCAGCCCGCGGGGCATGCCGACCGGTACGAGAGCGGGCTGAAGATCCGCCGTGAGGTGCTCGGCGACGCACACGTGGACCAGGCGCTCGCGCGGGCCGACGAGTTCTCGGGTGACTTCCAGGAGTTCGTCACCCGCTACGCCTGGGGCGAGATCTGGGACCGGCCGGGCCTGGACCGCCGTACCCGCAGCTGCATCACGCTGACCGCGCTGGTCGCGGGCGGCCACCTGGAGGAGCTGGCGTCCCACACCCGGGCGGCCCTGCGCAACGGGCTCACCCCGCACGAGATCAGGGAAGTACTGCTGCAGGCGGCCGTCTACTGCGGGGTACCGGCCGCGAACAGCGCGTTCCGGGTGGCCCAGCAGGTCGTCCGGGAGGAGACCACGCCCGCCGGATGAGACACGGGCCACCGGGTTCGGCAGGATGGGGAGGCATGAAGCTCACGAAGAAGTCCCACGCCTGTGTCCGCCTTGAGAAGGACGGGCGGACGCTCGTCATCGATCCCGGCGGGTTCAGCGAGCAGGACGCGGCGGCCGGCGCCGACGCCGTCCTGGTCACGCACGAGCACCCGGACCACTTCGACGAGGGCCGGCTGCGGGCCGCCCTGGAGGCGAACCCGGCCGCCGGGATCTGGACCCTGAAGTCCGTGGCCGACCAGGTCGCGGCGGCCTTCCCGGGCCGCGTGCACACCGTCGGCCACGGTGACACCTTCACCGCCGCCGGCTTCGACGTGCAGGTCCACGGCGAACTGCACGCGGTGATCCACCCGGACATCCCGCGCATCACCAACGTCGGCTATCTGATCGACGGCGGCAGGGTCTTCCACCCCGGTGACGCCCTCACCGTCCCGGACCACCCGGTGGAGACCCTGCTGCTCCCGGTGATGGCGCCGTGGAACAAGATCTCCGAGGTCATCGACTACGTCCGTGAGGTCGGCCCGCAGCGCGCGTACGACGTCCACGACGCCCTGCTCACCGACCTGGCCCGCCCGATCTACGACCGCCAGATCGGCGCGCTCGGCGGTACCGACCACCAGCGGCTCAGCCCCGGGGCGTCGGCGGAGGTCTGAGCGCAGGGAGCGGCGTTGTCGGACCCGGCGGGTAGGTTGTGAGGCATGCGCATCGCTACCTGGAACGTGAACTCGATCACCGCCCGCCTCCCCAGGCTGCTGGCCTGGCTGGAGAGCAGCAACACCGACGTGCTGTGCCTCCAGGAAGCCAAGATCGCCGAGGCGCAGTTCCCGTTCGACCAGCTGCGCGAGCTGGGCTACGAGGCGGCGGTCCACGCGACCGGCCGGTGGAACGGGGTGGCGGTGCTCTCCCGCGTCGGCATCGAGGACGTGGTCAAGGGCCTGCCCGGCGACCCGGGCTACGACGGCGTGACCGAGCCGCGTGCCCTCTCGGCGACCTGCGGCCCGGTCCGCGTCTGGTCGGTGTACGTGCCGAACGGCCGCGAGGTCGGCCACCCGCACTACGCGTACAAGCTCCAGTGGTTCGAGGCCCTGAAGGCGGCCGTGTACGGGGACGCGCAGGGCAGCCGCCCGTTCGCCGTCCTGGGTGACTACAACGTGGCGCCGACGGACGACGACGTCTTCGACCCGGCCGCCTTCGTGGGCTCCACCCACGTCACCCCGGCCGAGCGCGCCGCCCTCGCCTCCCTGCGCGAGGCGGGCCTGGGCGATGTGGTGCCGCGCCCGCTGAAGTACGAGCACCCGTTCACGTACTGGGACTACCGCCAGCTCTGCTTCCCCAAGAACCGCGGCATGCGCATCGACCTGGTGTACGGCAACGAGCCCTTCGCCCGGGCGGTCAAGGACGCCTACGTCGACCGTGAGGAGCGCAAGGGCAAGGGCGCATCCGACCACGCGCCCGTGGTGGTCGACCTGGACGTGTGATGCCACGCTGGGTCCATGCACCTTCCGTTCCTGGGCTCAGGGCACAAGAAGAGCGGTGACGTGGCGCTGCCGGCCGACCCCGAGGCGGTCGCGGCGCTGCTGTCCGAGTGCGAGCTGCTCCGCTCGCAGGCGGTCCGGGCGGGAGTGCGTCTCGACGACACCCCGGCGTCGCTGGAGGCGCTGGACCAGATGGACCCGCGCTGGCGGGACGACCCCGAGATGCTGTCCGGGGTGGGCCACGACGCCGGTCTGTATCTCGGCACGGTCGTGGTGCGGACCGTACCGGGAGCCGCCTGGCAGATCCGCTCCGACGGCGAACCCGTCGTACGGCTCGCCTCCGGCCGTGCGGTCGAGGTGGTGCCGGCCGGTCAGGAGTGGGCGGCGAGCGGGGTTCCCGAGCTGTCCCAGCTGTACGCCGAGATCGCCGAGGGCTGAGCCCCGGTGGCCGTCACACCACCCTGTTGGTGTAAATACGGCTAATGCCCGAAAAGTGCGTGTCGTGCCTCAACTCCTCAACCGGCTGGATAGGTTGCGGCAACCACGACACAGCTGAGAGTGAGTAGGGCTGCGGATGGCCGTCGATCCGTTGATCGAACTGCGGAACGTCAACAAGTACTACGGGGAACTGCACGTCCTCAGGGACATCGACCTCACCGTGGGCAGGGGAGAGGTGGTCGTGGTCATCGGCCCGTCGGGATCGGGCAAGTCGACGCTCTGCAGGACGATCAACCGGCTGGAGACCATCGAGTCCGGCACCATCACACTCGACGGGCAGCCGCTGCCCCAGGAGGGGAAATCACTCGCCCGGCTTCGCGCCGAGGTCGGCATGGTCTTCCAGTCCTTCAACCTCTTCGCCCACAAGACGGTCCTGCAGAACGTCTCCCTCGCCCAGGTCAAGGTCCGAAGGCGCAGGAGGGACGACGCCGACCGCCGCTCCCGCGAACTCCTCGACCGCGTCGGCCTGCTGAACCAGGCCGAGAAGTACCCCGCCCAGCTCTCCGGCGGCCAGCAGCAGCGCGTCGCCATCGCCCGCGCACTCGCCATGGAACCCAAGGTGATGCTCTTCGACGAGCCCACCTCCGCCCTCGACCCCGAGATGATCAACGAGGTGCTGGAGGTCATGCGGCAGCTCGCCCGGGACGGCATGACCATGGTCGTCATCACCCACGAGATGGGCTTCGCCCGCGCCTCCGCCAACCGGGTCGTCTTCATGGCCGACGGCCGGATCGTCGAGGACCGCAGCCCCGAGGAGTTCTTCACGAATCCGAGGAGCGACCGCGCCAAGGACTTCCTCTCAAAGATCCTCAAGCACTGACCGGGGGAGTGCGACCCGTGTTCCGTACCACCCGTGTGCCCCGCGCCCTGTGCGCCCTCCTCGCCCTGCTGGCCACCGCCTGCGGCAAGGAGGGCAGTCCGCCCGGCAAGGGCCCGGCGGCCGAGAAACTCCCGCACTACCAGGTGGCGAAGGACTTCCGCCTGCCGGACTCCCGGACCTGGACCCGGGCGAGGAAGCGCGGCCACTTCACCGTCGGCGTCAAGGAGGACCAGCCCTACCTCGGCGAGAGGGACCCGGCCACCGGCACCTACTCCGGCTTCGACATCGAGATCGCCAGGATGATGTCGGCCTCCCTCGGCTTCCCGCCGGAGACGATCCGCTTCCGCACGATCGCCTCCGCCAACCGCGAGACCGCCCTGCAGAACGGCCAGATCGACTACTACGTCGGCACCTACACCATCAACGACAACCGCAAGAAGCTCGTCGGTTTCGCCGGCCCCTACTACATGGCCGGCCAGTCGCTGCTCGTACGCAAGGACGAGAACGACATCCACGGCCCGCAGGACCTCGTCGGCAGACGCGTCTGCTCGGCGGCCGGCTCGACCCCGTACCAGCGCATCAGGACCGACTACCCGAAGGCGATCCTGGTCGCGTACGACACCTACTCGGTCTGCGTCGACAACCTCCTCACCTACCAGGTCGACGCCGTCACCACCGACGACGCCATCCTCATCGGCTACGCGGCCAAGGCGCCCGACGAACTCAAGGTCGTCGGCAAGCCGTTCTCGAAGGAGCCCTACGGCATCGGCGTCCCGCACGGCGACAACGCGCTGCGCTTCGCCCTCGACGACGCGCTGGAGGCACGCGAGAAGAACGGTGACTGGAAGAAGGCGTACGAGGCCACGCTCGGCCTGTCCGGGGTGCCCGCCCCGGAACCGCCGCCCATCGACCGCTACCCGGCGAGCTGAGCGAGGACGGCATGAACGTACTGACAGACAACTTCTCCACCTACGGCGAAGGGTTCCTCGGCACCCTCGAACTGACCGTCTACGCCTCCCTGCTGGCCCTCGTCCTGGGCTTCGTGATGGCGTCCTTCCGGGTCGCGCCCGTGCGTTCCCTGCGGGTCTTCGGCACCGCATGGGTCACCGTGCTGCGCAACACCCCGCTCACCCTGCTATTCTTCGCGGTGCTGCTGGGACTGCCCCGGTTCGGACTCGTCCTGCCCTTCGATGTGTTCGCGATCCTCGCCCTCGGCTGCTACACCTCGGCGTTCATCTGCGAGGTACTGCGCTCCGGCATCAACACCGTCCCCACGGGACAGGGCGAGGCGGCCCGCAGCCTCGGGATGAGCTTCGGACAGACCCTGTCGCTGGTGGTGCTGCCGCAGGCGTTCCGTTCCGTGATCCCGCCCGTCGGCTCCACTCTCATCGCGCTCGCCAAGAACTCCGCGATCGCCGGCGCGTTCAGCGTGACCGAGCTGCTGGGCACGTACAAGACGATCAACGAACTCGGCTACAACATCATCTGGACCTTCGTCTGGATCGCAGTCGGCTATCTGATCATCACGCTCGCCATCAGCGCCGTGTTCAACGTGCTGGAGCGGAAGTACGGAGTCGCCCGATGACCGAGGCCACCGCCCTCTACGACGTCCCGGGCCCGCGCACCCGCCGACGGCACGCCGTCTACGGTGTGCTGTCGGCGGTCGTCATCCTCGCCCTCGTCGCCTGGATCCTCCATCTCCTCTTCGCCACCGGCCAGTTCACGTACACCAAGTGGATGCCCTTCGAGTACAAGGGCATCCAGGAACTGCTGCTGCGCGGGCTCGGCAACACCCTCAAGGCGTTCGCGATCGCCGCGGTCCTCTCCCTCGCGCTCGGCGGGGTGCTGGCCACCGGGCGGCTGTCGGACCACCGGCCGGTGCGCTTGCTGGCCACGCTCGTCGTCGAGTTCTTCCGCGCGATGCCCGTGCTGGTGATGATCTTCTTCATCTTCGTGGCGCTGAAGGTGCAGCCGCTGCCCGCACTGGTCGCCGGACTCACCCTCTACAACGGCTCGGTGCTCGCCGAGGTCTTCCGCTCGGGAGTGAACGCCGTCGAACGCGGCCAGCGGGAAGCCGCGTTCGCGCTCGGGATGCGCAAGACGCACGTCATGGTGCACGTCCTCGTCCCCCAGGCCGTGCGTGCCATGATGCCGGCCATCATCAGCCAGCTGGTGGTCGCCCTGAAGGACACCTCCCTCGGTTTTCTCATCACCTACGAGGAGTTCCTCCATGCCGGAAAACTCATCGCCTCCAACCTCGACTACGATTTGCCCTTCATCCCCGTGGTGATGGTGATCTCGCCGATCTACATCGGGATGTGCATGCTGCTCTCGTGGTTCGCCGGCTGGGTGTCCCGCCGTGAGCAGCGCAGCCCCAAGACCGAGGCCGTGGCGGTCGCCACGGCCGGCCCTGGGGCGCTGCTGCCGGGTGGGGAGCCCCCCATGGCCCCGAGACCGTAAGGGGGGCGGCAGTTCACACGGGCCAGGCTCGTCCGGCGGCAGCCGGAGATCACTGCTCGCCGAGCGGGACGGACACGTACGACGGGTCGTCCGCGGGCGAGGAGAAGGTCAGCTGCGCGCCGGACGGGTTGTGCTCGATGTACAGCGGGTCGACCGTGTCGACCACCAGCGCGAGGCGGTGCCCGGCGGGGACGTCGTAGGCCGTGGAGAACAGGTCCAGGTCGACGCCGAACGGCGTGCCGGGCGTCCGCCCGTGCCAGGTGTAGGGCGCATGGGTGACCAGCTTGCCGATCCCGAGCGGGCCCACGTCGTACAGGTAGGCCACGAGCGTGCCGCTCTCCGCGGTCGGGGTGAGCGTCGTGTGCAGCGTGGTGGTGCCGCGCACCCGCTGGGCGCCGCCGTACCGCTCCGACTTCCACACGGCCGCCCAGCGGCGCGGCAGCAGCGGGATCGAGGCCATGGGCGGCAGCTGGGCGACCTGGTCGAGGATGCTGGAGAGGAAGACGATCCCGCCGTCCGCGCCGGAGTCGACGTTCGTGTGGATGGTGGTGGACCCGGCCAGGGCGATCTTCTTCCGGGTGGCGGTGACCGACTTCCAGTCCGGGTAGCCCTCGTACTCCCCCGCGCTACGGGACTTCAGCCGGACCGGCTGCTCGCGCTCGATGCCGTTGTCGACGCCCTTGAGGTAGTGGTCGAACCAGCGCTCGGTGTCCGTCCACACATCGTTGGGCAGCCCGAACAGGCCGGTCAGCTCCGGGGTCGCGTGGTCGCCGGGGCGCAGTTCCAGCCGCTTGGGGACGGTCAGCTTCTCGTAGAAGGAGGCGTACTGGTTCGCCGGGAAGACCGTGTCGCCCCAGGCGTTGGCCAGCATGACCGCGGCGCCGTTGCTGTTGAGCTGATCGAGGTAGGTTGCGGCGGAACGCTTCCGCCCCCAGTCGATCATCTCCTGCTCCTTCGACAGGTTCGAGGAGTACAGGTTGTCGAAGATGGCGCGCAGCTCGGGGCTCTCGCGGCCGGTGAGCGTGGCCGCGCCGTCCAGGACGGCCGCCGCCTGCCGGTGCTGGGTGCGGCCCGAGTAGATCGAGTCGATGAGGTCGGCCCAGCCGCTGAGTGCCGCAACGGCCTTGATGCGCTTGTCGTGCGCGGCCGCGAGGAGGCTGATCCCGGCGCCGTACGACACCCCCGCCATGCCGACGTGCTCCGGGTCGGCGGGAGTGTGGGAGAGGGCCCAGTCGATGACCTTGGAGGCGTCCGCTATGTCGGGCGGACCGGCCACTTCTATCTGGCCGCCGGACTGCCAGAAACCCCGCACGTTGTAGGTGAGCACCACATAGCCGGAGTCGGCGAGCTTCTGGGCCTGGGCCAGATACTCCACCTGCGGCAGGCCCCAGCTGGTGGGCAGCACGATGAGCGGGTAGGTGCGCGTGCCGTCGGCGCCCCCGGGCGTGAGGACGTTGGCCTTCAGTGCGGTGCCGCCGTCGCCGGTGATGTCGACGAAGCGGACGGACGGTGCGGCCTGTGCGGCCGGCGCCAGGCCGACGACGGTGCCGGCGATCAGTGCCGCCGAGACGGCTCCCGCGGCGGAAGTGCGCAGAGCGGTGCGACCGTGTCCCATGGGTCACTCCTTCACTCGTGTAAGTGCAAAGTGACCCGACGGTAACCGCGCCCCCTTACCGCAAGTAACCCGTCGGTAAGTTACGTACGGGTAAAGATTGTTGATCGCGGAGACTGTTGAACCGTCAGTCTGCCGCCGTGGTGGCCGGCTCCGGCAGCGGCGTCTGTGCCGCCCGCGTCACGTCCGCGACCAGCTCGACCACATCGGGGCCGTACGCCTGCGAGTTGACCACCTTCAGCAGCAGGACGAAGGAGCCGGCCCCGTGCTTGCGGGCCAGCCGCTCGTGGTGCCGGGCGAGGTAGCGGGTGGCGGCCTGGTTGGTGATGGCCCGCTGGCCGCAGAAGAGGAACACCGGGCGGGAGTCGTGCCGCCCGCCCGCGGTGAGCCGGGCGAGCAGCACGTACTCGCTCTTGCCGCTGTCCATGCGGTAGTCGTTCCCGCCGACCCGGAAGGCGCCCAGCTCCGGTCCCGCCTCGGCCTCGACGTTGATCCGGACACCCGGCAGGAGGGAGGAGAGATGGGCCGCCATCCGGCGGTTCGAGGCGGGGCCGCCCAGGCAGAACTCCGTGCGTTCGCCGAACCCCTGCCGGGTGGCGTCGTGCGCGACGACCTGCGCGTGCGCGTTGCAGTCCTTGATCAGGGCGGACAGCTCCAGCAGGGCGAACACGTCGTGCCGCATCACCGACAACTCGGGCCCGCCCGCGTTGCGGTTGACCACCAGCAGCGACTCGGAATGGTCCGGCAGTCCGAAGAAGACCTGCTTTCGCCGCAGTCTTCGCCGCCACAGGTACGTACGGGCGGCCCAGCCCAGCGAGGCGGAGACACCCGCCGCTATGACGCCCAGGACGATGTTGCGCACGTCGTCGTTCATGGCCGCGCATGGTAGCGGGCCCCGGCGACCGGTACGTACCCGTGTTCGACGTGTGACGATCGTGTGGCAGGCCACCGAGGCGTACTGTCGGTAGTACGGCAATCTCGTTACGCTGCGCGGACTGTCCCGACGGGAGGTACGCATGGGTCGCCCAGGTACGCGGAAACTGGCCGTTCTTGCGGTCTCGGCCGCTGTGGTGTCGGTGGGGGCGGCGGCCCCGCCACCCGCCGCGCAGACGAGCGAGAAGGCCACGAAGGTTCCCGTGGCCGTGGGCTATGGCGGCGCGGTCGCCAGTGTCGATGCCGACGCCTCCGCCGCCGGCATCGAGGTGCTCGAGCACGGCGGCAACGCCGTGGACGCGGCCGTCGCCACCGCCGCCGCGCTCGGCGTCACCGAGCCCTACTCCGCCGGCATCGGCGGCGGAGGCTACTTCGTCTACTACGACGCCAAGTCCCGGACCGTGCACACCATCGACGGCCGCGAGACCGCTCCGCTCAGCGCCGGCTCCGACCTGTTCACCGAGAACGGCAAGCCGCTCGCCTTCGCCGACGCCGTCAGCAGCGGGCTGAGCGTCGGCACCCCCGGCACGCCCGCCACCTGGCAGAAGGCGCTGGACGAGTGGGGCAGCAAGAAGCTCGGTACGGTCCTGAAGCCGGCCGAGCGGATCGCCCGCGGCGGCTTCACGGTGGACGACACCTTCCGCGCGCAGACCGCGTCCAACGAGACCCGGTTCCGCTACTTCCCGGACACCGTGAAGCTGTTCCTGCCGAACGGCAAGCTGCCCGTCGTCGGCTCGACGCTCAAGAACCCCGAACTCGCCCGCACCTACGAGGAGCTGGGCCGCAAGGGCATCGGCGCGCTCTACCGCGGCGACATCGGCGACGACATCGTCGAGACGGTCGAACACCCGCCCGTGGACCCGGCCTCCCACTGGAACGCCCGCCCCGGCAAGCTCGCCGAGAAGGACCTCGCCGTCTACCGCGCCAAGCTCCAGGCGCCCACCAGGACCTCGTACCGCGGCCTGGACGTGTACTCCATCGCGCCCTCCTCCTCCGGCGGCACGACCGTCGGTGAGGCCCTCAACATCCTGGAGAAGACGGACCTCTCGAAGGCGAGCGAGGTGCAGTACCTGCACCGCTTCATCGAGGCCAGCCGCATCGCCTTCGCCGACCGCGGACGCTGGGTCGGTGACCCCGCCTTCGAGGACGTACCGGTCAAACAGCTGCTGTCGCAGAAGTACGCCGACTCGCGCGCCTGCCTGATCACGGACGACGCCGTGCTCGGCAGCCCGCTCGCGCCCGGCGACCCGCGCCACCCGGCTGCCTGCGGCCAGGGCGGTAAGGCGGCCCCGACGACGTACGAGGGCGAGAACACCACCCACCTCACCGCGGCCGACAAGTGGGGCAACGTCGTCGCATACACGCTCACCATCGAGCAGACCGGCGGCAGCGGCATCACCGTGCCCGGCCGGGGCTTCCTGCTCAACAACGAGCTGACCGACTTCTCCTTCGCCCCGGCCAGCCCGGCTGTGCACGACCCGAACCTGCCGGGCCCGGGCAAGCGCCCGCGCTCCTCGATCTCGCCGACGATCGTCCTGGACCGGCACGACAAGCCGGTCGTGGCCCTCGGTTCGCCCGGCGGAGCGACCATCATCACCACCGTGCTGCAGACGCTCACCGGGTTCCTGGACCGGCACCAGCCACTGGTCGACGCGATCGCCGCACCCCGTGCCAGCCAGCGCAACGCCGCCCAGACCGAACTCGAACCGGCCCTCTACGACAGCGACGTGAAGGCGAAGCTGGAGGCCATCGGGCACAGCTTCAAACAGAACCCGGAGATCGGCGCGGCGACCGGCGTGCAGCGGCTGCCGGACGGCAGGTGGCTGGCCGCCGCCGAGAAGGTACGGCGCGGCGGCGGCTCGGCGATGGTGGTGGATCCGGCGCCGTAGGCTTTCACGGCATCGGCGCCGCTCTCACAACTCGGCCCCAGGCTTTCACGGTATCGGCGCCGCTCTCACAACTCGGGTGCGGGAGGCCGGGGTTCGTCGGCCGCGGGCGGCTGGGGCCGCTGGGTGCGGAAGACCAGCCGTCCGTTCTCGACGTCCACCGTCACCCGGCCGCCCTCGGAGATCGTGCCGTTCAGCAGCAGCCGGGACAGCTGGTTGTCGACCTCACGCTGGATGGTGCGGCGCAGCGGCCGGGCGCCGTACTCCGGCTGGTAGCCGCGCTCGGCGATCCAGTCCACGGCCGCGTCCGTGAAGTCCACCGTGACGCCCTGCCCGTCCAGCAGCCGCCGGGTGCTCTCCAGCAACAGGTCGGTGATCTGCCGCAGTTGCTCGCCGGTCAGCTGACGGAAGACCACGATCTCGTCGATGCGGTTGAGGAACTCCGGCCGGAAGTGCTCGCGCAGCGGCCGGAGGATCTGCTCGCGCCGGGCCTCCTCGTCGGCGTCCGCGCCGCCCGGCCCGAAACCGATGCCGGCACCGCGCCGGGTGATCGCCTCGGAGCCCAGGTTGCTGGTCATCACGATGACCGTGTTGGTGAAGTCCACGGTCCGGCCCTGGGAATCGGTGAGCCGCCCGTCGTCCAGGACCTGCAGCAGGATGTTGAACACGTCCGGGTGGGCCTTCTCCACCTCGTCGAGGAGGAGCAGCGAGTACGGGTGCCTGCGCACCACCTCGGTGAGCTGCCCGGCCTCCTCGTGACCGACGTAGCCGGGCGGCGCGCCGACGAGCCGGGAGACGGTGTGCCGCTCCTGGTACTCGCTCATGTCGAGGCGGACCATGCGGTCCTCGCTGCCGAACAGCGCCTCCGCCAGTGCCCGGGCCAGCTCGGTCTTGCCGACGCCGGTCGGCCCGAGGAAGAGGAAGCTGCCGATCGGCCGGTGGGGGCTCGCGAGTCCGGCACGGGAGCGCAGCACCGCTTCGGACACCACGGCGACCGCTTCCTCCTGGCCGACCACCCGCTGATGCAGGTGCTGCTCCAGGCCGAGCAGCCGCTCCTTCTCCTCCTGGGTCAGCCGGCTGACCGGGATGCCGGTCTGCCGGGACACCACCTCGGCGATGGCCTCCGCCGTCACCTCCAGCTGTCCCTCGTCGGCCTTGTCGCCGTCGCCGGTCCGCGCGATCCGCTCCTTCAGCTCGGCGATCCGGTCGCGCAGCTGCTTGGCCTGTTCGTAGTCCTCGTCCGCGACCGCCTGGTCCTTGTCCCGGACCAGCTGTTCCACCTCGCGCTCCATCGCGCGCACGTCGGTGCCCTTGGTCCCGGCCCCGAGCCGGACCCGCGCGCCCGCCTGGTCGATCAGATCGATCGCCTTGTCCGGCAGCCGCCGGTCGGTGAGGTACCGGTCCGACAGCTCGACGGCGGCGACCAGCGCCTCGTCGGTGTACTGGACCTGGTGGTGGGCCTCGTACCGGTCGCGCAGCCCGCGCAGGATCTCGATCGTGTCCTCGACGGTCGGCTCCGGCACCAGGATCGGCTGGAACCGGCGGGCCAGCGCCGCGTCCTTCTCGATCCGGCGGAACTCCTCCAGCGTGGTCGCGCCCACGACGTGCAGCTCGCCCCGGGCGAGGGCGGGCTTGAGGATGTTCCCGGCGTCCATCGCGCCGCCCTCGCCGCCGGAACCCGCCCCGACGACGGTGTGCAGCTCGTCGATGAACACGATCAGCCGGTCGGAGTGGGCGCGGATCTCCTCCACGATGTTGTTCAGCCGCTCCTCGAAGTCGCCCCGGTAGCGGGTGCCGGCCACGACCCCGGTGAGGTCCAGGGCCACGACCCGGCGGCCCGCCAGGACGTCCGGGACGTCCGCGTCGGCGATCCGCTCGGCCAGGCCCTCCACGATCGCCGTCTTGCCGACGCCCGCGTCACCGATCAGCACCGGATTGTTCTTGCCGCGCCGCGAGAGCACCTCGATGGTCTGCTCGATCTCCGTGTCACGGCCGATGACCGGGTCGATCCGGCCCTCCCGGGCCAGCTCGGTCAGATCGCGGCCGTACTTGTCCAGGGTCGGCGTACCGGTCGGCCGCTGCCGCTCGGGACGGGGCTGCGTGCTCTCCTGGGCCTCGGGCGGCAGGGCGCCCGGCGAGAACCGGGCCGCGTTCAGGATGTGTCCGGCGGCCGAGTCCGGATTCGAGGCCAGGGCGCTCAGCACGTGCTCCGGGCCGATGTACCCGGCGCCGCTCGCCCGCGCCATGTCGTGCGCGTCCAGCAGGGCCCGCTTGACCGCCGGGGTCAGCGACAGCGAGGTCGGCGGCGGCACCTCGCCCGGCGGGTGCTGGACCGGTCCCGCCCGGCCGTCGATCTCCGTCGCGAGCGAGTCCGGATCCGCGCCCGCCCGGCTGAGCAGACTCCGGGTGGGTTCGGCGGACACCGCCGCGCGCAACAGGTGCTGGGTGTCCAGGTCCCGGCTGCCGTGCTCGGCGGCGTACTGCGCGGCTCCTCTGACCAGCTCCCGGGCCGGCTGGCTGAGCAGGCGGCCGATGTCGATGTGGCGCGGTCGGCTGGCTCCGCCGACGGCCCCGCTGAAGAAGCGGGCCAGGAATTCACCGAAGGGGTCAGGAGGGTAGCCGTTGGTCATGGCATTCCGTTCCTTCACTGGCGACGTGCGGAGCGGCCGGGTAACCCGGGTGCGGGTTGCTCATGCCCACGATGACACGATCCGTGAGGGTGGGCATGTCCGCCCACGGAGGCGCGGGCTCCAGCGCTCCGGCGGCGGATCCGCGGGGGCGGGGGCTGCTGTGCTTCGGGGGCGGATCCATGGAGGTGGGGGCTGCTGTGCTTCGGGGGTGGGTCCATGGAGGTGGGGGCTGCTGTGCTTCGGGGGTGGATCCACGGGGGTGGGGGCTTGCCCCGTGCCCCTTCAGGCCGGCACTCGTGCCGTCAGGATCCTGGGGCCCTGTTCTGTGATCGCCACCGTGTGCTCGACGTGGGCTGCCCGGGAGCCGTCGGACGTCCGGAGGGTCCAGCCGTCGGCTGCCGCGTGGTACGCGTCCCTGCCGCTCGCGATCAGCATCGGCTCGATGGCGAGCACCGTGCCGGGACGCAGCAGGAAGCCGCGGCCCGGGCGGCCCTCGTTCGGGGGCATGGTGCGCACCCCTCTCACCCCCGAAGAGCGTGAACGCGGCGAGCGGCTCGGACGGCTGCTGCGCGAGGCGCGCGGCGGCCGGAGCATGGCCGACGTCGCCGCCGCGGCGGGCGTCTCGGCCGAGACGCTTCGCAAGATCGAGACGGGGCGGGCGCCGACGCCGGCGTTCTTCACCGTGGCCGCGCTCGCCGGGGCGCTCGGTCTGTCGATGGACGAGCTGGTCGAGCGGTGTGCACTGGTGGCCGCCTGAGGCTCCCGCGAGGCGGCTGCTGGCGGTGCCCGAAGGCTCGTGGTGACTTGTCCGCGCGCTGCCGGAAAACTCTCCGTAGCAGTCCCGTAACACGACTGGTGTTGCCTGGCTGGCGGAGTGCTGGCGGCCGGGCGGGAGCTGGACGATGGCGGTGGATCAACTCCCCGGAGGGGCAAGGGAGTTCGCGAGCTACCTGGACGGCCTTCTGGCCCGCCTCGACCAGGGTGCCGGCTGGAGCGGGGTCTTCTGGCAGCGCGACCCCGAGGGCATGCGGGCCTGCCTGGACGGGCGTGAGGTGCCGCCGTGGGACGTCCTGGAGGCCCTGCTGGAGGACCTGGCCGCGGGGTACGGTCCCGCCGCCGCCGCGGCCGAGCGGGAAAGAGCCCGGGTGCTGCACGCCGCCGCGCTCACCGCGCACGACGCCCGGCCCGGTGCCCGGGACCTCCTGGTCGACCGGCTCGACGTCATGCTCCGTGAGCAGCGGTACGCCGCGGAGCGCCACGCCGAGCTGAGCCGCCTGCTGTCCGCACCGGCCTCCGCCGAAGAGGCGGAGTCCCTCCACCTCGACCTCGCCTGGGCCCACGACGACCACGAGCGCGCCACCGCACGCTGCGCGGAACTCCGGGTGAGGCTCGCGGCGTTGGACCGACGGCTGCCTCCCGGGGGAGGGGATACGGGGCCGGTCGACGGGTGGGACGGGCACACCGCGCACGGCGCCCAAGACGCGCATACCGCCCATGACACGCGTGCCGGGCGTGACGCGCACGCCACCCATGACGTGCACGGTGCCCATGACGCGCGTGCCGGGCGTGACGCGCATACCGCCCATGACGCGCACCGCGCCCATGGCGCGCGTGCCGCCCAAGAGGCGGGCGCCGCCCAAGAGGCGCGGGCCGGACGTGTCGAGTGGGACGGACGTGCCGAGTGGGACGGGCAGGCCGCGCAGGCCGGCCGTCCTGCGGAGGGCGCCCTTCCTGCCCGTGCCGAGCAGGACACCCGTGCCCCGCGGCAGGGTCAGGACGCGCGAGCGGCCGCTGCCGGCTCCGGCAAACCCCGCAGACGCCGCCGCGGCAGCGCACGCTTCGCCGGAATGGCAGACGGCGAGGATGCCGTTCCGGTCGTCGTACCGCAGGCCCCCGTGCCCCCCGTGGCGGAAACTCCCGCCGGGCGCGGGGCCCCGCGCGGGGCCCGGTTCGCCGGGGCCGGGGAGCCGGCCGGGGTGGCGGCGAACGCGGCGCCCGGCGGTCTGGCGGCGGACGCGGCGACGCCGGGCGGGGCGGCGCTGGGCGGGGCGGCGCCGGGTGGGCCGGCGGCGGGCGCCGCGGCGCCCGGCGGGGTGGCGGCGGACGCGGCATGTCGCGAGGTGGTCGGGGAGGCCGTGGAGCGGCTGGCGCGGTTGCGGGCCGAGGGGCGCAGCGGGGAGGCGCACGTGCTGCTGGCCGAGGCCGCCCAGTGGCCCGCCGGCCGGCTGCCGCCGCTCGCGAACGCCCTGCACCGGGCCGGACTCGGTGCCGACTGGGCCACGCTGCTCTGGGAAGCCGCCTCGCTGCCTGTCGAACGGCTGGTCGAGGTCGCTGACGCGCTCGCCGCGGCCGGGCGGGACGGCGACGGACGGCAGCTGCTGCGGCAGGGTGTGGTCCGGCCGGCGGAGCACATCGGCGCGGCCCTGCTCCGGCTGGACGGCGAGGGCCGGCAACGGGAGATGCGTGCCCTGCTGGACGCCTGCGTACGCGTCCGCACGCCCGAGGAGGCCGCCCGCTGCGCCGCCGCCGGCCCCCGGCGCCTCGTCCCGCTGCTGCTGGAGGCGGCGCTCGCCGTCTCCGCGGAGCGGCACTGGGACCTCGTGCACGCACTGCGCGTCGCCGGGCACGCCACGTGACCATACCTGGTCAGGAGCGTCCAGAAGTGCCCCGGTATGTCCTCACTGGTCGGTCGGTCCGGTCACCCACAGGAGTGTGAAACGTGATCGACTCCGCGGGTTGGCGACGATGGTCTTGGCAAGGGCCTCCGGGAGGCTTACGTTCGTGCCTCTACGGGCCGTTTCTACGTGCGTAGAGGCTCTGACGTCCTGTCGAAGGAGCAGCTCATGGCCAACGTCGTCCGCGCCGCTCTGGTCCAGGCCACCTGGACCGGCGACACCGAGTCCATGGTGGCGAAACACGAGGAGCACGCCCGCGAGGCGGCCCGCCGGGGTGCGAAGATCATCGGCTTCCAGGAAGTCTTCAACGCCCCCTACTTCTGTCAGGTCCAGGAGCCGGAGCACTACCACTGGGCGGAACCGGTGCCCGACGGCCCCACCGTCCGCCGGATGCAGGACCTCGCCCGCGAGACGGGGATGGTGATCGTCGTACCGGTCTTCGAGGTCGAGCAGTCCGGCTTCTACTACAACACCGCCGCCGTGATCGACGCCGACGGCACCTACCTCGGCAAGTACCGCAAGCACCACATTCCGCAGGTCAAGGGCTTCTGGGAGAAGTACTACTTCAAGCCCGGCAACCTCGGCTGGCCCGTCTTCGAGACCGCCGTCGGCAAGGTCGGCGTCTACATCTGCTACGACCGGCACTTCCCGGAGGGCTGGCGGCAACTCGGACTGAACGGCGCCCAGTTGGTCTACAACCCCTCCGCCACCCACCGGGGCCTGTCGGCCTACCTGTGGCAGCTGGAACAGCCCGCCGCGGCCGTCGCCAACGAATACTTCGTCGCCGCCATCAACCGGGTGGGGCAGGAGGAGTACGGCGACAACGACTTCTACGGCACGTCGTACTTCGTCGATCCGCGCGGGCGGTTCGTCGGGGAGACCGCCGGCGACAAGGCCGAGGAACTCCTCGTCCGCGACCTCGACTTCGACCTCATCGAAGAGGTGCGGCAGCAGTGGGCCTTCTACCGTGACCGCCGTCCCGACGCCTACGAAGGGCTGGTGCAGCCGTGAACGACCTCTACTCCCGCCACCGCAAGGTCCTGCCCGACTGGCTCGCCCTCTACTACGACGACCCCCTCGAGATCACCCACGGCGAGGGACGGCACGTCTGGGACTCCGCCGGCCGCAGATACCTGGACTTCTTCGGCGGCATCCTGACCACGATGACCGCGCACGCGCTGCCCGAGGTGACCAAGGCGGTCAGCGAGCAGGCCGGCCGCATCATCCACTCCTCGACCCTCTACCTGAACCGGCCGATGGTCGAACTCGCCGAGCGGATCGCCCAGCTGAGCGGCATCCCGGACGCCCGGGTGTTCTTCACGACCTCCGGGACGGAGGCCAACGACACCGCCCTGCTGCTCGCCACCGCCCTCCGGCGCAGCAACACCGTCCTGGCCATGCGCAACAGCTACCACGGCCGGTCCTTCAGCACGGTCGGCATCACCGGCAACCGCAGCTGGTCCCCGACCTCGCTGTCCCCGCTGCAGACCCTGTACGTGCACGGCGGCGTGCGCACCCGCGGACCGTACGCCCATCTCGACGACCGCGCCTTCATCGACGCCTGTGTCGCCGACCTGAAGGACGTCCTCGGCCACACCCGGCCGCCCGCCGCGCTGATCGCCGAGCCCATCCAGGGGGTCGGCGGCTTCACCTGCCCGCCGGACGGACTCTACGCGGCCTTCCGCGAGGTGCTGCAGGAACACGGGATCCTGTGGATCGCCGACGAGGTGCAGACCGGCTGGGGCCGTACCGGCGAGCACTTCTGGGGCTGGCAGGCGCACGCCCGCAGCGGCCCGCCGGACCTCGTCACCTTCGCCAAGGGCATCGGCAACGGCCTGTCCATCGGCGGGGTCGTCGCCCGCGCCGAGGTCATGAACTGCCTGGACGCCAACAGCATCTCCACCTTCGGCGGCACCCAGCTCACCATGGCAGGCGGTCTCGCCAACCTCAACTACCTCCTCGAACACGACCTCCAGGGCAACGCCCGGCGCGTCGGCGGACTGCTCATCGAGCGGCTCCGGGCCGTCGCGGCCCAGCTGCCCGGCGTACGCGAGGTGCGCGGCCGCGGGCTGATGATCGGCATCGAGCTGGTCAAGCCAGGCACCGACGAGGCGGATCCGCGAGGCGCCGCCGCCGTGCTGGAGACGGCCCGCGAGGGCGGACTGCTCATCGGCAAGGGCGGCGGACACAACACCAGCGCGCTGCGGATCGCCCCGCCGCTGTCGCTGACCGTCGCCGAGGCCGAGGAGGGCGCGGCGATCCTGGAACACGCCCTGCGCGCCACGTACGAGACCGGCTGAGGCACCCGCGCCACGCCGTTGGGGAGCAGGTACGAGAGAGCAGGTGTACGGCCATGACCACCACCTCCGAGCCCCGGCACACCGGGTGGCAGCCCCCCGAGCCTGCCCTCTCCGTGCGCCAGGTGCTCACCCTGGAGCGCGTGCTCGCCGGGGAGCCGGAGGTGGTGGCCGGCGCCGGGCAGCTCGACCGGCCGGTGCGCTGGGTGCATGTCGCCGAGGCCGCCGACGTGGGAGTGATGCTCAGCGGCGGCGAGATGGTGCTCACCACCGGGGTGCTGCTGGCCGGCGACGAGGCCGGGCAGGCCGAGTACATCCGCTCCCTGCACCGCGCGGAGGCGGCGGCCGTCGTGCTCGGCCTCGGCCGGGCCTTTCCCGCCACGCCCGAGGTGATGCGGCGGGCCGCCGAGCGGTGCGGGCTGCCCATGGTGGTGCTGCACCGGCCGTTCCCCTTCGCCGAGCTGACGGAGGAGGTGCAGTCCCGGCTGGTCCGGCGGAAGTTCGCCGCGATCAGCCTGTCGGAGAGCGTACGGACCGCCCTCACCGGGCTCATCACGGCCGGTGCCCCGCTGCAACGGCTGCTCGACGAGGTCGCCCGGCACAGCGGCTGCCCGGTCGTGGTCACCAACCTCGCCCACCGGGTCCTCGGCACCGCGGGGGAGCGGTCCGCCGTGGACGACGTGCTGCGCGACTGGGAGCGGATCGCCCGGCAGGCGGGCGGCACCGCGGGCGACGGCTGGATCCGGGCCGAGCTGGGCGGCCGCGGGGAGCGGTGGGGCCGGCTGCTGCTGTGCGGCTACCGAGGCGACACGCCCACCGGGCAGCTGCTCGCGGACCGGGCCGCCGAGGCGCTGGTGCTGCACCGCATGCTCGGCGACAGCTCCGCGCACAGCTGGGAGGAACAGTCGGCGCAGAGCCTGCTGACCGACCTCGTCTCCGGGGTCGTACCGGCCCGGCGGCTGCTGCCGCGCGCCCGGGCGGCCGGGCTGCCGGTCAACCGGCGGACCTTCGTGCCGCTCGTCGTACCCGGCGGGGACCCGGCCCGACTGGAGCGGCTGCTGCGGGTGCTGGGGCTGCCCGGCCTGGTCGCGGAGCTGGCCGGCGGGGCCGTCGCCGTCCTGCTCAGCCTCGCCCGGGACCAGCAGGCCGGGGCGCTCACCGCGCACTTCGCGGCCCGGCTGCGCACCGGCACCGGAGCGGAGGGCGCGGTGGTGGCCACCGCCGATCCGCGCACCGCCTGGGACGACGTGCCCGCCGGACTGCGCGAGGCCCGGCACGTCGCCGACGCGGTCGCCGACAGCGCCGCCGTGCTCGACCTGCCGGCCGTCGTCCGCCTCAAGGACGTCCACCTGCGCGGGCTGATCCGCCTGCTGCGCGACGACCCGCAGGTGCAGTCCTTCGCCGAGCGGGAGCTGGACGGGCTGCTCCGCGAGGCCGAACCGCAGCTGCTGAACGTGCTGCGGACCTATCTGGCGACCGGCCGCAACAAGTCCCGCACCGCCCAGCTCCACCACGTCTCCCGGCCCGCGCTCTACCGCCGCCTGGAGGCCATACAGGCCCGCCTCGGTGTCGACCTCGACGACTTCGAACAGGCGGCCTCCGTGCACATCGCGCTCCTCGCGCACGACGCGCAACAGCGGTGAAACATGCCACGAACTGGGAAAACGACGGTGAAACATGGGCCGACGAACACGTGACACGGTGGCACGCCGACCGCCCGCGGACGTGACACGCTGCCAATCGAACCGGCTACCCGGGCTTTCTAGGCTCACCGGACACCGAGCTACCGGAGGTCCCGATGAGCCGAGTGATCCGTGCCGCCCTCTTCCAGACCGCCTGGACCGGCGACAAGGAATCCATGATCCAGGTGCACGAGCAGGCGGCTCGCGACGCCGCCGCGCAGGGCGCCCAGGTCCTCTGCTTCCAGGAGCTGTTCTACGGCCCCTACTTCTGCCAGGTCCAGGACAAGGCCTTCTACGAGTACGCCGAGCGGATCCCCGAGGGCCCGACCGTCCGCCGCTTCCAGGCCCTCGCCCGCGAGCTGGGCATCGTCCTGGTCCTGCCGATGTACGAGGAGGAGCAGCCGGGCGTCCTGTACAACACCGCGGCCGTGATCGACGCCGACGGCTCCTACCTCGGCAAGTACCGGAAGACCCACATCCCCCAAGTGCAGGGGTTCTGGGAGAAGTTCTACTTCCGCCCGGGCAACAGCGGCTGGCCGGTCTTCGACACCGCCGCGGGGAGGATCGGCGTCTACATCTGCTACGACCGCCACTTCCCGGAGGGCTGGCGAGCGCTGGGCCTGGCCGGTGCCGAGATCGTCTTCAACCCCTCGGCCACCTCCCGTGGCCTCTCCCGCTACCTGTGGCAGCTGGAGCAGCCGGCGGCGGCCGTCGCCAACGAGTACTTCGTGGGCGCGATCAACCGCGTCGGCGTGGAGGACCTGGGCGACAACGACTTCTACGGCACGACGTATTTCGTGGACCCGGAGGCCCGGTTCGTCGGCGAGGTCGCGAGCGACAAGGAGACCGAACTCGTCGTACGCGACCTGGACCTGGCCAGGCTCCGCGAGGTTCGCGATCGCTGGCAGTTCTACCGCGACCGTGCGCCGGGCGCGTACGCACCGCTGACGGCGCCCTGACAACGCCGTTCGCACCAGCGCCGGCCGGGGCGCGGGGAACTGCGCGACCAGCCACCACGCACCCGCAGATGACCACGAAGGAGGGGGCCCCATGAGCCGCCGAACAGTGATCCGCGGTGGTCTCGTCATCACCGCGTCGGACGAGATCCACGCCGACGTCCTGATCGAGGACGGCCGCATCGCCGCCCTCGCGGCGTCCGGCACCCCCGCCGCAGGGGCGTTCACCGCCGACCGGGTGATCGACGCCACCGGGAAGTACGTCATCCCGGGCGGCGTCGACGCCCACACCCACATGGAGCTGCCCTTCGGCGGCACCTTCGCCTCCGACACCTTCGAGACCGGCACCCGGGCCGCCGCCTGGGGCGGTACGACGACGATCGTCGACTTCGCCGTGCAGAGCGTCGGCCACACCCTGCGCGAGGGCCTGGACGCCTGGCACGCCAAGGCCGAGGGGAACTGCGCGATCGACTACGCCTTCCACATGATCGTCTCGGATGTGAACGAGGAGACGCTCAAGGAGATGGACCTGCTGGTCGAGGAGGGAGTGACGTCCTTCAAGCAGTTCATGGCGTACCCCGGCGTCTTCTACTCCGACGACGGCCAGATCCTGCGCGCCATGCAGCGCTCCGCCGAGAACGGCGGGCTGATCATGATGCACGCCGAGAACGGCATCGCGATCGACGTGCTGGTCGAGCAGGCGCTCGCCCGCGGCGAGACCGACCCGCGCTACCACGGCGAGGTCCGCAAGGCCCTGCTGGAGGCCGAGGCCACCCACCGCGCCATCCGGCTCGCCCAGGTCGCCGGGGCCCCGCTGTACGTCGTGCACGTCTCGGCCATGGAGGCGGTGGCCGAGCTGGCGCGCGCCCGGGACGAGGGGCTCCCCGTCTTCGGCGAGACCTGCCCGCAGTATCTGTTCCTGTCCACCGACAACCTCGCCGAGCCGGACTTCGAGGGCGCCAAGTACGTGTGCAGCACGCCCCTCAGGCCCCGCGAGCACCAGGCCAGGCTCTGGCGGGGCCTGCGCACCAACGACCTCCAGGTGGTCTCCACCGACCACTGCCCGTTCTGCTTCGTGGGCCAGAAGGAACTGGGCCGCGGCGACTTCTCCAAGATCCCGAACGGACTGCCGGGCGTGGAGAACCGTATGGACCTGCTGCACCAGGCGGTCGTGGACGGGCACATCTCGCGTCGCCGCTGGATCGAGATCGCCTGCGCCGCGCCGGCCCGGATGTTCGGCATGTACCCGAAGAAGGGCACCATCGCCCCGGGCGCCGACGCGGACGTCGTCATCTACGACCCGCACGCCGAGCAGGTGATGTCGGCCGGGACGCACCACATGAACGTCGACTACTCGGCGTACGAGGGCAAACGCACCACCGGCCGGGTCGAGACGGTCCTCTCGCGCGGCGAACTCGTCATCGACCAGCGGGAGTACACCGGACGCGCCGGTCATGGCGTCTACACCCCGCGCTCCACCTGTCAGTACCTCAACTAGGAGTGGCGCCCATGGACTTCGGACTCGTCCTGCAGACCGACCCGCCGGCCTCCCGTGTCGTCAGCCTGATGAAGCGGGCCGAGCGCAGCGGCTTCAGCCACGGCTGGACGTTCGACTCCGCCGTGCTGTGGCAGGAACCGTTCGTGATCTACAGCCAGATCCTCGCCAACACGTCCACGCTGAAGGTCGGCCCGATGGTCACCAACCCGGGCACCCGCACCTGGGAGGTCACCGCCTCCACCTTCGCCACCCTCAACGACATGTTCGGCAACCGCACCGTCTGCGGCATCGGCCGCGGCGACTCCGCCATGCGCGTCGCGGGCCGCAAACCCAACACCCTCGCCCGGATCAGCGAGGCCATGAAGGTCATCCGCGCCCTCGGCCGCGGCGAGGAGGCCGACCTCGGCGGCACCACGATCCGGTTCCCATGGATCAAGGAGGGCGCCGAACTCCCCGTCTGGATGGCCGCGTACGGCCCCAAGGCGCTGAAGATGACCGGCGAGGAGGCCGACGGGTTCATCCTCCAGCTCGCCGACCTGTACCTCACCGAGTACATGGTGAAGGCCGTCAAGGACGCGGCCGCAGCCGCCGGACGCGACCCCTCCGAGGTCACGATCTGTGTGGCGGCCCCCGCGTACGTCACCGAGGACGACTCGCCCGAGGCCCTCGCCCACGCCCGTGAGCAGTGCCGCTGGTTCGGCGGCATGGTGGGCAACCATGTCGCCGACCTGGTCACCAAGTACGGCGAGCACTCCTCCCAGGTCCCCGAGGAACTCACCGACTACATCAAGGCCCGGCAGGGCTACGACTACAGCCACCACGGGCGCAGCGACAACCCGGACACCCGGTTCGTGCCGGACGAGATCGTGGACCGGTTCTGCCTGATCGGACCCGCCGAGAAGCACATCGAGAAGCTGACCGCGCTCCGTGCCCTGGGCGTCGACCAGTTCGCGGTGTACGACATGCACGACGCCCAGGAAGCCACCATCGACGCCTACGGCCGGTACATCATCCCTGCCGTCAACTCCTGACCTTTCCCCCGAGTTCGCACCCCCCACGCCCCTCCTTGAGTCCTGCGATACGAGGTGGTCCTGATGTCCTCCAGTGGAAGAACCCTGGCCGATCCGGCCGTCGCGCAACAGGTGTATCCGGACGGCCGGGTCGCGCTGTCCGATCCGGCCGTGCTGGACGATTCGCGTTTCGCCAACGCGGACCTGGTGCCGGTCCCGGTCGAGCGCCGGACATGGGGGACGTACAACTATCTCGCCCTCTGGGTGGGAATGGCGCATTGCATTCCGTCGTGGACGCTGGCTTCGGGGCTGGTGGCGCTGGGGATGGACTGGAAGCAGGCCGTGCTGACGATCGCGCTGGCCAACGTGATCGTGCTGGTGCCGATGCTGCTGACCGGTCACGCCGGCACCAAGTACGGGATCCCCTTCCCGGTGTTCGCGCGGGCGTCGTTCGGGGTGCGCGGGGCGAACCTGCCGGCGATGGTGCGGGCGGCGGTGGCGTGCTGCTGGTTCGGCATTCAGACGTGGATCGGCGGGGAGGGCATCTTCCTGCTGGCCGGCAAGCTGTTCGGCCACGGCTGGCTGCACGCCGGCTCGATCGGGGGCACGCCGTGGACCCAGTGGCTGTCGTTCGGGGTGTTCTGGCTCATCGAGGTCGCCATCATCACCCGCGGCATGGAGACGCTGCGCAGAGTGGAGAACTGGGCGGCTCCGCTGGTGATCGTCGGTGCGCTGGTGCTGCTGGGGGTCATGGCCGCCAAGGCAGGCGGCTTCGGCCCGCTGCTGGACCAGCCGTCCGGCCTGGGCTGGGGGAGCGGGTTCTGGAAGGTGTTCTTCCCCTCTCTGATGGGCATGATCGGATTCTGGTCCACGCTGTCGCTGAACATTCCGGACTTCACTCGCTTCGGCGGCAGCCAGCGCGCCCAGCTGCTGGGTCAGGCCCTGGGCCTGCCGACCACGATGACACTGTTCGCGATCCTGTCGGTGCTGGTGACGTCCGGCTCCCAGGCCGTCTACGGGGCGCCGATCTGGGATCCGATCGCACTGAGCGCGAAGATGAGCAACACCGTCGGGGCCCTGTTCGCGCTGCTGATCGTGATGGTGGCGACCTTGTCGGTGAACATCGCCGCCAATGTCGTCTCCCCGGCGTACGACCTGTCGCACCTGCTGCCGCGACTGGTCAGCTTCCGCACCGGCGCGCTGATCACCGGCGTGGTCGGCATCCTGATCATGCCGTGGAAGCTGATCGCCAACCCGCACGTGTACATCTACACGTGGCTCGGCTTCGTCGGCGGCCTGCTCGGCACCGTGGCCGGCATCCTCGTCGCCGACTACTGGATCGTGCGCCGAACCCGCCTG
Organism: Streptomyces sp. NPDC027663; assembly: GCF_055566415.1. Classification (NCBI taxonomy): domain Bacteria; kingdom Bacillati; phylum Actinomycetota; class Actinomycetes; order Kitasatosporales; family Streptomycetaceae; genus Streptomyces; species Streptomyces sp. NPDC027663. Next base: position 673,847 of record NZ_JBVHSK010000003.1, on the reverse strand, counting down.
GCGCTGGGGGAGTTGTACCAGTCCGACGGCCGCTACTGGTACACCGGCGGCTGGAACATGCGCGCGGTGGCCGCCTTCGTGATCGGCGGCGTCCTGGCCGTCGGCGGCTCGTACTCGACCGTGGTCAAGGGCGTCAAGCAGGGCCCCTTCCCCGCGGACGGACTCATCCCGTTCCTCAAGCCCCTGGCCGATTACGGCTGGGCCGTCGGCCTGGCCTCCGCCCTGCTGCTGTACACCCTGCTCAGCCTCAGCCCTGGCCGCGGCCAGAGCCGGTCCAGCTGAGCCGTGGACCGGCCGACGGGCACGCCGGGGACAGGCAGCGCGCGGCGTGCCCGTCGGCCCGGACCCCTGCTCACTGAGCTTCCTCGTCGCGGAGACGGGGTGCACCGCCCGCGGCCGTCTCCCGACGTGGCCGGAACCACCCCCGGCCGCTCACGGCCTCAGCCCTTGCCGCCCTCCAGCGCGGCGACCGCGGACTTGGCCGCCTTGATGGCCCCCTTGTTGATCTCGTCGGTGCCGGGGGCCTTCTTGGTCTCGAAGTCGCTGCCGTTGTACGTGACGACGACCAGGGCGTTGGCGACGCGGGCCAGTACGACGCCCTCACGGGTCTGCTGCTTGTCCTCCGTGGTGAGGTTCACGACGGAGTAGGCGCTGTCGCCGAGGCCGGGTACGGCACCGCCGCCGCTCTTCTCGCCGATCCGCGCCTCGTACTGCTTGCGGGCCTCCTCGTCCGACCCGCTGATCTCGAAGGACACGTCGAGCCAGCGGTAGTCGAAACCCTGGAGCGCGTTCCAGGAGCAGGTGCGGCGCAGCGCGGTGTCCGTCGACGGGATCTCCTTGCCGGCCGTCTTCGCGCCCGGCACCAGGGACTTGACGGTGGCCGCGGGCACGCTGCCGCAGGGAGCGGGAGCGTCGGTGTAGGTCTTGGACGGCGCGCCGGCCGAGGGGGCGGCGGCGGAGGAACCGGCGGGCGTCTTCTGGGGTGTCCGGTGCCCGGCGGCAGCGGAGGGTGTGGCGGGGCCCGACGACAGCGCCCAGCCGGCACAGGCGAGGACCACGACCGGCGTCAGACGCGCGGTGAGGGCGAGCGGCAGAGGAAGGGAACGCACAGCGCACTTCTCGTGGGGGAGGTGGTGCGGAGGGGTCCGCAGTGTGGACGGGGACGACAGTGTCACACGCCTGCCTGTGCGGCGGAAGTGCCAACTCGCTACGTACCCGGCCGGTAACTCAGGCTCACCGGCGCCGTGTTGTATATCCCCTTATGTCCGGTCAGGGGATGCGGGCCGTCCACTCCGGGGACGTGAACTTCGTCCGCGCCAGCTCCTGCGCACGCGCCAGCTCGTCCGCGGTCACCTGGCCGTCCATCAGGCCGTACCGCCCCCGGAACGACTCGATCATCCGCGCGATGACGGCCTCACGCGGCAGCCCTGTCTGCCGCCGCAGCGGATCGACCCGCTTCTTCGCGCTCCGCGTGCCCTTGCCGGACAGCTTCTCCCGCCCGATCCGCAGCACCTCGACCATCTTGTCGGCGTCGATGTCGTACGACATCGTCACGTGGTGCAGCACCGCGCCCGGGCCGCCGTCCGGCCCCACGATCCGCTTCTGCGCCGCACCCGCGATCTTGCCCTGGTCGGTGGCGATGTCGTTCAGCGGCTGGTACCAGGCCCGGATCCCCATGTCGCCCAGGGCGCCCAGCACCCAGTCGTCCAGATAGGCGTAGCTGTCCTGGAAGGACAGGCCCTGCACCAGGGACTCGGGCACCGACAGCGAATAGGTGATCGTGTTCCCGGGCTCCACGAACATCGCGCCGCCGCCGGAGATCCGCCGCACCACCTCGATGCCGTGCCGGGCCGCGCCCTGCGGGTCCACCTCGTTGCGCAGCGACTGGAAGCTGCCGATGATCACCGCCGGGGCGCCCCACTCCCACACCCGCAGCGTCGGCGGGCGCCGGCCCGCCGCCACCCCGGCCGTCAGCACCTCGTCCAGCGCCATGTGCAGGGCCGGCGGCTGCGGGCCCTCGTGGATCAGCTGCCAGTCGTAGTCCGTCCAGTCCGTGGCGTGCGCGAGCGCCCGGCGCACCGCGACACCGACACCCTCCGAGGTCAGGCCGTACATCACCGTGCCCTCGGGCAGCGCCGCGTCGATCCGCGCGGCCAGCCCCGCCGCGTCGGTGTCCGCCGGGGCACCCTCCAGCGCCCGGTTCACCGCGTCCAGCGCCTCGTCCGGCTCCAGGAAGAAGTCGCCCGCCACGCGCACGTGCCGCAGCACGCCGTCCGCGACGTCCACGTCCACGACGACGAGCTTGCCGCCGGGCACCTTGTACTCACCGTGCACTGTCCGGGCCTCCGTTCCTGCCGCACGAGATCAACGCGGCGGGCGCACGCGGTGTTCCCCGGGCGGTGATCACATCCGTACGATCGCCCGGGAGCCCTACTCGAGCCGAGGAGCGCCGTTGTTCACCACCCGACCCACCCTCCAGGGCACCTTCGGCATGGTCTCCTCCACGCACTGGCTGGCCTCACAGTCGGCGATGGCGGTCCTGGAGAACGGCGGCAACGCGTTCGACGCGGCCGTGGCCGGTGCTTTCGTGCTGCACGTCGTGGAGCCGCACCTCAACGGGCCGGCCGGCGAGGTGCCGATCCTGCTCGCCCCGGCGGGCGGCGCCGTGCGCGTGCTGTGCGGGCAGGGCGTGGCCCCGGCGGGTGCCACGGCCGCCCACTACCGGGGGCTCGGGCTGGACCTCGTACCGGGCACCGGACCGCTCGCCGCCGCCGTCCCGGGCGCCTTCGACGCCTGGCTGCTCCTCCTGCGCGATCACGGCACCAAGCCCCTGGACGAGGTGCTGAAGTACGCCATCGGGTACGCCGAGCACGGGCACGCGCCCGTGGAGAACGTCGGCGCGACCGTCGAGAGGGTACGGCGGCTGTTCGAGACCGAGTGGACCTCGTCGGCCGAGGTGTACCTGCCGGGCGGCCGCCCGCCCCGGCCCGGCACCCTGCTGCGCAATCCCGCGCTCGCCGCCACCTGGAAGCGGCTGCTGGCCGAGACCGCCCGCGCGGGCGGCCGGGAGGCCCGGATCGACGCCGCGCGCGAGGTCTGGCGCACCGGCTTCATCGCCGAGGCCCTGGTACGGCAGCCCCGGCGGCCCACGGCGGACACCAGCGGCGAGCGGCACACCGGCACCCTCACCGAGGCCGACCTCGCCGGCTGGTCGGCGGCCTACGAGACACCGGTGTCCTACGACTGGAACGGCTGGACGGTGTGCAAGGCCGGCCCCTGGAGCCAGGGACCCGCCCTGCTCCAGCAGCTCGCCCTGCTCCCGCCCGAGCTGCCGGGCCACGGCAGCGCCGACTACGTCCACCTGCTGATCGAGGGCTGCAAGCTCGCCATGGCCGACCGCGAGGCCTGGTACGGGGACGCCGCCGAGGTGCCCCTCGCGGACCTGCTGTCGGAGGGCTACAACGCCGAGCGGCGCACCCTCGTCGGCGAGAAGGCCTCCCACGAGCTGCGCCCCGGCAGCCCCGGCGGACGCGCCCCGCGGCTGCCCGCACACGCGCGCGTGGTCGCCACCGCGGAGCCCGGCTTCGATCCGATGGGCGTCGGCGAGCCGACCGTGGCGCCGCTGCCGGGCCGGCCCGCCGTCGCGCAGGCGACCGGCGAGGCGCAGGTGGCCGCCGACGGCACGACCCGGGGCGACACCTGCCACCTCGACGTCGTCGACCGCTGGGGCAACATGATCGCGGCCACGCCCAGCGGCGGCTGGCTGCAGTCCAACCCCGTCGTCCCCGAGCTGGGCTTCCCGCTCGGCACGCGCCTGCAGATGGCCTGGCTGGAGGACGGCCTGCCCAACTCGCTCACCCCCGGCCGCCGCCCCCGCACCACCCTCACCCCGTCCCTGGCGCTGCGCGACGGGGTGCCTGTCATGGCGTTCGGCACGCCCGGCGGCGACCAGCAGGACCAGTGGCAGCTGCACTTCTTCCTCACCGTCGCCCTGGCCGCCCCGGTCCGCGGCGGGCTCGACCTGCAGGGCGCCATCGACGCACCGAACTGGCACAACGACAGTTTCCCCAGCTCCTTCTACCCGCGCGGCCGGCGCCCCGGCAGCGTGACCGTGGAGTCCCGCACCGACCCGCGAGTGATCGAGGAGCTGCGGCGCCGTGGCCACGACGTCACCGTCGGCCCCGCCTGGTCCGAGGGGCGCCTGTGTGCCGTGGCCCGGGACCCGGCCACCGGCGTCCTGTCGGCGGCGGCGAACCCGCGCGGCATGCAGGGGTACGCCGTCGGGCGCTGAGGGTGATCCACAGACCCCCGCTCTTCATCCCGATTCCACCCCGCGTACACCGGCGGTGCGGGGAATGTCAGGGGGACGTGCTCTCATGGGAGACATGATCGAAGAAACGGAAACCATCGACGAGTTTCTCGCGCGTTGCTCGGCCGACGTGGAGGAAGCGGTCCGCAAGGCCGCCGCGGCCGAGATCCTGCCCCGCTTCCGGCGCCTCGCCGAGCACGAAGTGGACGAGAAGAGCGGGCCGCACGACCTGGTGACGGACGCCGACCGGCTCGCCGAACTGCGGCTCACCGAGGATCTCGGCGCCCTGCTGCCCGGATCGGTGGTGGTCGGCGAGGAAGCGGTGCACGCCAACCCCGCGGTGTACGAGGCACTTCAGGGCGACGCCCCCGTCTGGATCGTCGACCCGGTCGACGGCACCCGCCAGTTCGTGCACGGCGACGACGGCTTCTGCACGCTGGTCGCGCTCGCCCACCGGGGCACCGTGATCGCGTCCTGGACCTATGCGGCGGCGCGCGACCAGTTCGCCACGGCCGTCCGCGGCCAGGGTGCCTTCCTGGACGGGGAGCGGCTGTTCGCGGGCCCGCCCGGGCCCGGCCGGGACCTCGTCGTCGCCACCTCCCACCCGGACTACACCACCGACGAGCAGAAGCGCGCGCTGCGCGCCCTGTGGACCGACGGCCTCGCCCCACGCCCGTGCGGCTCCGCCGGCCTGGAGTACCTCGACGTCGCCCGCGGCCGGTTGGACGCCGTCGCGTTCTCCTGGGAGGCCGCCTGGGACCACGCGGCCGGTCTGCTCCTTGTCGAGGAGGCGGGCGGCACCCACCTCACCCTGACCGGCGAGCCCTTCCGCATCACCGGCGGCAACGCCCTGCCGTTCACCGCCGCCCGCGACGCCGCCACCGCGCGCCGGATCGCGGGCCTGCTCAGCAAGGGCTCCTGAACCCCGGGGGGCACCCGGGCCGGGTGACCGTCGCCGCCCCGGCATATCCTGATCCTGATTGGCCGTCGGCTGACGAAGGGGTCCGAAGGTGCCGTCGATGCTCGATGTGGTCGTGGTGGGTGCGGGACCGAACGGACTGACCGCTGCCGTGGAGCTGGCCCGCCGCGGCTTCTCCGTGGCCTTGTTCGAGGCGCACTCCACGGTGGGCGGCGGCGCGCGCACCGAGGAACTGACCCTGCCCGGCTTCCGGCACGACCCGTGCTCGGCCGCCCACCCGCTCGGTATCAACTCCCCGGCGTTCCGCGCCCTGCCGCTCGACCGGTACGGCCTCGAATGGCTGCATGCCCCGCTGCCCATGGCCCACCCGTTCCCGGACGGCAGCGCGGCCGTGCTGTCCCGGTCCGTGGCCGAGACCGCCGCCTCCTTCGGACCACGGGACGCGGGCGCCTACCGCAGACTGGTCGAGCCGCTCCTCGCCCGCTGGGACACCCTTGTCCGGGACTTCATGTCCCTGCCGCTGACCGCGCTCCCGCGTGACCCCGTCGCCCTGGCCCGGTTCGGCCTCGTCGGGCTGCCGCCGTCCACCTGGCTGATGCGCCGCTTCAAGGACGAGCAGGTCAAGGCCCTCTTCGCCGGCCTGGTCGCCCACGTGATCGCGCCGCTGAACGGGCCGGCCACCGGCGCCGTGGGACTGGTCTTCGCCCTGGCCGCGCACGCCCGTGGCTGGCCGGTGGCCCGCGGCGGCTCCCAGGCGATCTCCGACGCCCTCGCCGCCTACCTGACGGACCTCGGCGGTGAGATCCACACCGACTACGAGGTCAAGCGTCTGGACGACCTGCCGCCCGCCCGCGCCTACGTCTTCGACACCTCGCCCACCGCGCTCGCCCGGATCGCCGGCTTCGGCGACTACTACGCGAACTACCGCTACGGCCCCAGCGTCTTCAAGATCGACTATGCGCTGGACGGCCCGGTGCCCTGGACCGCTCCCGAGGCCCGCGTCGCCGGCACCGTCCAGATCGGCGCCGACCAGTCCGAGATCGGCACCGCGCTGCGCGCCGCCTCCCGGGAGGGCCGCGCCCCCGACAAACCGTTCATGATCACCGTGCAGCCCAGTGTGGCCGACCCCAGCCGGGCCCCCGAGGGCAAGCACGTGTTCTGGACCTACGGCCATGTGCCGAGCGGCTGGTCCGGGGACCTCACCGACGCCATGGAACGCCAACTGGAGCGCTTCGCACCCGGCTTCCGCGACCGCGTGCTCGCCCGCGCCACCGCCGGCCCCGCCGAGATGGCCGCCCGCAACGCCAACTACGTCGGCGGCGACATCGCCTGCGGCGCGGCCTCCGGGCTCCAGCTGATGCTGCGTCCCAGGCTGTCCCTGTTCCCGTACCACACCCCCCACCCGGCGGTTTTCATCTGCTCCTCGGCCACCCCGCCAGGACCCGGTGTCCATGGCATGTCGGGCCACAACGCGGCCAAGGCCGTCTGGCGGAGACTCAGGCAGACATGACCACCATCACCCTCGTCCAGGGAGACATCACCCGGCAGAGCGCCGATGCGATCGTCAACGCGGCGAACTCCTCCCTGCTCGGCGGCGGGGGAGTGGACGGCGCGATCCACCGTCGCGGCGGCCCCGCCGTCCTGGCGGACTGCCGCGCCCTGCGCGCCTCCCGGTACGGCAGGGGCCTGCCCACCGGCCAGGCGGTCGCCACCACGGCCGGCGAGCTGGACGCCCGCTGGGTGATCCACACCGTGGGTCCGGTCTGGTCCGCCGCCGAGGACCGCTCGGACCTGCTCGCCTCCTGCTACCGCGAGTCCCTGCGCGTCGCCGACGAACTCGGCGCCCGTACCGTCGCGTTCCCGGCCGTCTCCACCGGCGTCTACCGGTGGCCGATGGAGGACGCCGCACGGATCGCCCTGGAGACCGTCCGGAACACACCGACGGCCGTGCAGGAGGCGCGCTTCGTCCTCTTCGACGACCGGGCGTACGAGGCGTTCGCCCGGCAACTCGGCCGCCGGTGACAACGGTGATGTTGGAACCGGTTCCGGACATCTCGGGCCCGCGGCGTCCGTAGTCGCTTCCAAAGCAACAGTACTTATATAAGTGCTGTTACGATGCCCTCTCATGGCCGACCCCCATGCACTCGACCCGACGCGGCAGAGCCTCTGGCGGCCCCTGCGCCTGCTCCAGGCGTCCATGGACGCCGACATTGCCCAGGTCTACTCCGAGCAGCAGATCGACGGGCTCAAGTCCAGCTACGTGATGGAGTTGCTCCGGCTGCACGCCTGCGGACCCATGACCATCGCGGAACTGGCCGAGTCGGTCCAGCGCACGCATTCGGCACTCAGCCAGAAAGTCGCCGCGATGCGCAAGGCCGGCTGGGTCCAGACCGTCGTGGGCGACGACGCGCGCACCAGGAAGGTGACGCTCACCGGCAAAGCCCGCCGCATCGTGGATCGCCTGGCGGCGGAATGGCGGGCCACCGAGGCTGCCGTCGCCGACCTGGAGGCGGAGATCCCCTACCCGCTCTCCCAGGTCGTCGCCGACATCGAGCGGGCTCTGGAGCGCAAGAGTTTCCACGACCGGATCGCCGAGAAGCTGGCGGAGGATCCCGCATGGAGCTGAAGCGCACGCTGATCGACGTGACTCCGTTACGGTCGTCACCACCGTTCCGGCGGTTGTGGATCGGGCAGACCCTGTCCGGTTTCGGCAGCCAGATGACACTCGTCGCCGTCATGTTCCAGGTCTGGCAGATGACGAAGAGCGCCACGTGGACAGGCGCCGTCGGGCTGGCCCAGGCGGTTCCGCTCATCGCCCTCGGGCTGTTCGCCGGCTCGCTCGTCGACCGGGTGGACCGCCGGAAGTTCTACCTGGTCACGATCAGCGGACAGGCCGCGTGTTCGCTGCTCCTCGCATTCCAGGGCTTCCTCGGGCACGCTCCTGCCGCCGGCGTTCTGGGGCTGGTCGCACTCCAGTCCTGCTTCGGTGCCGGCGGCGGCCCCGCCTCGCGCACCTTCATTCCCCACCTCCTGCCCAAGCATCAACTGGCCGCAGGTCTGGCGCTGAGACGAATCGCCCTCCAGGGCGCCATGCTGCTCGGTCCCACACTGAGCGGATTGCTCGTGGGCGGGCTGGGAGTCGGGGCCTGCTACCTGATCGAGGCCCTGACCTTCGCCGCCGCGCTCTACGGTGCGTTCGGTCTGCCGAAGACGGCCCCCGGGGACGAGCCCGCACGGCCCGGCCTGCGCGGAGCGCTGGACGGTCTGGCCTTCCTGGCACGCACCCCCGTCATTCGCGGGGCCCTGCTCACAGACCTGGCCACCACCGTGCTGTCCATGCCCATCAGCCTGTTCCCCTTGATCAACGCCGAACGGTTCGGCGGCAACCCCCGCACTCTCGGACTGTTCCTCACAGCCATCGCCGTCGGCGGCGTGGCAGCGTCGCTCTTCTCCGGAACCTTCACCCGGTTCCCCCGCCCCGGCCTGGCCATGCTCGGCGGATCCGCCACCTGGGGCGCAGCGTTGACACTGTTCGGCTTCTCGCCCAGCCCATGGGCCGGTCTGACCTTCCTCGTCATGGCCGGCGCCGCCGACACCGTCTCCGTCATCTCCCGGAGCACCGTCGTCCAGATGCACACCCCGCACGAACTACTCGGCCGCGTCAGCGCTGCCGAACAGATCGTCGGGCAAGCGGGACCCGACATCGGCAACATGCGCGGCGGCCTCGTCGCCGACGCCACCTCGGGAGCAGCAGCCCTCGTCAGCGGTGGCCTGCTGTGCCTCGGCGCCGTCGTTGTGGTGGGCGCCACCACGCCAGACCTGCGCAGTTCCTCAGCACCGCCCCGTCCGCACACAGCCGCAGCCGGCCCATGAGCCCAAGTGGTGGACACCTGCATATGTATGGGTGAACCGAACCGATTGAATTCCGGACTGCCGGTATTTCCGAGGGCGTTGCCGGCGACGACGGCGGAGGTGCGTCGACGTACCCGTGCCGGCTGGTTGCCCGAGGCTCCCGTTCTGCGTGATGTGCCGAACCGTCGGATAGTGAGAGGCGTCGGCCGCTCTCGGCGGCGACGCGGTGTCGGGTCGCTGGGACAACGTTGTCCAGAGGCGTGACGGCCACTGCATCCAGGCCGACGCCCTGGCGTACGACGTGCCCAGCAGCGCTCAAAGGAGGCTGTATGTCGTTCCACGACACGGCAGTGCTCGACTGTCCCTTCGACTTCGCCGACGCGCTGGAATTCGATCCCGCACTGGCCTCGTTGGCGCAACGCGGCCCGGTGTGCCGGATCCGGCTGCCCTACGGTGAGGCCGAGGCGTGGCTGGTGACCAGCTTCGCCGGAGTGCGTCAGGTGACGTGCGACCCGAGGTTCAGCCGGGCGGCGATCGTCGGGCGCGACTACCCGAGGATGACGCCCGAGCCCATCGTGTCGCCGGAGTCGATCAACGTCACGGACCCGCCGCACGTCACCCGGTTGCGGCACGCGGCGGCCCAGGCGTTCACCCGGGACCGGGTGGCGGCCATGCGGCCGGCCGTGGACCGGGTGGTGGCCGGGCTGCTCACGGCCATGGCCGAGGCGGGGCCGCCCGCGGACCTGGTGACCCATCTGTCCGTGCCGCTGCCCCATCTGACGATCTGTGAACTGCTCGCCGTACCCGAGGCCGACCGTGACCGGCTGCGGGGACTCACCATGAGGCTGCTGGCCACCTCTCCGGACGCCCGGCGGGACGCGGCAGAGGCCAAGGCCGCTCTGCGCGCGTACTTCGCCGAACTGGTGCCCGCCCGGCGCCGCTCACCCGGCGAGGACCTGCTCAGCGCGATGGCCACCGCCCCGGTGCCGGAGGGCGAGGAGCCACTGACCGACGACGAGCTGGCGGTCCTCGCCGTGACGCTGATCCTGAGCGGCAACGACACCGCGACCTGCCAGATCAGCAACATCGCCTACCTGCTGCTGACCCGGTCCGCGGAGTGTGCCGCCTTCGCGCGCGACCCGGGCCGGTTCCCCGGCGCGCTGGAGGAACTGCTGCGGTTCATCCCCTTCCGCAAGGGCGTGGGCATCCCGCGGCTCGCGCTGGAGGACGCGGAGGTCGAAGGAACCGCCATCCGCGCCGGCGACTACGTGCACGTGTCCTACCTGGCCGCCAACCGCGACCCGGCCGTCTTCCCCGATCCGCACACGCTCGACCTCGAACGGCCGGTGCGCCCGCACATGACGTTCGGCTGGGGCGGGCACCACTGCCTCGCCGCACCGCTGGCACGGGCGGAGCTGGAGAGCGCCGTCACCGGCTTGCTGACCCGCTTCCCCCGTCTGCGGCTCTCCGTCGCGCCGGAGGACATCGAGTGGGACAGCGGAACCATCCGCCGCTTCCCGCTCCGCCTGCCCGTCACCTGGTGAGGCCGGCCCGCCCGGGCGGCGGTGTGCACGGTTGCCCGCTGCCGCCTCCGGGGCCGCCGGATCGCGGTGACCTCGACGTCACCCGGACGGCGTAGCCCGCGGTGCGCCCGGAGGCCCGCCGGTCGAGGCTCGAAGAGCCCGCGCGCTTCCCGGGGGGCAAGGGCGGTGGACGGAGACGGGGACAGAAGCGAACAGAAACGGATGTAAAAGGATGGATACAGGGAGAGAAAGGACACGCTCATGAGCCAGGCAGCCGAATCCGGCGGACCGGCCCCCTCGGGCGGTTCACGGTCACCGCGGCAGTCCGCGGACCAGGGCGCCGACTGGGTGACCGGAGGTGTCACGTTCGCCGGGGCCCTGATGCTGTGCAGCGGCATCCTCGCCATCCTCCAGGGGATCGCCGCCGTCGCCGCGGACGACGTCTACGCCCGCGTCGGCACCTACGTCTACCGGTGGGACCTCACCGGCTGGGGCACGATCCACATCATCCTCGGCGTCCTGGCCGTGGTCACCGGTATCGGCCTGCTCAAGGACATGGCGTGGGCCCGCTTCACCGGTCTCTTCCTCGCCTCCCTCAGCCTCATCGCGCAGTTCCTGTTCCTGCCGTACCAGCCCATCTGGTCGCTGGTCGTGATGGCGATCGACATCTTCGTCATCTGGGCCCTGGCGTCCCGTCAGGATGCGGCGAGCTGGGGGCCGGGCGGCCGGTCCGCCCAGTGAACGCAGGGTCCCGCCGAGCAGTGCCACGCTCTCGGCGATGACACCCGGCGGGGTCGCCGCGTAGCCGAGGACCAGGCCGGGCGGTCCCGGCAACTGCCGGTGCCAGGACAACGGATGGCACTTCACACCCCGGGCGAGCGCCGCCGCGGCGAACTCGGTGTCGGGCACGTCCGACGCGTACGTGACCGTCAGATGCAGTCCCGCCGCGGCACCGTGGATCCGAGCCCCCGGGAGGTGCCCGGCAAGCGCGGCGATCATCGCGTCCCGGCGCCTGCGGTGGCGCCCCCGCAACAGCCGCAGATGGCGCTCCAGTTCACCGGACTCCATCAGCCGGGCGAGCACCAGCTGCGGCAGCACCGCGTTGCCCAGGTCGTTGAAGCGCTTGGCGGCGACCAGCCCGGCCCGGTACCGGGCCGGTGCCACCAGCCAGCCGATCCGCAGCGCCGGCGCGAGCAGCTTCGACACGCTGCCCATGTAGCAGACGCGGTCGGCCAGCATCGCCCGCAGGGCGGGGACCGGCGGCCGGTCGTAGCGGTGCTCGGCGTCGTAGTCGTCCTCCAGGATCAGCCCGCCCTCCCGGGCCCAGCCCAGCAGCTCGCGCCGGCGTTCACCGCTGGTCACCACGCCGGTGGGGAATTGGTGGGCGGGCGTGAGCAGGACGGCACCGGCACCGGTCGCCCGCAGGGCGTCCACCCGCACCCCGTCCTCGTCGACCGGCACCGGCGGGGTGGCCAGACCGCCGTTGCCCAGGTGCTGGCGCGCGCCCAGCGACCCCGGCTCCTCCACCGCCACCGCGTCGACACCGTCCGCCCGCAGCACCGGGTGCAACAGCGTCAGCGCCTGCGCGGTGCCCGCGACGATCAGCACGGCGTCCGGCTCGACCCGTACGCCCCGTACCCGCGCCAGCCAGTCGGCCACGGCCCGCCGCAGCGCGGGCGCGCCGCGCGGGTCGCCGTAACCGAGGTGGCCGGCCGACAGCTCGCCGAGAACGGCACGCTCGGCCCGCAGCCATGCGGCACGCGGGAAGGTGGTGAGGTCCGGGCGGCCGGGAGTGAAGTCGACGGCGGCGGGCGCGGCCCGCAGCGCGTCGAAGACCTCGGCACCGGGGTCGCGGGCGAAGAGCAGGGAACCGTCCCACTCCGCTCGTCCGGCGCCCCCGCTGCCGGCGGTGCCCGCCTCCGCCGCGAACGGCGCCGCGACCACCACCGTGCCGCCCCGCCGACGGCCCTCCACGTGGCCGTCCTCGGCGAGCCGCCGGTACGCCTCGGTCACCACCCCGCGGGAGACACGGAGGTCCGCGGCGAGCACCCGGGTGGGCGGCAGCCTGCTGCCCACCGCCAGCCGGCCGTCGGCTATCGCCCGCCGCAGCCGCCCGGCCAGCCACTCGGCCTTCCCGTCGGCCGGGACGTCGGCCACCGCCAACTGCAGGAAGTCCGACCCACGCACCACGACCCCTTCCCCCTCACACCCCGAAGACGAACTCGGGCGCACCCGGAGTGAGTACGGCCGACTGCGTCGCGGCCCCCCAGTGTGCCGCCATCTCCTCCCCTCCCCCTCACACCCCGAAGACGAACTCGGGCGCACCCGGAGTGAGTACGGCCGACTGCGTCGCGGCCCCCCAGTGCGCCGCCATCTCCTCCTCGACCGTCTTCAGCACCTCGGCCACGGCCTCCGCACCACCGTCGTGCACGGCCTCCGTCACCACCAGCACCCGGCCGGTGTGCTCGCCGACCGCCGAGTGTCCGCTCTGCCGGTGGGTCCAGCGCCGGGCGTGCGCACGCCCGGCCGAGTCGGCGAAGGTCACCTCGCCGGGCGCGGGATGCTCGATGCCGCCGCCGAACGCGGTGTACCTCTCGTCCCCGAGGGCCGGGCGCACCTCCAGCAGCGGCCAGGCGATCCGGTCGACGTCGAGGACCGCGACCGGAACCGCGTACGCCACCGAGATCGCGTTGCACAGGTCCACCAGCGGATGAATGCGCGGCAGCGATCCCTCCTTGCGCAGCCGGCGCAGCAGCGACTCCGAGGCGGACCGGTACTGCGTCGGCTTCAGCCCCATCCGGGCGAAGGCCCGCCGCCACGCCAGCACCTCGGGAAACTCGCCCTCGGTGGCGTGGGTCAGCCGGGCCACGGCCCGGGCGGTGTACTCGGCGGCGCGCGGCCCGGTGTCCGCGGCTGCGCCGACGCCGCCGGTGTACAGCGCACCGGCGGCCAGCTCCGGGAACCCGGCCCAGACCGCGTCCGCATGCCGGAATCGCATGGTCAGACCACCACCGCTCGGGCACCAGGGATCGACGACGTGCTCAACAGGACCTCCTCGCTGATCGGAAACACCACCCTGCCGCGCCCGATGGTCCGGTGAACAGGGCCAAAGCAGGCACGGACCACCGATCCATAACGGGTCCCGGCGCCCTCCTGGCCCCGGCGCCCTCCTGGTTCTGCTCCCGGTGCCTCCCTGGTCCGGCGCCCTCCCGGCCCCTCGGCGCCCTCCTGGTCCCGGCGCCCTCCTGGTTCTGCTCCCGGTGCCTCCCTGGTCCGGCGCCCTCCCGGCCCCTCGCTCAGGCGCCCCTGGCCCCTGGCCCCGGTGGACCGCGTGGCATCATCGGCCGGGGTCAGGACCACAGCCGTACGAGGAGTACGAGGAGCACGATGAACCCCGCTCTCACCGCCCCGCCCGAGGGCAGCACCCCCCGCCCGCACGGCGCCGGGAGCCCGGGGCGGAGCACCTCCCTGCTGGACGACTTCTCCCTGGAGATGACCGGCAAGGACGTGCCCGGGCTGGAGGAGGCGCGCGACGGCATCCCGCAGGGCACCCGCATCAACATCACCTTCCTGGCCGGTGAGGACACCGGTGTCCGGCTGACGGCCGCCCGCGCGGTCAAACGGCTCGGTTTCGTCCCCGTACCGCACATCTCCGCCCGGCGCCTGCCCTCCCGGCCCGCCCTGGAGGAGTTCCTGGCCGGGCTGGCCGCGGACGGTACGGCCGAGAACGTGTTCGTCGTCGGCGGCGACCCCGCCCGGCCCGAGGGTCCCTACGCGGACGCGCTCTCCCTGCTGCACACCGGGCTGCTCCAGCACCACGGTGTCCGGCACGTCGGCATCACCGGCTACCCGGAGGGCCACCCCGGCATAACCGACCAGTCCCTGTGGTCGGCGCTCACGGACAAGGCGGCGGCCATCGGCGCCCACCGGTTCACCGGCGACGTCATCACCCAGTTCGGTTTCGACGTCGACCCGGTCCTCACCTGGCTCGAGGCCCTGCGCGCCCGGGGCGTGCACCTGCCGGTCCGCATCGGCGTCCCCGGCCCCGCCGGCGTGCGCCGGCTGCTCGGCTACGCCACCCGCTTCGGTATCGGCACCAGTGCCTCCGTCGCCCGCAAGTACGGGTTCTCGCTGACCAACCTCATGGGTACGACGGGCCCGGACCGCTTTCTGCACACGCTGGCCGAGCGGTACGACGTCGCACGCCACGGCGAGGTCAAGGTGCACTTCTACACGTTCGGCGGACTGCGGGCCACCGCCGAGTGGATCACCCGGTTCCGCCAGGAACACGCCGGCTGAGACCGGTCCCGGCAGGTACCGCCGCGCCCGCCTCGACGGCCGTCGGACTACTGGCCAGGCCCACGTACGTGTCGGATTTCCGCCAGCGGCCGGGGTGCACGGTGGCCGATGCTGGAGGCATGCAGACAGGGATGCACGCAGGAACGCGGACAGCAATGCACCTCGACCGGGAGAACTGCGTACACGCCGTGCAGTCCAAGGACGCACGGTTCGACGGGTGGTTCTTCACGGCCGTACTGACCACCCGGATCTACTGCCGTCCGAGCTGCCCGGTCGTGCCGCCCAAGCCGGAGAACATGACGTTCTACCCGAGCGCCGCCGCCTGCCAGCAGGCCGGGTTCCGGGCCTGCAAACGGTGCCGCCCCGACACCAGCCCCGGCTCCCCGGAGTGGAACCAGCGCGCCGACCTGGTGGCCCGCGCCATGCGGCTGATCGCCGACGGTGTCGTGGACCGCGAGGGCGTACCCGGACTCGCCGCGCGGCTCGGCTACAGCACCCGGCAGGTGGAGCGGCAGCTGCTCGCCGAGCTGGGCGCCGGACCCCTCGCGCTCGCCCGCGCCCAGCGCGCCCAGACCGCGCGGCTGCTCATCGACACCACGCCGCTGCCCATGGCGGAGATCGCGTTCGCGGCCGGCTTCTCCTCCATCCGTACCTTCAACGACACGGTCCGCGAGGTCTTCGCCCTGTCCCCGAGCGAGCTGCGCGCCCGGGCACCCAGAAGCGGTGCGGGCACCGGCACCCCGGGCGTGCTCACCCTGCGGCTGCCGTTCCGCGCCCCGCTCAACCCGTCCAACCTCTTCGGCCACCTCGCCGCCACCGCCGTACCGGGCGTCGAGGAGTGGCTCCCCGACTGCCTGGACGGCGTGGGCGGTACTCGCACCGGTGCCTACCGGCGCACGCTGCGACTGCCGTACGGCCACGGCATCGCCGCCCTCGCCCCCCGCCCCGACCACATCGCCTGCCGGCTCACCCTGAGCGACCTGCGTGACCTCACCGTGGCCATCAGCCGCTGCCGCCGCCTGCTGGACCTGGACGCCGACCCGGTCGCCGTCGACGACCGGCTGCGCACCGACCCGCTGCTCGCGCCGCTGGTGGACCGCGCCCCGGGCCGCCGGGTGCCGCGCACGGTCGACGAGGCCGAGTTCGCCGTCCGGGCCGTGCTCGGGCAGCAGGTGTCCACGGCCGCCGCCCGCACCCACGCGGCCCGCCTGGTCACCGCGCACGGCAAGCCCCTGGACGACCCCGAAGGCGGACTCACCCACCTCTTCCCGTCCCCCGAGGCACTGGCCGGCGTCGACCCCGAGACGCTGGCGATGCCACGCACCCGGCGCACCACCTTCACCACCCTCGTCCGCCGACTGGCCGACGGCACGCTGCGCCTGGGCGTGGAGGCCGACTGGGCACAGGCACGCGCCCGGCTGCTCGCACTGCCCGGCTTCGGCCCATGGACGGTGGACGTCATCGCCATGCGCGCCCTCGGCGACCCCGACGCGTTCCTGCCCACCGACCTCGGCATCCGGCGCGCCGCCGAGGGGCTGGGCCTGCCGTCCACCCCGGCCGCGCTCACCGCCCGCGCGGCGAGCTGGCGCCCCTGGCGGGCGTACGCGGTGCAGTACCTGTGGGCGACCGACAGCCACCCGATCAACTTCCTGCCCGCGTGAGGAACCGCGACATGAAACAGCACACGGTCATCGACAGCCCCTACGGCCCGCTCACCCTCGTCGCCGACGCCGACGGCGCCCTGTGCGGCCTGTACATGGTCGGCCAACGGCACCGCCCCGGCGAGGAGTCCTTCGGACCGCGCGACGACTCCCTGCCCGTGTTCGCCGAGACGGCCGAGCAGCTGAGCGCGTATTTCACCGGCGAGTCCAAGGAGTTCACCGTCCGGCTGGGACTGCGCGGCACACCGTTCCAGCGCAGCGTGTGGGAGCAGCTGACCAGGATCCCGTACGGCGAGACCCGCACCTACGGCGAACTCGCCGCCGTCCTCGGCAGTCCCGGCGCCTCCCGCGCCGTCGGCCTCGCCAACGGCCGCAATCCGGTGGGCATCATCGTCCCCTGTCACCGCGTGGTCGGCGCGAGCGGAGACCTCACCGGCTACGGCGGCGGCCTGGACCGCAAGCGCCGCCTGCTCCACTTCGAGGCGCGGGCAACGCTGTTCTGACCCGTGGCACGGCACGGCGGGCCGACTCGTGGCACGGCACGCCGGACTCCCGCCCCTGGGCGGGGACCGGCCGTCGGGCCGGTCCCCGGAGCTAGCTCCGGACGCTCAGTCCGTGCAGCAGGCGGGGCAGGGCGGTGCCGATCGGTTCGCGGATCACCTCGTCGGCCCGGTCGTCGTACGGTGTCGGCTCGGCGTTGACGATGATCAGGCGGGCGCCGTTGTCCGCGGCGACGCCCACCAGCCCGGCGGCGGGCTGTACCTGCAGGCTGCTGCCGACGGCGATGAACACCGTGCACGCCTTGCTGATGGCGAGGGCGTCACCGAGCACCACCGGGTCCAGCCGCTCGCCGAACATCACGGTCGCCGACTTGAGGATGCCCCCGCACACCAGACACGGCGGATCCTCCTCGCCGGCCTCCACCCGGGCCAGGGCCTCCTCCATCGGCCCCCGGACATGGCACTTCGTGCACACCACGCTGCGCGCACTGCCGTGCAGCTCCAGCACCTTGCGCGCGGGCATCCCGGCCAGCTGGTGCAGCCCGTCCACGTTCTGCGTGATGACCCGCACCGGGACACCGGACTTCGCCAGCTCGGCGACGGCCCGGTGCGCCGCGTTCGGCTCGGCCGTGAGCGCGCGGGTCCCGCGCCGCATCTGCCAGGACCGCCGCCGGATCTCCGGATCGTTCATGTAGTACTCGTACGTGACGAGCTTCTCGGCCCCGGGATCCTGCCGCCACAGCCCGTTCGGACCGCGGTAGTCCGGGATCCCGGAGTCGGTGGAGATACCGGCCCCGCTGAACAGGGCGACGAGCGGTTTGGTCATGCAGCCGAGCGTAGGGCGGGACGTCGGGCTCCCGCGAACGGATAAACGGCGGCCGGCCGACCGGACACGGGCCTCAGCCCAGCAGCGCCCAGCGCACCGCGGCCACCGTGCCCAGTGTCAGCGCCGGTGCCAGCCAGCTCCAGGGCAGCACCTGCCGCACCCCGGGCAGCAGCCGCAGCACCACGGCCCCGGCCGCCGCCGCGAGGGCCAGCACGCACGCGAGGACGATGCCGGCGTACGCGTCGTCGTCCCAGGGCCCGGACGGTCGGGTGACCAGCGCGGACCAGCAGCAGAACGCGGCTGCACCGGTGAGGAGGGCCAGCGGCACCGCCAGGACCAGGCGCAGGCAGCCCCGGTCGTGGTCGTATTCATGGGGCTCTTCGGGTTGGGGCATCGGCGCGGGAGGGTCCTCGGGTCGGCGGATTCGGGTCCCCGAGGGGAGCCCCCGATGCTAGCGTCCCGCGCATGGCCAAGGTGACAGTCTCGCTCGACGCCCAGCTCGTCGTGGAAGTCATGGTGCTCGCCGGGGTGGGCAGTCCCCAGGACGCCGTCGAGCTCGTCGTCCGGGACTACATCGAGCGCGGGCACCGCACGGAGGCACGGACCGCCGCCCGCGACGAGGCGCTGCGCGAGACGGACGCCAAGCCGCGGGACCCTGAGGGGTGAACCGCGGGACCCTCCGGGCCGAGCCGTGGGACCCCGAGGACTGAGCCGCTGGGGACCTCATGGGTGGAGTTGCGGGACCCCGGGGCTGAGCCGCGGCGGGCCTTGAGGGGTGAGCCGCGGGGCCGGGAGGGGCGGCGGCGGGGACCGGGGCCGAGGCGTCACGCCACCCGGTGGCCGTTCTCCAGCTCCGCCGTGCCCGAGCCGTCCGCCAGGACGTCCAGGGCGGTCAGCACGCGGCGGCCGAGCGCCTCGGGCAGGTGCGCGGCCAGGTCGTCGCGGGCGACCAGCCGCCAGGACAGCAGCTCCTCCTCCTGCAGGCGGACGGACTTCAGCTCGGCCTCCGTCAGGACCCCGCCGTCGTAGAGATACGCCACCAGCGGCGGCCGGCCGGCGCCGTGCACCCAGTCCACGGTCAGCAGCCGGCCGAGTTCCCGGTCGAGCCCGATCTCCTCCAGCGTCTCGCGGCGGGCGCCCTGCCGCGGGGTCTCCCCGTCGTCGGACTCGATCGTCCCGCCCGGAAGCGCCCAGCCCTCACGGTAGTTGGGCTCGACGAGCAGCACCCGCCCCTCGGCGTCCCGGAAGAGCGCGGCGGCACCGGCGAGGACACGGGGCAGGCTCGCGATGTACGCGGCGAAGTCAGGAGTGGTGGTCATCCAGGAAGGGTAACCAGCCGTTCCGCCGCTACGTCCCGCTCGTCGCCAGGCGCAGGGTGCGTTCGGCCAGCGCACTGATCCGTACGCCGTCGAAGCCGAACACCGCGCTGCGGACCGTGTCCTCCAGCGGGTCCTGCCACTGGGCCGGGATGGCGTCCGCGCCGGTGAGGACGCCGGCCACCGAACCGGCCGTCGCGCCGTTGGAGTCGGTGTCCAGACCGCCGCGCACGGTCAGTGCGATGGTCCGGGTGAAGTCGCCGTCGCCGTACAGCAGCCCGGCGGCGAGGACCGCCGCGTTCGGGACGGTGTGGATCCAGCCGAGCCCGGCGGTCTCCGCGGACACCGTCGCCAGCGTCTCCTCCCAGGGCAGCCGCGTCTCGTGCAGGCTCGTGACCCGCCGGACGGTACGGGCGAGCCGGCTGCTCGCCGGGATCACCCCGAGCGCGGTCTCCAGCGCGTCCCGCACGGCCGGGGCGGTGAACGCCGCCGAGACCAGCGCGGCGGCCCACATCGCGCCGTAGACGCCGTTGCCGGTGTGCGACAGCACCGCGTCCCGGCGGGCCAGACCTGCGGCCCGGACAGGATCGCCGGGACAGGTCCAGCCGTAGACGTCCGCACGGATCAGGGCGCCGATCCACTCCTGGTACGGGTTGTCGTACGTCGCCGTCAGCGGCGGTTTCAGCCCGTTCGCGAGATTGCGGTACGCGGCCCGCTCCGCCGTGAACGTCTGCAGGTACGGCAGCCTCAGCAGCCACAGGTCGCCGACCTGCTCGGTGCTGAAACCGAAGCCGTGGGTCTCCAGCAGGTGCAGGCCGAGGATCGCGTAGTCCACGTCGTCGTCCCGGCAGCTGCCGTGGATCCGGCCGCGCACGCACTGACGCCACTCCGGGCGCATCACCGCGGCCTCGGCCGGGTCGGCGGGCTCGGGCAGATAGTCGGTCAGCGGCAGGGCCGCGGCCCGGCGCAGATACCGGTCGATGCGGTCACGCGTCCACACCTCGCCCTGTTCGACCGGCTTGCCGAGCATGTTGCCCGCGATCCGGCCGAGCCAGCCACCGCGGATGCGGTCGGCGAGGTCCGGTCCGGTGCCCTGGGTGCTCATGGCAGGGGTGTACCCACTTTGCCCGGCCGGCTCCCAGCGGCTTTCCAGGGTTCGGGCGGGGCATGACGGCGGGGGTGTCCTGCGGTTATGGTCACAGCGGCGCGACTGGCCCTGACGTGTGCGGGGCCCGGAGAGCAAGGGGAAGACAAGGTGGCGGACGCTGCAGTGAACGAGAACCGTCGGGTGCTCATCGCCGCGGACAAGTTCAAGGGCTCGCTGACGGCCGTGCAGGTCGCCGAGCGGGTGACGGCCGGGCTGCGCCGGGTCGTGCCGGATCTCGAGGTCGAGGCGCTGCCCGTGGCCGACGGCGGCGACGGGACCGTGGACGCGGCCGTCGCGGCCGGCTTCGAACGGCACGAGGTCCGGGTCGCCGGACCGCTCGGCCAGGAGGTGACGGCCGCGTTCGCGCTGCGCGACGGCACCGCGGTCGTGGAGATGGCCGAGGCGAGCGGGCTCCAGCGCCTGCCGGCCGGTGTCTTCGCCCCGCTGACCGCGTCCACGTACGGCTCCGGGGAGCTGCTGCGCGCCGCGCTGGACGCGGGCGCGCGCACCATCGTGTTCGGCGTCGGCGGCAGCGCCACGACGGACGGTGGCGCGGGCATGCTGGCCGCGCTGGGTGCCCGGTTCCTGAACGAGGACGGGGAGCCGGTGGCGCCGGGCGGCGGCGGACTGGCCGACCTGGCCCGCGCGGACCTCTCCGGTCTGGACCCGCGGCTGTCCTCGGTCGAGCTGGTGCTCGCCAGCGACGTCGACAACCCGCTGACCGGCCCGAAGGGCGCGCCCGCGGTGTACGGGCCGCAGAAGGGTGCCTCCCCGGACGACGTGGAGGCGCTGGACGCGGCCCTCGCCCACTACGCGAAGATCCTGGAGGCCGCCGTCGGCCCGCGGGCGGCGGAGTACGCGGCCGCGCCGGGCGCGGGCGCGGCGGGCGGCATCGGGTACGGCGCCCTGCTGCTGGGCGCGCGGTTCCGCGCGGGCATCGAGGTCATGCTGGACGTGCTCGGCTTCGCGTCCGCCCTGGAGCGGGCTGACCTGGTGATCACCGGCGAGGGTTCGCTGGACGAGCAGACGTTGCACGGCAAGGCCCCGGCCGGGGTCGCGGCGGCGACCCGTGCCCGGGGTATCGATGTCGTGGCGGTCTGCGGCCGTCTGGCCCTGCCCCCCGAGGCCCTGGCCCCCGCGGGCATCCGTCGCGCGTACGCCCTGTCGGCGCTCGAACCGGACCCGGTGAAGTCCATGGCCCAGGCGGGTCCGCTCCTGGAACGCGTGGCGGAGTCGATCGCGCGGGACTTCCTGACCTGACCGTCCTCGGGGCGCGGCCCCTGGGGTGTGTCGTTCGGATCAGGTCGCAGGGGACCGACGGTGCCCCGTCGGCGCCGCCTGAGCACGACCCGGCCGTGGCCACGGAACCGGCCCGGCCACGAGGCGACCTGTGCCGCCTCCGGGCATGGACACGCCGGGCGGCGTCAGGGGTGTCCCCGGCCAGGGAGGCGCAAGCGGCCGAGGAGACAACGTCCTTCAGCCGGCGGCGCGTGGATGTCCGGGGGCACGGATGCCCCGTGCGGCAGATGTCACATCTGCCGCACGGGGCATGGGATCAGCGTCCGTCGCCGGGCCGGTCGTCCGGACCGCACTTGTCCGGGCTCCCGTCGAAGTGGATGCAGGCGGTGACCTTCACGACGTAGTTGCTGGTGGAGTTGTCGCTGTACGTGGTCTTCCCCGCGCCCTGGTTGTTCAGGAGGCGGAGGCCCTTGGTGTTCTTGCGGTCGAACTCCGAGTAGACGCCGTTGCCGTCCGCCTGCTGGTCGGTAACGGCGACATTCTTGTTGCCGTTCGACTGCAAGCTGTAGGCGTAAGCGAGGTGGATTCTCGGGTTCGTGTGGTGGTTCAGCTGGGACGTGACGTCCTCGCCGGCGTCGGCGTAGGCCGGCGATGCCCCCGCAATGGCGCCGAGCATGACAACTGCCATCGCGGCCTTCTTGGCGCTCTTGGAAATCTGCATGATTCTCCCCTTTGACGCAGCACTCAACTGCTGCGATTGGCGGTCATCACGACGAAGGCCCTCGGATGTGACGCACCCATGGGAAGGCGACGCCAGGCAGGTCAGGCCTGGCGGCTTCGTTTGCAGAGCCCCCCATGGGAAGCGAGGAGACGGCCTTCCTCGCGACCGGTGCAAGATCATATGCCAAAGCCAACGACAGGCAAGCGCAATTGCGGCGGGACATTCCCTGTTTTCCGTCAACTCCGTTGTGGTATATGCGAGGTGCCGCGTATCGCAGTGTCGCAGCTCACAGGTGCGGGGGGCTCGTGTACGCACTGTTCCGATCGGCTCAACTCCGCTTCACGTGTCAGAGTCAAAGAAACCCATCGAGCTCCATAGGTCCAATTTGTCTTCGTGACGCAACGTGAACGTACCGAAGGCATGTTTGTTTCCTTCTTTCGTCACGTGATCGCCTTGGCTTAACATCAACACCGATCGCGGGAGGCTGACCTCTCTCGCGCAACGGGGGACTATTCACGGGGACGCTGTTTCATGCTCACCGGAAGAGCCCGCCATCCGCGGGACAGGGGGCTCGCCCCTGCCCTGCGGCGCCACCGCGACGTCACACGGTGACGCGGCAACAGCTACCTGAGGGCACATCACGTGAGCAACTCCGACATCGGGCCCGCGCCCGGCCCGGTACTCCACATTCAGGATCTGAACCACTCGGTCCGGAACCTGACGCTGTTCAAGGACCTGCAACTCAGCGTGGATGCGGGGGAGTCGGTGGCGATCACGGGGCCGAGCGGCTCGGGCAAGAGCACGCTGCTCTCGTCGATCCTCGGTCTGGTCAGGCCGCACGGCGGAAGCATCAAGGTGACCGGTGCCGACGTGACGAAGCTGCGGGGCAGGCAGCTCGCGACGCTGCGCAGCCAAACGATCGGCACCGTCTTCCAGTTCGGGGAGCTGCTGCCGGAACTCAGCCCGCTGGACAACGTGGCGCTGGCGGCGCTGCTGTCGCGTTCCGGCCGTGCCGGCGGGTACCGCCGGGCACAGGAACTGCTGGACGAACTACGCGTTCCGCGGGCCGAGACGACCGAGGAACTCTCCGGAGGTGAGCATCAGCGTACTGCTGTGGCTCGTGCGCTGATCAACTCGCCGGAGCTGATTCTGGCCGATGAGCCCACCGGCTCCCTCGACCCTGACGCCACCGCTCGTATCGCGGAACTGCTCTTCGACCTCCCTCGGCGGCGCAGGTGCGGGCTGGTACTGGTGACGCACGATGTCGAGGTTGCCGCACGGGCGGACCGGGTGCTGCGCCTGGAGGCAGGTCTGCTGGTTCCTGCCCGGGCGCGCGAGGCGGTGGAGGCGTGAGCGGGGCCGGACACGGCGGCTTGTCCCGTCAGCTGCTGCGCATGGGGCGCGACGCCGGCCGACGATCGGAGTCCGCCGGCACCAGGGCCGCGGCTCTTGCGCTTTCGGCCTTCGCTGTCGCAATGTGCCTGGGCCTGCTGACGATGGTGCACGCCTCCTACGTCGGCAAGGAGCTGCGGCGTGAAGCCAGGACTCCGGTGGGGCAGACAGAGCAATCGCGGCAATCCCAGGCCACGTTGTGGCTGGTCGGCTCGGACGCGCTGGAGGGGAAGCGGCTCTTCAGCGTCGTGTTCATCGAGCCGCGGACGCCGGACGCCCCCCTTCCTCCAGGGGTGGAGCGCTGGCCGGGGCCGGGCGAGGCCGTTCTGTCCCCCGGTCTGCTGAGAGCCGGCGCCGCGGAGGGAATCGCCGGCCGTTACGGAAAACTCGCGGGCACGGTCGGGCAGGAGGGGTTGGACGACCCCGGAGAGTGGCTCGCCTACGTCCGGCCCGCCAAGGGCATGAAGGCAGAGGCGCCGGTCGAGACCGTGGTCGGTTTCGGTCCCGAGGCAGGCACGCTCGCCGAAGGCCTGCAGCCAGGAACCGGGAGCGACAACGACAAGCCCGAGTGGATGTTCCAGGGCCTTGTCGTCGGCCTGCTGCTCGTGCCGAGTCTCGTGCTCCTGTTCACCGCGCTCCACGCCGGGGCGCAGGGCCGCGACCGTAGAGGCGCCCTGGTCGATGCCCTGGGAGGACTGAGGCGCGACCGCGCGCTGATCGCCGTGGGCGATGCCGTGCGACCGGTGATGTCGGGAGCCTGCGCGTCGATTCTGTTCTTCGCCCCGGCCGCGTTCGCCGACATCCGGGTCCCGTTCGTCGACTACGTGACGTCATCCGCCGACGTGCGTCGGCATGGCTGGCCGGTACTGCTGGTTCCCGTGGCCGTCATGCTGACGGCGCTGGCCCTCGCCGTCATCAGCGATCAGCTGGCCGGCCGGGTCAAGGGGACCCGGCCCACCAACGCGAGCAGGTCACGCCGACAGCGCTACCTCGCCGTCCTCAGCGCGCCGGCGATCCTGCTCGCCAGCCGCGGTCCGGAACTCGCCGGCGACAGTTCGCAGTACCGGACGTGGATCAGCTGGGCCGGTCTTGCCCTCGTCGTACTCACCCTGCCGGCCGGAGTGGCGGTCGTCGTGGCCAAGCTCGGGGGAATCCTGGAGCGAACCGGGCGCCAACGGGGATGGGCCGGTGCGCTGATCGCGGGCCGCCGCATCAGCCGTGACCCGGCGGCCACCGCCCGCCTGGTCACCGGTGTGACCGTCGCGCTGATCGTCTTCATGCAGGCCCTCGCCTGGCAGGCGATGTTCGGGACCTACAACGCGAAGATCGAGGAGATCCTCAGCGCCGCCGACAGGAACGTGGCCGAGATCGGCCCCAGGGGGGCGGTCTCCGCGACGGACGCCGCCGGCTATCTCGACTCCCTGCCCGAGGGCAATGTGCCCGTCGTCCTCGCGCCTCCCGCCGCCGCCGGTGACGGACCCATCACGATCAGCGGAGGGTGCGTCGCTTTGAAGGCGCTTCGGCTGCCGTGTTCGCCCACACCGGCCCGCGTCGATGTCGTCCTCGACCGGCGCTTGCAGGAACTGCTCCACTGGGACACGCAGGGCGGCACCCATCTGAAGGTGGTCCGCGCCGACAACGCCGAGCTGGCCGAGCAGACGGTGCCGAGCACCAACACCCTGGCGGTGGTGAGGGCTGACGGCGGCGTCCCCGCCGTCGCCGCTCTCAAGGAAGCCTCCTACCGTGCCTATCCCCGCGGGGCCCAGGTCCGTTTCCCCGGGGAGGAGTGGCTGGCGTCCGGCATTCCGGACCGGGACCAGGGCCGGTGGATCCGGCTCTTCGGCGTGCTGGGGACGGGGATCCTCGTACTCGCGATCGGCCTGGGCGGAAAGGCCGAGTTTCTGCGCCAGGGTCGGGCACTGGCCCCGCTGACCGTGCTGACGGGCGGACACCGCGTCTTCCGCAGCAGCGCGGCCTGGGGGATCGTCGCGCCGCTCGCGCTCGCCGCACTGGCCGGGTGCGTCGTCGGCGCCTGGACCGCGCGACCCGTCGCCCGACCAGGAATGACCTACTTCGTCCCCGGGGACCTCATGGCGACCGCCGTCACCGTGGTGCTCGCCGTGTCCGTCGTGATGGGGCTGTGGGCTGCTCGGATCGCCGGCCGACAGGCACGCGGCTGGCGCCCCTAGTCGCCACTTCCAGCACTGCCCGGACCTCCGGTTTCACCTCCGTGGCCCGACAACCGAGGCAACCGCGGTGTGAGCGTTCCCGCACGCGTCGGGGGCTGGCCGGTGGCTGGGCGGGTCTGGGCGGAGGGCTGGTGTTCGGGCTGCTTCCCGCGGTGCAGTTCTGTACGAGCGGCTCCGAACGGACCGGTAGGGCATCGGGGGGCCACCGCGGGAAAGCCTGAGGGGCCCGGACCGAATCGTGATTCGGTCCGGGCCCCTCAGGCCACGTACGAGCCCGTTGCTACGGGAGCTGCGCCGCCCGCGCCTCACGGCTCTCGCGCCGGTTGTCACGGAAGGTGTTCACCCGGCGCGCCGTCGCGAACAGAGGGATGGTCGCCGCCATCACGATCTGCAGCGCGCAGCCCATCTGCAGCAGCACCTGGCCGCCCGGCGCGTCGAACGCCCACGCCGCCAGCAGGCCCATGGCCGAAACGATCCAGCCCAGCACCGCCGCCGCGAGGACGCCCCGCGGCTTCGGGTACTCGACCCGGCTCACCATCAGCCAGGCAGTACCGACGACCGCCAGCAGTGTCGCCTCGAACGGCAGCTCGAGCAGCACGATCGAGACGACCGTGAGTGCACCGAACGGCGAGGGCATGCCCTGGAACGTGCCGTCCTTCACGGTGACGCACGAGAAGCGGGCAAGCCGCAGCACCACCGCCAACAGCACCACGATCGCGCCCACCGCGGCGACACGCTCGTGCGCGTCCCTCGCGACCATGCCGTACACGAGCACGAAGTACGCGGGCGCCAGACCGAAGCTGATCAGGTCGGAGAGGTTGTCCAGCTCCGCACCCATCGGCGACGACCGCAGCTTGCGGGCCACGAGGCCGTCGAACAGGTCGAAGACCGCCGCGCACAGCATGAGTATCACGGCCGTGGCCGCGCTGTTGCGGGCCATGCCCGAGTCGTCGCCCGAGAGGTGCGGGATCAGGATGCCGGTGGTGGTGAAGTACACCGCCATGAAGCCGCACGTGGCGTTGCCCAGGGTGAGGGTGTCCGCTATCGACAGGCGCAACGAGAGAGGCATCTCCTCCTCGTCGTCGGCCTCGTCGGCCTCGGGCACCCAGCCTGCCTGGGTCTCCGGATCAATCACGGTCAATGCGAGTCACCCCAGCCACGGTCTTCTGACCGACCTCGACCGCGACCTCCACGCCCTCGGGCAGGTAGAGGTCGACACGCGAGCCGAAGCGGATCAGACCGATACGGTCGCCCTGTTCGACCTTCGTGCCTTCCGGGAGGTAGGGCACGATACGGCGGGCGACCGCGCCGGCGATCTGGATCATCTCGATGTCGCCGAGTTCGGTGTCGAAGTGCCAGACTACGCGCTCGTTGTTCTCGCTCTCCTTGTTGAAAGCCGGAACAAATCCGCCGGGGATGTGCTCGACCGACGTCACCGTGCCCGCCAGGGGCGCGCGGTTGACGTGGACGTTGAGCGGGCTCATGAAGATCGCGACGCGGGTGCGCCCGTCCTTCCACGGCATGATGCTCTGCACCACGCCGTCGGCGGGCGAGATGACCCGGCCCTCGGCGATCTCGCGCTCGGGGTCGCGGAAGAACCACAGCATGCCCGCCGCGAGCGCGGTGGCGGGCACGGCAACGGCCTTGGCCACGCCCGAGCGGCGAGCACGGGCCAGGCTGAGGGCCGCGGTGGCGACGGTCGGAAGAAGCCACGGCGATGCTCCGCGCGCAAGGCGTACGCCGGCTCGGCTGTCGCGAGGTGCAGAGGTTTGGCTGTGGGGCATGGATGACCTTCGTAGCGGATGATGCCGCGCTCTGACGGGGGACGGCGGCTTTCCCGGGATCGTACCGGTCGCGGGCTACAACTGGGCAAGCCAGTCTGCCGAGTCGGCGGCCGAAGACCGCCTACGGGGTGTGATCTTCTTCTCGAAGAAAACACCCCGAAGCCGGACAATCAGCCCTGGAACCGATACTCTTCGAGCAGCCTGCGCCCGATGATCATTTTCTGGATCTCGGCGGTACCTTCACCGATCAGCAGCATCGGGGCCTCCCGGTAGAGGCGCTCGATCTCGTACTCCTTGGAGAAGCCGTAGCCGCCGTGGATCCGGAAGGCGTCCTCCACGACCTCCTTGCAGTACTCGGAGGCGAGGTACTTCGCCATCCCAGCCTCAAGGTCGTTTCGTTCCCCGGAGTCCTTTTTGCGTGCCGCATTGACCATCATTGCATGGGCGGCCTCGACCTTGGTGGCCATCTCCGCCAGCTTGAACTGGATGGCCTGGTGCTGGGCGATCGGCTTGCCGAAGGTGTGGCGCTGCTGGGCGTACTGCACGCCCAGCTCGAAGGCGCGCTGGGCGACACCGCAGCCGCGCGCCGCCACGTTGACCCGGCCGACCTCGACGCCGTCCATCATTTGGTAAAAACCTCGGCCGGTCACCCCTCCGAGTACCCTGTCGGCCGGAATCCGCAGGCCGTCCATGATCAACTCGGTGGTGTCGACGCCCTTGTAGCCCATCTTGTCGATCTTGCCGGGGATGGTGAGGCCCGGGCGGACCTCGCCGAAGCCCGGCTCCTTCTCGACGAGGAAGGTGGTCATCGACTTGTGGGGCGCCGTGCCCTCGGGGTGTCCTTCGTCACTCCGGACGAGAACGGCCACCAGGGACGACGTGCCGCCGTTCGTCAGCCACATCTTCTGGCCGTTCAGGACGTACTCGTCGCCGTCCTTCACCGCCTTGGACGTGATGGCCGACACATCGGAGCCCAGGCCCGGCTCCGACATCGAGAAGGCGCCCCGGATGTCGCCGGCCGCCATCCTCGGCAGGAAGTGGTCCTTCTGCTCCTGCGTGCCGTGCTGCTTGAGCATGTACGCGACGATGAAGTGCGTGTTGATGATGCCGGAGACCGACATCCAGCCCCGGGCGATCTCCTCCACGCACAGCGCGTAGGTGAGGAGCGACTCGCCCAGGCCCCCGTACTCCTCGGGGATCATCAGACCGAACAGGCCGAGTTCCTTCAGGCCGTCCACGATCTGCTGCGGATACTCGTCGCGGTGCTCCAGCTCGGTGGCGACCGGAATGATCTCCTTGTCGACAAAGTCCCGAACCGTGGAGAGGATCTCCTGCTGGACGTCGGTCAGACCGGCGGTCTGGGCGAGACGGGCCATGGCCTACTTCTCCTGCTGCTTGAGTTCCGGGCGGCCCGGCTGCTCGCCGCCGCGCTCCTTGATGTACGTCTCGGTGGGCACCATGACCTTGCGGCGGAAGACGCACACGAGCGTGCCGTCCTGCTTGTAGCCCTTGGTCTCGACGTAGACGATGCCGCGGTCGTTCTTCGACTTCGACGGCCACTTGTCCAGCACGGTCGTCTGGCCGTAGATCGTGTCGCCGTGGAAGGTCGGCGCGACGTGCTTGAGCGACTCGATCTCCAGGTTGGCGATCGCCTTGCCGGAGATGTCCGGCACGGACATGCCGAGCAGCAGCGAGTAGATGTAGTTGCCCACTACGACGTTCTTGCCGAAGTCGGTCGTCTTCTCGGCGTAATTGACGTCCATGTGGAGCGGGTGGTGGTTCATCGTGAGGAGACAGAACAGGTGGTCGTCGTACTCGGTGACCGTCTTGCCCGGCCAGTGCTTGTACGTCGCCCCGACCTCGAACTCCTCGTAGGTGCGTCCGAACTGCATCGCGCTCAGGGCTCCTCAGTTGCCGGGAATCTCGAACTTCGACGTGCGCTGCATGCCGGCGGCCCGGCCCTTGCCGGAGATGACCAGGGCCATCTTGCGGCTGGCCTCGTCGATCATCTCGTCGCCGAGCATCGCGGAGCCCTTCTTGCCGCCCGCCTCGGACGTGTAGTAGTCGTACGCGTCCAGGATCAGCTCGGCGTGGTCGTAGTCCTCCTGGGAGGGCGAGAAGATCTCGTTGGACGCCTCGACCTGGCCCGGGTGCAGCACCCACTTGCCGTCGAAGCCGAGCGCGGCGGCGCGCTGGGCGACCTCGCGGTAGCCGTCGATGTTGCGGATCTGGAGGTAGGGGCCGTCGATCGCCTGGAGGTTGTTGGCGCGGGCGGCCATCAGGATCTTCATCAGGATGTAGTGGTAGGCGTCCGCCGGGTAGCCGGGCGGCTGCTCGCCCACGACCAGCGACTTCATGTTGATGGACGCCATGAAGTCGGCCGGGCCGAAGATGATGGTCTCGACGCGCGGAGAGGCCTGCGCGATCTCGTTGACGTTGTTCAGGCCCTGCGCGTTCTCGATCTGCGCCTCGATGCCGATCTTGCCGACCTCGAAGCCCATCGTCTTCTCGATCTGGGTGAGCAGCAGATCCAGGGCGACGACCTGCTGGGCCGACTGCACCTTGGGCAGCATGATGCAGTCGAGGTTCTGGCCGGCACCCTCGACCACCGTCACGACGTCACGGTACGTCCACTCGGTCGTCCAGTCGTTGACGCGCACGACCCGCGTCTTGCCGGTCCAGTCGCCCTCGTTGAGGAACTTGACGATCGTGTGCCGCGCCTCGGGCTTGGCGAGCGGTGCGCACGCGTCCTCCAGGTCGAGGAAGACCTGGTCGGCGGGGAGGCCCTGCGCCTTCTCCAGGAAGCGGGGGTTGCTTCCCGGGACCGCGAGGCAGGAGCGTCGCGGACGCAGACGGTTGACGGGCGTGGTCATGCGGGGACCTCCAGGGGGTCGAGCTTGTTCGCTTTCCGGATCTCGTCGACGATGCGGCCGATGATTCCGGTGATGTCGAAGTCCTTCGGGGTGAAGACCGCGGCCACTCCGGCTTCCCTGAGCTGCTCGGCGTCACCATTGGGGATGATGCCACCGGCGATCACCGGTATATCTGTGGCACCGGCCACACGGAGGCGTTCCAGCACGTCCGGAACGAGCTGGGCGTGCGAGCCGGAGAGGATGGACAGGCCGACGGCGTGCACGTCCTCGGCGAGTGCGGCGTCCACGATCTGCTCGGGCGTCAGCCGGATCCCCTGGTAGACCACTTCGAAGCCGGCGTCACGCGCCCGGACGGCAATCTGCTCGGCGCCGTTGGAGTGCCCGTCCAGGCCGGGCTTGCCGACCAGGAAGCGCAGCTTGCCGGAGCCCAGGTCGCGGGCGGTGGCGTCCACCTTGGCGCGGACCTCGGCGAGCGCGGAGCCCGCCTCGACGGGGACGGCGACCGGCGCCGAGGAGACCCCGGTGGGCGCCCGGTACTCGCCGAACACCTCGCGCAGGGCGCCCGCCCACTCGCCGGTGGTGACACCGGCGCGGGCGCACTCCAGCGTGGCCTCCATGAGGTTGCCGGTGCCCTTGGCGGCCTCCTTCAGCCGCTCCAGCGCCTTGCAGGGGCGCGGGTGGTTGAAGGGCGGCTGGTAGCGGGTGTCCCGCCAGCGCTGCAGCGACTCGATGACCCGGTTCTCGACCGCCGGGTCCACCGTCTGGATCGCGGTGTCCAGGTCGGCCGTGAGCGGGTTCGGCTCGGTGCCCTCGAAGACGTTGACGCCGACGATCTTCTCCTGCCCGGACTCGATCCGGGCCCGGCGCTCGGCGTGCGAGGAGACCAGCTGCGACTTCAGGTAGCCGGACTCCACGGCGGCCATAGCGCCGCCCATCTCCTGGATGCGGTCCATCTCCGCGAGGACGTCCTCGACGAGCTGGCCCACCTTCGCCTCGATGACCTTGGAGCCCTCGAAGATGTCCTCGTACTCCAGCAGGTCGCTCTCGTAGGCGAGCACCTGCTGGATGCGCAGCGACCACTGCTGGTCCCAGGGCCGCGGCAGGCCCAGGGCCTCGTTCCAGGCCGGGAGCTGCACGGCACGCGCGCGGGCGTCCTTGGAGAGGGTGACGGCCAGCATCTCCAGCACGATCCGCTGGACGTTGTTCTCCGGCTGCGCCTCGGTCAGGCCGAGCGAGTTGACCTGGACGCCGTAGCGGAACCGGCGCTGCTTGGGGTTCTCGATGCCGTACCGCTCGCGTGTGACCTTGTCCCAGATGCGGCCGAACGCGCGCATCTTGCACATCTCCTCGACGAAGCGGACGCCCGCGTTCACGAAGAAGGAGATACGCGCGACCACGTCGCCCATGCGTTCCTGCGGCACCTGGCCGGAGTCGCGCACGGCGTCGAGGACGGCGATGGCGGTGGACATCGCGTACGCGATCTCCTGTACCGGCGTGGCCCCGGCCTCCTGCAGGTGGTAGCTGCAGATGTTGATCGGGTTCCACTTCGGGATGTGGGAGACCGTGTACGCGATCATGTCCGTCGTCAGCCGGAGGCTCGGCCCCGGCGGGAAGACGTGCGTCCCGCGGGACAGGTACTCCTTGACGATGTCGTTCTGGGTCGTGCCCTGGAGCTTGGTGATGTCCGCGCCCTGCTCCTCGGCGACGACCTGGTAGAGCGCCAGCAGCCACATGGCGGTGGCGTTGATCGTCATCGAGGTGTTCATCTGCTCCAGGGGGATGTCCTGGAACAGCCGCCGCATGTCACCGAGGTGCGCGACGGGCACGCCGACCCGGCCGACCTCGCCGCGGGCGAGGATGTGGTCGGAGTCGTATCCGGTCTGCGTCGGCAGGTCGAACGCCACCGACAGACCCGTCTGGCCCTTGGCGAGGTTGCGCCGGTACAGCTCGTTGGACGCCTCCGCCGTGGAGTGGCCGGCGTACGTGCGCATGAGCCACGGCCGGTCCTTCTGACGCTCAGTCATCTATGACCTCGGGTGTCCTCAGATGTTCCGGAAGCGGTTGATCGCGTCGACGTGCTTCGCGCGCATCTCCTCGTCGCGCACGCCGAGGCCCTCCTCGGGCGCCAGGCACAGCACGCCGACCTTGCCCTGGTGGAGGTTGCGGTGCACGTCGTAGGCGGCCTGGCCGGTGTCCTCCAGGGAGTACACCTTCGACAGGGTCGGGTGGATCTTGCCCTTGGCGATGAGACGGTTGGCCTCCCAGGCCTCGCGGTAGTTGGCGAAGTGGGAGCCGATGATCCGCTTCAGTGACATCCACAGGTAGCGGTTGTCGTACTCGTGCATGTAGCCCGAGGTCGAGGCGCAGGTGGTGATGGTGCCGCCCTTGCGGGTGACGAAGACGCTCGCGCCGAAGGTCTCGCGGCCGGGGTGCTCGAAGACGATGTCGATGTCCTCACCCCCGGTGAGCTCGCGGATGCGCTTGCCGAAGCGCTTCCACTCCTTCGGGTCCTGGGTCTGCTCGTCCTTCCAGAACTTGTAGCCCTCGGCGCTGCGGTCGATGATCGCCTCGGCGCCCATCGAGCGGCAGATGTCCGCCTTCTGGTCGCTGGAGACGACGCAGATCGGGTTGGCGCCGCCGGCGAGCGCGAACTGCGTGGCGTAGGAGCCCAGTCCGCCGCTCGCGCCCCAGATGAGCACGTTGTCGCCCTGCTTCATGCCGGCGCCGTTGCGGGACACCAGCTGGCGGTACGCGGTGGAGTTGACCAGGCCCGGGGCTGCGGCTTCCTCCCAGCTCAGGTGGTCCGGCTTCGGCATCAGCTGGTTGGACTTGACGAGCGCGATCTCGGCGAGACCGCCGAAGTTGGTCTCGAAGCCCCAGATGCGCTGCTCCGGGTCGAGCATCGTGTCGTTGTGGCCGTCGGAGGACTCCAGCTCGACCGACAGACAGTGTGCGACGACCTCGTCACCGGGCTTCCAGGCGTTGACGCCCGGACCGGTGCGCAGGACGACGCCCGCGAGGTCGGAGCCGATGATGTGGTACGGCAGGTCGTGGCGCTTGGCCAGCTCGTTGGTGCGGCCGTAGCGCTCCAGGAACCCGAAGGTCGACAGCGGCTCGAAGATCGAGGTCCACACCGAGTTGTAGTTGACCGAGGAGGCCATGACGGCCACCAGGGCCTCGCCCGGGCCCAGTTCGGGCACGGGGACGTCGTCGAGGTGGATCGACTTGCGCGGGTCCTTGTCGCGGGACTGCAGGCCCGCGAACATCTCCGTCTCGTCCTTGTGGACGGTGATCGCGCGGTACGACTCGGGGAGCGGCAGGGCGGCGAAGTCGGCGGACGTGGCGTCCTTCGACTGGATCGCGTCCAGGATGTCCTTCACGGTCACGGTGTTGCCTCCGGCGGTGAGCGCCCTGAGGGAGGGGCGCTGGGGGATCGTCGGTGCTGCGATGAGTGCTGCTGAGGGTTTTTGAGGGTGTGCCGTCGGTTCGGCTCGGTGGTGCTTCGGCAGCGCTTTGTGGCGCGGGAGGTTGCCTGTGACGCAGGCGTCCGGGCGCGCAGGCCTTGAGCTTGCGGGGACAGCCGGCGAGCGAACGGTCTCTGCTCGCCGGCCGCCCGGACTCCTTCAACGTATGACACCGCGTGTCAGGTAGCAAGGCACTGAGTGCCAAGAGTTGGCCTCAGATGAAATCTTTACGTAACAAATGAGCGATGATCGATCGAACGGGGTCTGAAATCCACTCGAAAACGGCTCCCGGCATGCCAAAACGGCCACCCCGAAGGGTGGCCGTCATCACAGGGCGAGCGAGCCGCTCAGCGCTCTTTCAGCGCCTCCTCGATGGTCCTCATGACCTCGTCCAGCGGGGCGTCGGTCCGGGCGACCGTGACGAGCACCTCGCCGTGCGAGGACAGGGTCGCCGGCCCGGTCGTGCCGGACGCCTTGGCGGCCGGGCCGCGGCCGGCCCCGATGCCGGTGCCGAAGGTCCTGCGCACGATCGCGAAAGCGTGGTCCAGCTGGGCCTCCACGTCTCCCTGGCCGCCCGCCCGCAGCCAGCGCCGGAGCACATGGTTGTGGGCGGTGACCACGGCGGAGGCGGCGACCTCGGCCAGCAGCGGGTCGTCGTTGGCGTCGTCGGCGTGCGCGTGCTCGTCGAAGTGGCCGAGCAGATAGCGGGTGAACAGGCGCTCGTAGCGGGCCACGGAGGCGATCTCCGCCTCGCGCAGAGTGGGCACCTCGCGGGTGAGCTTGTAGCGGGCGACCGAGATCTCGGGCCGGGCCGCGTACATCTTCATGACTTCCTTGATGCCACGGCACACGGTGTCGAGCGGGTGCTCGTGCGCGGGAGCCGCGTTGAGCACCGCCTCGGCGCGGACCAGGGTGTCGTCGTGGTCCGGGAAGATCGCTTCTTCCTTGGAGCGGAAGTGACGGAAGAAGGTGCGGCGGGCGACCCCGGCGGCGGCCGCGATCTCGTCGACGGTGGTCGCCTCGTACCCCTT
The DNA here is from genome assembly GCF_055566415.1 of Streptomyces sp. NPDC027663. Lineage (NCBI taxonomy): Bacteria > Bacillati > Actinomycetota > Actinomycetes > Kitasatosporales > Streptomycetaceae > Streptomyces > Streptomyces sp. NPDC027663. Next base: position 638,802 of record NZ_JBVHSK010000003.1, on the reverse strand, counting down.
GGTCGCGAACAGCTCCATGGCTGCGGCCGCCAGTTCTCGGCGCATCTTGAGCCGCTGGGCGGCGGCGCGACTGCCTGCGGCACTTTCCGGCGCGTCGGGCGTAGCTGGTGTACGGGAGGACTTGGCGGGCTGGGACATGACCCGAACGTACTGCATGCGCGCAGCTCGATGCGCAGGTCCGGGGTGTCCCCCGCCCGATGAGGGCGGGGGAGAGCCGGGCCGGGCGGGCGGGGGAGAACCGCCCGGGTCGAGCAGTCCGCCCCAGTCCGTGTCCGTCCGGAACCAGTCGCCGACGCCGTCAGCGGCGGGCATACTCGCGGAAGCCACGGCCGGTCTTGCGGCCGAGGCAGCCCGCGGCCACCAGGTGCTCCAGCAGCGGGGCAGGGGCCAGCCCCGGGTCGCGGAACTCCCGGTGCAGCACCTTCTCGATGGCCAGCGAGACGTCCAGGCCGACCACGTCCAGCAGTTCGAACGGGCCCATCGGGTAGCCGCCGCCGAGCTTCATGGCCGCGTCGATGTCGTCGAGGGACGCGTAGTGCTCCTGGACCATCTTGATCGCGTTGTTGAGGTACGGGAAGAGCAGCGCGTTCACGATGAAGCCCGCGCGGTCCCCGCAGTCCACCGGGTGCTTCTTGATCCGGCCGCAGACCTCGCGGACCGTCGCGTGCACGTCGTCCGCGGTCAGCACCGTACGCACGACCTCGACCAGCTTCATGGCCGGCGCCGGGTTGAAGAAGTGCATGCCGATCACGTCCTGCGGGCGCGAGGTGGCGCGGGCGCAGGCGACCACGGGCAGGGACGAGGTGGTGGTGGCCAGGACCGCACCCGGCTTGCACACCTTGTCCAGCGTGGCGAACAACTGCTGCTTGATCTCCAGGTCCTCGGCAACCGCCTCGACGGCGAGGTCCACGTCCGCGAAGGAGTCGTAGGAGCCCGCCGGGACGATCCGATCCAGGATCCCGGCGGCGGCCTCCGCGGTCAGCCGGCCCTTGTCCACGGACCGGGCGAGGGACTTGCCGATCCGCGCCTTGGCGGCCTGGGCCTTCTCCTCGCTGCGGGCGGCCAGGACGACGTCGTAGCCCGCCTTGGCGAACACCTCGGCGATGCCGGAGGCCATGGTGCCCGAGCCCGCGACACCGACCGAACGGACCTCGCGTCCCGCGGTGAGCGAGCCGCCCTGCGCGGGGGTCAGCGCGTCCGGCACGACCGTGCCGCTGCCCGGCGCCTCGTACGTGTAGAAGCCGCGCCCGGTCTTGCGGCCCGTCAGGCCCGCCTCGCTGAGCTGCTTGAGGATGGGTGCGGGGGCGTGCAGCCGGTCCCGGGACTCGGCGTACATGGCCTCCAGGACCCTGCGCGCGGTGTCGATGCCGATGAGGTCCAGCAGGGCGAGCGGGCCCATCGGCAGGCCGCAGCCGAGCCGCATGGCGGCGTCGATGTCCTCACGGGAGGCGTACCTCGCCTCGTACATCGCGGCGGCCTGGTTGAGGTAGCCGAAGAGCAGCCCGTCCGCGACGAAGCCGGGGCGGTCGCCGACCGCGACCGGTTCCTTGCCCAGTTCGAGTGCGAGGTCGGTGACGGCGGCGACGGCCTGCGGCGCGGTCAGCACCGATGAGACGACCTCCACCAGCCGCATCGCCGGCGCCGGGTTGAAGAAGTGCAGGCCGAGCACGCGCTCGGGACGGGCCGAGTCGGCCGCCAGCCGGGTCACGGACAGCGCGTTGGTGCCGGTCGCGAGGATCGTCTCCGGGCGGACGATGCCGTCCAGCTCGCGGAAGATCTGCTGCTTGATCTCGTACGACTCCGGGGCCACCTCGATCACGAGGTCGGCGTCGGCCGCCGCAGCGAGGTCGGTGGTGGTGCGGACGCGGCCCAGCGCCTCGGCGCGCTCCTGCTCGGTGAGCCGGCCACGGGCCACGGCACGGGCGGTGGCCGCCTCCAGGGTGCTGAGGGCCTGGGCGGCCTGGGCCTCACTGATGTCGATGCCGATCACCTCGCGGCCGGCCTTGGCGAGGACCTCGGCGATGCCGGTGCCCATGGTGCCGAGGCCGACGACGGCGATCGTCCGGAGCGGGGACAGGGATGAGTCGGACAGGGGAGTGGCCATCGCGGGACTCCAGGAATGAGGGTGACGACGAGGAGCGCGCCGGGTGCGCCGGACGGCGCACCACGGTGCGAAGAGAGTGCGGGTGTTGCCGGGCTGCATGCGCACACGCCCGGTACTCGGTGCCACGGGCGTGCACACGCCCGGGAGCGGCAGAACTTCCGACCGGCTCTGTCCCGAAGCCGGGTCGTACTGCGGTACACGGCGTACCGAACCGACCTCACTCGCGGCGGCTGCGTCACCAAACCGTCGCCAGCGGATGTGCGAGAGGGTTGCTCGCTCGTATGAGCTTAACCGGCGGGTAACGAGCGCGCCAGCCCCCGTAGGAAGCGGACTGTGTGATCTGCCTCCCTCGGCCGCAGGGGATCGGCGGCCGCGCAGCAGGGCGCCGGTCTCCCGCTTGAGGAAGGCGTCCTCGCAGACTCGAAGTGGCAGGGCCGTGCCGGGGCGGACGGCGCGGTCGAGCTGCCCAGGCGGGTCCTGCAACAGGCCCGTGAAGCAGGCCGGCTCCCTGCCGTCCGCCCGGTGTGCGGTATCGGACAGCGGGAGGACGAACCACTCCAGCTCCACCCCGATGCGTCCCACCCGGTTCCGGGACATCGAGTGATCGAAGATCAGCTGTGCCGACTCCGACTCGCTCAAGGCGCCTTCCGAAGAAGCACGCTTCCCCCGGCCCCAGGGATCGACCCGACGAGAAATGGACCGTGACGTTCCATCAGTGCTCCCCGCCGTCGTGGTGCGGTGACGCGGGCGAGTCGTACAGGAATCTCTCAGGTGGATGCATTTCTGCCCGTGGCCGCAGAAGCTGAAGCGCACCCGCGCGGCTCGGGGTGAAGAATCCGATTCCTGCCCTGGCGGAACGGGTACTGGACTATGGTCTGAGGTCTCCGACAGTGCGTTCCTGATCCGTCCCGTCAAGAGAGTGGCCCATTCCATGGCGAGCCTTCTGCCTCCAGACAGCTCGACGTACAAGAGTTTCGGACAGCTGAGCTACCTGGAACGTGTGGCCGATTCGCGTTCGGTGACGGCAGGATCGCGGCGAAAGATTTCGGTCAGGTGTGGCAGCTCGCGGACGACATGATGCATTACTGGGATCCGACTGGATATGACCAGTCCGGTGAACGGGTGGCCCGCGTGGCCGCAATCTCGAACGAAGTCAACATCGTTCTCTCTGCAGACCATGGAGAACACCTGCACGAAATGGAGGATGCTGTGCACCGGCACGCTATCCGAGCTGCGAGGGTCGTCTTCAATATCACCGAGATGGATCATTTCGTCCTCATCGAGCACGGCGTTCTGCATCGGCAGCTGAAATCCCTCGGCTGTGACTGACACCCGGGCGGAACGGGACGAGGCCGAGCGGGCGCTCGCCGAGCGCCTGCGGCAGGAGTCGGCCGGCTCGGCGGCGTTCGACCGACTGCTGGCCACCGAGGACCACGACGAGCTGGCGGAGGTGCTCACCGCGCCCGGACAGCCCCTGTGGGCCAGGGAGCTGGCCGCCTTCCGCCTCGGCCTCGCGGGCGACCGGCGCGCCTTCGAGTCCCTCGTGCTGCTGCTCAACCACCGCGACCCGCCGCGCTGTGCCTCCGCCGCCCACGCCCTCACCCGCCTCGGTGACCCGCGCACGGCACGGGCGGCCGCCGCCCTCGCCACCAACGAACTGCGCGTCGCCTACGCCCTGCACCCGGTACGGCTCCTGGCCGCACTGCGGGCCCCGGAGTCGGTGCCCGCGCTGATCACCACACTGGAGCGGCGGCTGCGCCCGCACGACCCCTACCGGCGGGTCGCGCTCGCCTGCGTGGAGGGCCTGGGCACGCTGGGCGACGCCCGTGCCCGGCGGGTGCTGAACGAGGCCCTGGCCCACCCGGCACTCGCGGAGGCGGCGGTGCACGCGCTGGCGCGGATCCCGCAGCAGCAGCCGAAGTGACGCCCGCTCAGCCGGCCGGCGTCTTCACGTACCGCACTTCGGGAACGGCCACGCCGTCCACTTCGAAGGGCTCCTCGGCCCCGTCGGGCCGGAACCCGGCGCGCTCGTAGAAACGGCGGGCGGAGTTGTTCTCCCCGAGGACCCACAGGAACATCCGCGGATGCGTCGCGCACCGCTCGGCCGAGGCGGCCAGCAGGGTCCGCCCGATGCCGCGCCCCAGATGGGCGGGGTCCACATACAACGCATACAACTCGGCGTCGTCCGTCATCACTTCCCCGTCCCGGTACGGGCCGTACGCCGCCCATCCGAGAACCGTGCCGTCCTGCTCGGCGACCAGATTCCGAACGGAGCCGTCCGGGTCGGTGAACCGGGCCCGGCGCCGCTCGGCGTCCGCCGTGACGCTCAGCCCGTCCAGATACGGCTGCGGCATGAGGCCGCGGTAGGCCTGCTGCCAGCCGCGTATCCGGATCTCGGAGACGCGGTCGCAGTCGGTGAGGGTCATGGGGCGGACACGGGGGGAGGAGTCGTTCATGCCGGAACCCTAGAGGCCGCCTCCCCGGGGGGCCCGTGAATTAGGGCCCGGCCGGCTCGCCGCCCTCGTGCGGGGCGAGCCGGCCGGAGGCCGCGACGAGGCGGCCGGTCACGGTCCCCCGGCGAACCGCTCAGCGCCGGTAGCCCAGCAGGCCGTGCAGGACCGAGCCGCGGGACGACGTCGACGCCGCCTTCGCGGTCAGCGGCTTGGGGTCGGGCGACTTGGCGCAGACCGCGTCGACCGGGCCGCCGCCGCGCGGCACCTTTCCGTCGGCCAGATAGGCGGCCAGGTACGTGTCCAGGCACTTGTTGCCGCTCAGTGTGATGCCGTGGTTCCCGCCGCCCGCCTCGACCACCAGGCTGGAGCCGGCCAGCAGACGGTGGGCGGTGACGCCGCCCGAGTAGGGCGTGGCCGCGTCGTCGGTGGCCTGGAACAGCAGCGCCGGCGGCAGCTTGCCGTTGGCCACGTTCACCGGCTGCCGCGTGGGGGTCGGCCAGAACGCACAGGGCGCGTTGTACCAGGTGTTGTTCCAGGTCATGAAGGGTGCCTTCTCGTACACCCCCCAGGTGTCCGTCCGCCAGCGGTTCCAGGAACGCGACCAGGAGGCGTCACGGCACTGCACCGCCGTGTAGACGCTGTAGCCGTTGTCGCCCGACCCGTCCACGGCGGCGAACTCCTGGTACACCTCCATCAGCGGCCTGGTGTCCTTGTGGTGCACCCAGGCCGCGAACGCGGCGGCCAGGTAGGGCCAGTACCCGTGGTAGTAACCGCCGGGGACGAAGGTGTCCTCCAGCTCGGCTGCGCCGACCTTGCCCCTGGCCGGCTTCTTCGCCAGCGCGGCCCGCATCGCGTACCACTGGGCCTCGACCTTCGCGGGGTCCTTGCCGAGCCGGTACGTGCCGTCGTACCGGGCGATCCAGGCCATCAGCGCCCGGTGGCGCTCGTTGAAGGCGTAGTCCTGTGCGAGGTTGTCGTCGTACCAGACCCCGGTCGGATCGACGATCGAGTCCAGCACCAGACGGCGGACCCGCTCGGGGTACAGCTTGGCGTAGACCGCGCCGAGGTAGGTGCCGTACGAGTAGCCGAAGTAGTTGATCTTCTGCGCGCCGAGGGCCTGCCGGACGGAGTCCAGGTCCCGGACGGCGCTCACGGTGTCGATGTACGGCAGGACGTCGGCGTACTTGCGGCCGCAGGCGGCGGCGAAGGACTTCACGCGCTCCAGGTTCGCCCGCTCCAGTGCGGGCGTGGCCGGCACGGAGTCCGGACGCACCGGCTCGAAGTGGCGGGACGCGCAGGTCAGGGCGGGCTTGCTCGCGCCGACCCCGCGCGGGTCGAAGCCGATGACGTCGTACCGGGCCGCCACGCTCTTCGGCAGGGCCGAGGCGACGAACCCGGCGAGCGTCAGCCCGCTGCCGCCGGGGCCGCCGGGGTTGACCAGCAGCGGGCCCAGGGAGGACTTCGCGGTGTGCGGGACGCGCGACAGGGCGAGGGTGATCTTCCGGCCGGACGGATGTGCGTGGTCCAGCGGCACCTGCACGGAGGCGCACTGCAGCCGGGGGTAGTCGGAGGTGCCGCACTTCTTCCAGGCGGGCTTCGGCACGGGGGCGGCGGTGGCCGCCCGGCCGGGAACGGCGGTGACCGAGCCCGCGAGCACGGCGGCGGCCGCGCACAGCACGGCTGCGCGTGTTCTCATACAGGTCCTCCCGGGACGGAGGGTTTCGGCGAACCGCGAGGCCCACGGTTCTCGCCGGATCGTCCCGGAGTCGGGGTCCTGAAGAACGTGTTACAGCGATACTTGACCCAATTGGGCCGCGGGATGCCCCCTAACGCCCGGGGAAGTGATCACATGAGGCTGAGCTGGACCGGCTCGGGTCCGGCGGAGGCCTCGGCCGGCCCGGCCGGGCGGATCCGCCGGGCTGTCCCCGCGCGCGTGGGCCCGATGCCGTACTCCTGCGCCAGCTCGTGCACCTGACGCGTGATCCGGCGCTGGTACCACTTGGGTGCGTAGGCGCCCTCCGCGTACAGCCGCTCGTAGCGCCGCACCAGGTGCGGACGGTGCTGCCCGAGCCAGGCCATGAACCACTCGCGGGCGCCCGGGCGCAGATGCAGCACCAGCGGAGTGACGGAGGTGGCCCCGGCCGCCGCGATCGCCCGTACCGTGTCCCGCAGTTGGGCCGGATGGTCGCTCAGGAACGGGATCACCGGAGCCATCAGCACCCCGCAGCCGATGCCGTGCTCGCCGAAGGTGCGTACGACGTCCAGCCGGCGCTCCGGCGCGGGTGTGCCCGGCTCCACCGTGCGCCACAGCTCGGTGTCCAGGAAGCCGACGGAGACCGAGACGCCGACGTCCGTGACCTCGGCCGCCCGGACCAGCAGGTCCAGGTCGCGCAGGATGAGGGTGCCCTTGGTGAGGATCGAGAACGGGTTGGCGTGCTCGGTGAGCGCGCGGATGATGCCCGGCATCAGCCGGTAGCGGCCCTCGGCGCGCTGGTAGCAGTCGACGTTCGTGCCCATCGCCACGTGGTCGCCCTGCCAGCGCCGCGAGGCCAGCTGGCGGCGCAGCACCTCGGGGGCGTTCACCTTGACCACGATCTGGGTGTCGAAGCCGATGCCCGTGTCCAGGTCCAGGTAGCTGTGCGTCCTGCGGGCGAAGCAGTACACGCACGCGTGCGAACAACCCCGGTAGGGGTTCACCGTCCATTCGAACGGCATGCGGGAGGCACCCGGCACCCGGTTCAGCACCGAGCGGGCCCGGACCTCGTGGAAGGTGATCCCGCGGAACTCGGGTGCGTCGAAGGTGCGGGTGGTGACGGCGTCCGCGCCGAACAGCGCGGCATCGGCGGTCCGGCCGTGCTCGGCGGACTCCCCGGGCCTCCCGGACTCCACGGCGAGGTTCTCCCAGCGCATGACGCCTCCTCGGTAGCGCTGGCGTCAGAATAGAACATCTGTTCCCATGATCGTGCGGACCCCGATTTGGGCGGCCGGGCGCCGGGGTGGTTGGCTTGCCCCAACCCCGAGGAACCAGGTCGTGGAGGAACGCAATGGCGCAGGTCGAGGCCACTACGGAGCGGGTCGTCGCGGCGGACGCGGAGAAGGTGTTCGACGCCCTCGCCGACTACCGCGGCACCCGGCAGAAGCTGCTGCCCGAGCACTTCAGCGAGTACGAGGTGCGCGAGGGCGGCGACGGTGAGGGCACCCTCGTCCACTGGAAGCTCCAGGCCACCAGCAAGCGGGTGCGTGACTGCCTCCTGGAGGTCAGTGAGCCCACGGACGGTGAGCTGGTCGAGAAGGACCGCAACTCCTCCATGGTCACCACCTGGCGCGTCACCCCGGCCGGCGAGGGGAAGTCCCGGGTCGTCGTCACCACCACCTGGCAGGGTGCCGGCGGCATCGGCGGCTTCTTCGAGAAGACGTTCGCCCCCAAGGGCCTCGGCCGGATCTATGACGCCCTGCTTGCCAACCTCGCCGCCGAGGTCGAGAAGTAGCCCCAAGGGCCCGCCGGTGAAAGGGTGTTGACGTCAGGTTGACCCCTTCACCGGTTCGAGTGGAACTCGGTCCGGTCCAGGGCAGTGCCGTAACTCGTCGTAGTTGTTCGCAGTTGTCGCCTTATGCGGGAATTGTGGCAGCTGTGACGAGGGGAGCGGTACGTGGGCGGGACGACTCTGGTGAAGCGCGAGCCGGCAGTGGCACCGGCTGCGGAGAAAGAGCCCCCCGCCGCACCGCCGCCGCCCGTACCGGCCGACGGACTCCCGCCCCGCCGGGTCCGGTTGGTCTTCGTCGGGCTGATGCTGGCGCTGCTGCTGGCCGCCCTGGACCAGATGATCGTCGCCACCGCCCTGCCGAAGGTGGTCGGCGAACTGCACGGCCTGGACAAGATGTCCTGGGCGATCACCGCCTATCTGCTCACCTCCACCATCGGCCTGCCGCTGTACGGCAAGCTCGGTGATCTCGTCGGCCGCAAAGGCGTCTTCCAGTTCGCCATCGCCGTCTTCGTCCTCGGCTCCGCGCTCGCCGGCCGGGCCGGGACGATGGACCAGCTGATCGCCTTCCGCGCCCTCCAGGGCGTCGGAGCCGGCGGGCTCATGATCGGCGTGCAGGCGATCATCGCCGACATCGTGCCGCCCCGGGAACGCGGCCGGTACATGGGCCTGATCGGCGCCGCCTTCGGCCTCGCCTCCGTCGCCGGACCGCTGCTCGGCGGCTACTTCACCGACCACCTCTCCTGGCGCTGGTGCTTCTACATCAACGTTCCCTTCGGCCTGGTCACCCTGGCCGTCGTCAGCCTCGTCCTCAAACTGCCCCGGCCGCAGGTCCGCGCCCGCCTCGACGTCCTCGGTGCGCTGCTGCTCGCCGCCGCCTCCACCTGCCTGGTCCTGCTCACCAGCTGGGGCGGCACCGAGTACGCCTGGGACTCGCGGCAGATCCTCGGCCTCGGCGCCGGCGCCCTCGCCGCCACCGTCCTCTTCGTCGTCGCCGAGCGCTTCGCCGCCGAACCCCTCATCCCGCTGCGGCTGTTCCGCGACTCCGTCTTCAACGTCAGCGGCCTGGTCGGCCTCGTGATCGGTGTCGCCCTGTTCGGCGCGGCCAGTTATCTGCCGACCTTCCTGCAGATGGTCGACGGGGCCAGCGCCACCGAGTCCGGGCTGCTGATGCTGCCCATGATGGCCGGGATCGTCGGTGCCTCGGTCATCGGCGGCCAGCTCATCAGCCACACCGGCCGCTACAAGATCTTCCCCGTGCTCGGCGGCGCCGTCTCCGCCGTCGGCATGTGGCTGCTGTCCCGGCTGGAGACCGACACGCCCCGGCTGCACTACAGCATCTGGATGGCCGTGCTCGGCGCCGGCATCGGTCTGGTCATGCCCGTCCTCGTCCTCGCCGTGCAGAACTCCGTGCGCCCCGCCGACCTCGGCAGCGCCACCAGCGCCAACAACTACTTCCGCCAGATCGGCGGCAGCGTCGGCGCCGCCGTCTTCGGCACCCTCTTCGCCGGCCGGCTCACCGACGCCCTGCGCAGCGAACTGCCCCCGCGCGCGGGCACCGGGCTGCCCGACCCCGACTCCCTCACCCCGCAGCTCGTGCACGCGCTGCCCCCGGCGCTGCGCGACGCCTACATCCGCGCCTACGCCGACGCGATGCCCCGGATCTTCCTCTACCTCGTCCCGGTGCTCGTCCTCGGCCTGGCCATCGCCTTCTTCCTCAAGGAGAAACCACTGGTGTCCCACCACACCGCCGAAACGGAGCCCGAGACCGTGACCGCTGCGATCCCGCAGGCCCGATCGCCGTACCCCGCCGGAATCCCGGTCTGCGGCACGGTGCAGCACCCCGACGGCACCGTGGTGCCCCGCGCGGCACTCACCCTCATCGACGTGACCGGACAGCAGATCGGGCGGGGCGCCAGCACCGACGACGGGAGGTACGCGCTCAGCACACCCGGCTCCGGGTCGTACGTGCTGATCGCTGCCGCCGGCGGACACCAGCCGCAGGCCGTCTCCGTCACCGTCGGCGAACGCCCGGTCGAACTCGACGTCGTCCTCGGCGGCGCCGGACGGCTCGCCGGCAGCGTGCGCACCGCCGACGGCAGCCCCGTCCGGGACGCCACCGTCACCCTGACCAATGTGCACGGCGAGGTCGTCTCCGCCACCCGCAGCGGGCGCGAGGGCGGCTACGTCATCACCGAGCTGGTCGCCGGCGAGTACACCCTCGCCGCCAGCGCCCCCGCCTTCCGGCCCGCCGCGCTCCCGGTGAGCGTGCAGGCCTCCCGGGAGACCCGGCAGGACATCGAACTCGCGGGCGGCGCCGTGCTGAAGGGCACCGTGCGGGCCGGCGGCGGACGCCCCGTGGAGGACGCGCGGGTGACCCTCCTGGACGCCGCCGGCAATGTCGTCGACACACTCACCACCGGTGCCGACGGAACGTTCCGGTTCGTGGATCTCTCGTCCGGCGAGTACACCGTCATCGCCGCAGGTTACCCGCCGGTCGCCACGGTGCTGCAGGTCGCGGGCGGTGGCCGCACGGAACGAGACCTGCAGCTCGGCCACGAGGACTGAGCCGGGGCGCGGAGCCGCGCGCCGGCGCGATCAGGTGAAACCAATTCCAGAATTGCCACACATCGCGACCGGCCACCGCCGTACCGTAGTGGCGGGCGGCACAGATCGTTTTGCGTACAGCCGTGGGGAGAGAGGGCCTGGGCCATGGACCGTGGCAGCGAACGGGACACACCTCCCGGACGTGGCGCCGGCGACAGCGCGGCGGGCCGCATTCCGCTTGCGGTGGTGGTCGTCGACCGCGAGGGTCTGGTGTCCCACTGGAGCAGCGGCGCCGGGCGCCTGTTCGGGGTGAGCAGGGACGACGCCGTCGGACGTCCCGCGGCGGACCTGCTGCCCGTCTCCGGCGCCCTGCCCGACGACGCGCGCGGCGACGCCATGCCCGACGCGTACGACGGGTACGACGTGGCCGGACCCGACCTGGAGACCTCGCTCGGCGGGCACAGCGCCTTCGCGACGGCCGGCCGCGCCCGGCTCACCCCGCCCGGGCCCCCGCCCGCGGACGGGCGGCTCGACGTGCTGTGGTGGGCCTACCCGCTGGTCGGCCCGGGCACCTCCCGACTGCTGGTGCTCGCCGCCGACGCCACCCGGCTGCGCGACGAACGCGGCTACGACGACGAGACCGCCGAACGCATCTCGCCCGGCTTCGCCCGCCACACCGAGCTGCCCGCCTCCGAGGAACTCGAGCGGCGCCTGCCGGAGATCCTGCCCCACATGGGCCCGGGCCTCAGCGGCCGCATCGTCTCCCAGGTGCTGGAACTCGGGTACCCCGTCCTGGAGTTCAGCCAGTCCGACCGGGTGCCCGTCACCCCGTACTGGGGCGTGCCCCGGCGCGCCGGACGCACCGCCGCCGAGCCCCTCGTACCGCAGCAGCGGGTGGCACCGCCCGTGATCCCGTCCGGCGCCGAGCAGGACCTGGAGTACGCCGCCGTCCGCGAGCGGCTGGAATTCCTCAACGAGGTCAGCTCCCGCATCGGTTCCTCGCTCGACCTCAGCGAGACCATCCGCGAGGTCACCAGCGCCGCCGTACCCCGGTTCGCGGACTTCGCCGGCACCCATCTGCGCGCCGCGGTGCTGGCCGGCGAGGGCTTCTCGGACGGACCGCCGGACGCCAGCACCGTGATGTTCCGCGTCTGGGTCGAGCACAACGACGAACCCGGCCGCTGGGACGACACCGTGCCGGTGGGGGAGGCCTTCGCCTTCCCCGAGCACACCCCCTTCTACAAGTGCATGGTGACCGGCGAGCCGGTGATCGTCCCGCGGGTCACCGAGGAACTGTCGGACCGCATCGCCGGCGAGTTCGAGAAGCGCGACCTCAGGCCGCTCATCGGCGGCCGGTCCCTGCTGATCGTCCCGCTCAAGGCGCGCAACGTCGTCCTCGGCTTCATGGTGCTGATGCGCCGCCCTGACCGGCCGCAGTTCGACGACATGGACCGCACCACCGGCGCCGAACTCGCCGCCCGCGCGGGCCTCGTGCTCGACAACGCCCGCATGTACACCTACCAGGAGAACGTCGCCGACACCCTCCAGGACAGCATGCTGCCGCAGGTCACCCCGCGGATGGCCGGCTGTGACGTCGCCACCCGCTACCTGCCCGGCACCCGGCTCGGCCGCATCGGCGGCGACTGGTTCGACACCATCAAACTGCCCGGCTCGCGCACGGCCCTCGTCGTCGGCGACGTCATGGGCCACGGCCTCAACTCCGCGGCCATGATGGGCCAGTTGCGCACCGCCGTACAGACCATGGCCGCCATGGAGACCCCGCCCGCCCGGCTGCTGCGCCAGCTCGACGACCTGGCCCGCCGGCTCGGCGACAACTACCTCGCCACCTGCCTGTACGCCGTCTACGACCCGATCCGCGGCGAACTGCACATCGCCAACGCCGGCCACATCCCGCCCGTACTGGTCCGCGCCGAGGACGGCAGCAGCGAACTCCTCGATCTGCCCACCGGCGCCCCGATCGGCGTCGGCGGCGTCGCCTTCGAGGCCATCCGCCTCCGGGTCGCGCCCGGTGACCGGCTGGTGCTGTGCACCGACGGGCTGGTCGAGGTACGCGGTTCCGACATCGGCGAGGGCCTGGCCGCGCTCTGCGAGTCCGCGGCCCACCCCGCGGCCTCGATGGACGCCGCCTGCGACACGATCATCCGCGCCCTGAACACCCACGGCGGACGCAAGGACGACGTCGCCCTGCTCATGGCCCGCCTCAACGGCATCCCCGACGACCACGTCGCCGAATGGCAGCTGGACGCCGACCCCGGCGAGGTGGCCCGGGCCCGCCGTCTGGTCCGCGAACGGCTTCTTGAATGGGGCCTGTCACAGGCCGTGGAGACGGCCGAGTTGCTGGTCAGCGAGGTCGTCACCAACGCCGTCCGGCACGCCGGGAGCGAGCGGGTCGGGCTGCGGGTCGTCCGCACCGACGCGCTGCTGTTCGAGGTAACCGACGAGGAACCCGCCCTGCCCGCGCTGCTCGCCGCAGGCCCCCTCGACGAGTCCGGCCGCGGGCTGCGCGTGGTCTCCCGGCTCGCCCGGGAGTGGGGCGCGAGCGCCACCGGACACCGCAAGACCGTCTGGTTCGAACAGGCCGTCACCACGAGCCGCTGACCGGCGGCCGACCGGGGGCGCACGCAACCGGGCGGGTGTCCGCCGAAGTGCCCTGAGCCGTACATCCGGTGAAGGTGGCCGCCCGGCCCTTGCCCTGTCCCCGGCCGCCGCGATATTCCGATCACGGAACCGAACCGTGGGGAGATCGCATGAATGTCTCGGACAACTACCGTAACTCCTGGGAGAGTTACTGGCGCGAAACCACTGACGCCCGTGGCGAGGCGATCTGGGACGCCGATCCCTCCCTGACTGCCGCACCGCACAGCGAACTGCTCCTGCCCCACGCCGACCCCGGTCGGACGATCGTCGACCTGGGCTGCGGCAACGGCACCCAGACCCGCTATCTGGCCACCCGGTTCGCCCGCGCCGTCGGCGTCGACCTCTCGGAGGCCGCAGTCGAGCACGCGCGCCGGGCCGCGAACGGCGGCGCCATCGAGTTCCGGCAGCTCGACCTCACCGACACCGACGCCGTACGGGCCCTGCACCAGCAGCTCGGCGACAGCAACGTCTACATGCGGGCGGTGATCCACCAGAGCGAACCGGCCGCACGACCCGCGGTGGCCGCCGCCGTCGCCGAGATCATCGGCACCGAGGGCCGCGCCTTCGTCGTGGAACTGACCTCCGGCTCCCGGGACGTCCTCAAGCGCGCAGCCGCCGACCCGGCCGGCCCGGGGCCCAAGCTCCGGCGCGTCTTCCACCACGGACTCAAGCCCGCCGACGCCTCCGACGAGGAGATCCCGCGCCTGCTCGGCGAGGCCGGCCTGACGATCCTGGCCGACGGCGACACGACTCTGCCGCAGACCGAGTACCTCGCGGACGGCACCCGCATCGACCTGCCGGCGCACTGGTTCGTCCTCGCCGGGGCGTGACCGCGACGTGGGCCCCCGGCGGGATCTCGTCTCTGCGTGTGCAGGCACCCCTCCGGTTTTCGCCGGAGGGGTGCCTGGCTGAGGCGTGGGCGGAACCCGGGGCAGTCACGACCGCCCGGCCGGTGGCCCGTGCAGGCCCGCATCCCGAGCGGCGGACCCGCTGGGACGGCATGCTTCGACCGTCCGCCCCCCGCCGGCAGCCGCTTCCGGGTGCCCGCCCGGCCGGAGCATCTGGCTCGCGGCCAGCTCGCGGTAGAGGGAGCTGCCGGCGAGCAACTCCTCGTGGCGCCCGGCGGCGGCGGTGCGGCCGTCCTGCAGCACCACGATGTGGTCCGCATGCTGCACCGTGGACAGGCGGTGGGCGATGACGAGCAGGGCGCACTCCTGGGCGATGTCCTTCATGACGGTGGTGAGCGCCGCTTCATTGATCGCGTCGAGGTGCGAGGTGGGCTCGTCCAGCAGGAGCAGGGCGGGACGGGCCAGCAGTGCGCGGGCGAGGGCGACGCGCTGGCGTTCGCCGCCGGAGAGGGTGCTGCCGCGTTCACCGATGACAGCGGACAGGCCACCGGGCAGCCGGTCGACGACTTCTTCCAGTCCGGCCCGTTCGATGACGTGCCGGACTTCCGCTTCGGTGGCGTCGGGCACGGCGTAGGCGATGTTGTCGCGCAGGGTGCCGTGGACGACATGGGCGTTCTGGTCGACGATGGCGATGCCCCGGCGGCATGCCTCGCGGCTGAGTTCGGCCGCGGGCCGTCCGTCGAAGAGCACGGTGCCCGCGTCCGGCTCGTAGAACCTCGCCACCAGGGCGAACACCGTGCTCTTGCCGGCTCCGGACCGGCCCACCAGGGCCACGTACCGCCGGTGCGGGACGGCGAAGGAAACACCGCGCAGGACGGGCCGCCGTGGGTCGTAGGCGAAGTGCACGTCGTGCAGGGCGAGGGCCGGGTGTTCGCGGGGGACGGACGGCCCGGTCGGCCGCGTTGCGGATGCGCGGTCCCTCGCGATCCGGGGAGCGGTGGGCTCGACAGTCAGGTGCAGTGCCTCGTCGATGCGCTGATAGGCACCCATTCCGCGCTGGACCAGGCCGACGGCACGGAAGACGGAGGACAGCGGCAGGACGAGGTACGAGGCGTACAGCAGGAAGGCGACGAGGTCGCCGAGGGAGCCGGAGTGGCGGCCCACGCGCAGGCCGCCTACCACCAGGACGATGAGGAACGAGCCCTGGACGGCGAGTTCGACGGCGGAACTCATGACGGAGGCGAGCTTCGCGGTGCGCACCCCCGCGCCGTAGGCGGCATCGACGCGGGCGCCGATGCCCGCCGCCTCGCGTTCCTCGGCACGGTGCACGCGGACCATCGGCAGGGAACCGAGGGCGCGCTCCAGATCGGCGGCGATGGCACCGACCGAGTCCTGCATGTGCTCGGACGCGCATCTGATGCCCGTGAGCAGCGAGGCGACGACCACGGCCGCCGCTGCCACGGTGACGGCGACCAGAAGCAGCAGCAGCGGGTCGAGCCACGCCATGAGGATGATCGCCCCGGCGGCGACGAGGCTTCCCGTCACCAGATCCACCAGGGCCTGCGACACGACCTCCCGGAGCACGGTGGTATCGGTCGTCACCCGGGATACGAGGTCTGCGCCGCGGTGCCGGCCGTACTCCCTCATCTCCAGCCGGAGCAGCCGTCCCACCAGCCCGTGACGCAGCTGCCGTACGACTCCCTCGCCCATCCGCTCCAGCAGGAAGCGCCCCGCGGCGCCGGTCGCCGCCTCGACGACGAACAGCGCGCCGAGGAGTACCAGCAGCGGCCAGACGACCTGTCCGCGGCCGGTCGCGTCGACCACGTCCTTGGCGACGAGTGGCTGGGCGAGTCCCAGGGCGGAGCCCACGAGGGTCAGTACGGTGGCGACGGCGATGGCGCTGCGGTGCCCGGCGGTGAGCCGGTACATCGTGGCCACCGCCGCCGTGGTGGACCTGCCGCCGTCGGTGACCTCGGCCGGGCCGTCGTGCGCCACCGTCGTGCCGGTCATCGGTCCGTCGGCCGTGGCAGCGGGCCGACGGTCACCAGCCGGGCGAAGTAGCCGTCCGGCACACCCTCGCCGACGGGACGGCCGTCCGCCTCGATCCAGGCATGGGCGGTGAAGGGCGGGACGACGCGTACACCGGTGCACCAGGCCGGCCAGGTTCCGCCGAGACGGCACAGCAGTGCCGCCCCCAGGGAGCGCGGCAGGCAGCCCTTCGGGCCGGCACAGTGCAGGCTGGCCGCGCACATGGCGTCACGCGCCTCCTGGGCCTGCGCGGCGGTGGCGGGCCCGGCGCCGCGCCGCAGGACGCCGAGCACGATGCGGATGCGGCGCGGCGGCAGCAGGGCGAGAGCGACGGCGGGGAGCAGGACGAGGCGGGCGGCCAGACGCCGGGACAGGGGCACGCCGCCCGGGCGCTCCAGCGCGCTGGGCGTCGTCACGAGGCGAGCCCCGAGTTCCGCAGCTGCTGTACGAGGGTCTCGACGTCCTGCCGGGCCTGCGCCCGGTCGACGTCGAACTCCCGGACCAGGGCGGCGGCCGCGTCCGCTGCCTCGCCGCCGCCGAGCAGCGTCCGCACCACGAGGGTGGCCGTGGGATTCAACTCCCAGTAGGTACCGGCCTGTTCGTCCAGCAGCACGGTGCCGTAGTCGGTCTCGGCCGTGGAGACGTTGTCGCCGAACCGCAGGGGCATGTGAGGGCCTTTCTGACGTGTCTGACGTGTCTGACGGAGCATGCGGTCAGGGTTGCGGGACACGGGTGCGGTTGCGGCCGAGTCCCCGCAACCACACCTCGGCGGCGATCGTGGAGTAGAGGATGGCTTCGGAGAGCCCGCGGGAGGCGGGCCGCAGGGCGAGGCGGCGAAGCTCGGCGCCGTCCACCAGGCCCAGTTCCGCCAGCCGTGAGTCCTCCCACAGGGCCAGCAGGTCGGCGCGGTGTTCGCGCAGTCCGTTGGAGGCGTCCATGGAGGCCGTGGCCTTGTCGGTGCGCCGCAGGCAGTCCTCGGGCACGATCCCGCGCATCGCGGCACCGAGGACGGGCTTGTACCGCCAGGGTGTGACGCGCTCGCCCGGACGTACGGCGAGACACGCCTCGACGACGCGGTCGTCGAGGAAGGGAGAGGCCATCGGCAGACCGGCGCGGGCTGCCATCCGGTCCCACTGCCGGATGACACGGGCGCACGAGCGGATCTGCTCCAGGTCGGCGTGCAGTCCGCGGTCCGGGTGCAGCGGGGATGCCGTCGCGGCGGCATCGAGCAGTGCCCGGCGGGCCATCCCTTCTGCCTCGGGGGTCACCCAGTCGAACAGGCGCGGGGCCATGCCCCAGCCGAGTCCCGTGGCGACGGACGGCGGCAGCGGGCCCCGCAGCCGGCCGGCGGCGTCGGCGAGCCACGTCCCGTACGGCCGGGAGTCGGCGAGTGCCCGGACCGTGCCGCCGAGCGGCCACTGCCACAGCGCCCGGAACCCGCGCAACTGGCGCAGGGCGAACAGCGGACGGGTACGCAGCAGCCGGTGATAGTACGCCTCGGAGCACCACGCCACGTGGTCGCCGCCGATGCCGGTCAGATGCAACCGGCTGCCGCGTGCGGCGAGGCCGGGCAGGTGGTGCAGCACCCGGGAGCGGTCCATGACACCGATGGTCGGCTCGTCGAGGAGGTCGTCGATGGCGAGCAGGGCCTCATAGACCAGTGGTGAGGCGTCGGCGTCCCAGATCACGTGCTCGACGTCCGGGAGGTGCCGGACCGCCCGCTCGGCCCAGTGCAGGTCGGTGTCCGCCGGATCACGTCCCGGCCAGGTACTGGCCACGACTCGGGCGGGGGAGCGGTCGGCCAGGAAGCAGACGGAGGTCGAGTCCAGTCCGCCGGACAGGTCGCAGCTCACCACGCCGCCCTGACGGGTGCGCGCGTCCACGGCCTCCTGAAGTGCCGTCCGGATCAGGGGCGCCGCCTCGGCGAGCGGCCGGACCGGCTCCGGCGGTGTCCACCACCGGGTGTGCCGCACGCTGCGCCCGTCCGCGGCGACGACCACGGCGTCCTGCGGAGGAACGGCGGTGATCCCGGGCCACATCGACGTCTCGAACAGCGGGTACGGGGCCGGCCACAGCAGCCGCACGGCCAGTTCCTGCGGGTCGGGTTCGAGGCCCAGGGCGGCGGCGAGCGTGTCGGCGCGGGTCGTGGCCACGCGTACGCGGCCGATCTCCGCGTGGAAGACGAGTCGCAGTCCGGAGGCGGTGCCCTGGACTCTGATCCGTCCTCCGAGGGCGCCGACGAGATGGAAACTGCCGGGGAGGGACCGGGCCAGTGCGTCGAGTTCCGCGAGATCACGCAACCGGGCGGCCCGGCGGCGCAGTTCGCCGGCGTCGACAGGGCAGCAGCCGACCACGGCGACGGAGGCGCCCCCGGCGTGCGCGGCGAGGATCTCGTCGTCGTGCCAGTGGCCGACCAGCCAGGGCCGGCCCGACGCGTGCGGGAGGGTCCGGCTTCCGGGGCGGGCGAAGGAGCGGGCCACGGCGGTCGCGTCCGCACGGTCCGTGAAGACCGCGAAGTGCGCGTCGCCGGGGCCCGTCCCCGCACTTTCGTGCAGTTCAGTCATGACGTCGGGTCAAGGACCGTCGGTCGTCAGTTCTTGCTCAGGATCAGCCGGTCGTTGCCGGAGCGCCCGAGGAGCCCCGTCTCCTTCCGGAAGGTACCGAGCCGGACGAGCGTCGGCGCCTCATAGTCCTTCTTCATGACCACTCCTCACATGCAGGTGTCGGGACCGCTTCCGTTGCTCGAACGGCCGGGTTCGTCGGGAGCCCGGGCCAGGAAGCGGCCTCAGCACCTAGCTAGCTGCGGAGCGTGAGATCAAGGCAAGCGCTTCAGCGAAGGTCGGATGATGTGCAGAATCCGAATCGCGGGGGTTGTGCGCCCCCCTCGTTCTCGCCGTTGTCGTGGTCGCAGCAGTGTGCGAGCCAGGGAGCGCATGCTCGAATAAACGTTTTGACGTGCCGCCCGGCAGTTGCTCGCGGCTCTTGCCCCGGCGCCTGCCGGCGGCCGCGGGCGGGCGGCGCCGGGGGCTCTTTCGCCCTGGGCCTGCTCCGTTTCCCTTCGCTCCGCTGCGAAATGTTTCCCTGACCTCTCGCCGGCGGCCGCCCTCCGGGAGCAGGGCGGCGACGGGCGTGCACGGACACCGTGCCGAGGTCCTGGGATGCGCCCTCCCTCCTGTCCGCCTCATAGGAAGTTCCCCCGCCGGCGCGTAACGTGAAGCAACATGAAGATCCTCATCAGTGCCGACATGGAGGGGGCCACGGGTGTCACCTGGCCCGCCGACGTGCTGCCGGGGACGCCGCAGTGGGAGCGGTGCCGGTCGATGTTCACCTCCGACGTGAACGCCGCCGTGGAAGGCTTCTTCGACGGCGGGGCAGAGCACGTACGTGTCAACGAGGCGCACTGGACCATGCGGAACCTGCTGCTGGAGCGGCTCGACGAGCGGGTGGAGATGCTCACCGGCCGGCACAAGGCGCTGTCCATGGTGGAGGGCGTCCAGCACGGCGACGTCGACGGCGTCGCCTTCGTCGGCTACCACGCGGGCGCCGGCATGGAGGGCGTCCTCGCCCACACCTATCTCGCCAACCAGATCACCGGGGTGTGGCTGAACGACGTCCGCGCGAGCGAGGGTCTGCTGAACGCGCATGTCGTCGCCGAGTACGGCGTCCCCGTCGTCCTCGTCACCGGCGACGACGTGGCCTGCGAGGACGCCCTCGGCTACGCGCCGCAGGCGCTGAAGGTCGCCGTCAAGGACCATGTCTCGCGGTACGCGGCGGTGTGCCGGACCCCTGCCCGGACCGCGGCCGACATCCGCGCGGCTGCCAAGGAGGCCGCACGGCTGGCCGTCCGGCACGAACCGGTGCAGGCCGGACCGGTCACGGTCGCCGTCGAGTTCGACGCCGAGCACCTCGCCGAGGCCGCCACCGTCGTCCCCGGGGTGGCCCGGACCGGGGAACGGAAGGTGGCGTACACCAGCGCCACCATGTACGACGGGATCAGGACGTTCAAGGCGGTCACCACGATCGTCTCTGCCGCCGTGGAGGAGCAGTATGGCTGACCAGCAGGCCCTGGACGAGGTGGTGGAGTACACCTCCGGCCTGATCCGCATCGACACCACCAACCGGGGCGGCGGCGACTGCCGGGAACGGCCGGCCGCCGAATACGTGGCCGAGCGGCTGTCCGGGGCGGGCCTGGAACCCCTGCTGCTGGAGCGCACCCCGGGCCGCACCAACGTCGTCGCCCGGATCGCGGGCACCGACCCCTCCGCCGACGCGCTGCTGGTCCACGGTCACCTCGACGTCGTACCGGCCGAGGCCGCCGACTGGAGCGTGCACCCGTTCTCCGGGGAGATCCGGGACGGGGTGGTGTGGGGGCGCGGGGCCGTCGACATGAAGAACATGGACGCGATGATCCTCGCGGTGGTCCGCGCCTGGGCCCGGCAGGGCGTACGCCCCCGCCGTGACCTCGTCATCGCGTTCACCGCGGACGAGGAGGCCAGCGCCGAGGACGGCTCCGGGTTCCTCGCCGACCGGCACCCCGAACTCTTCGAGGGCTGCACCGAGGGCATCAGCGAGTCGGGCGCCTTCACCTTCCACGACGGGGCCGGCCGGGAGATCTACCCGATCGCCGCCGGCGAGCGCGGCACCGGCTGGCTCAGGCTCACCGCGCGCGGCCGGGCCGGGCACGGCTCCAAGGTGAACAAGGAGAACGCGGTGACCCGGCTCGCCGCCGCCGTCACCCGCATCGGCGAGCACGAGTGGCCGCTCCGGCTCACCCCGACCGTGCGGGCCGCCCTCGCCGAACTCGCCGCCCTGTACGGCATCGAGGCAGACTTCGGGCAGGTGGACCGGCTCCTGGAGAAGCTCGGGCCGGCCGCCCGGCTGGTCGAGGCGACCGTCCGCAGCAGCGCCAACCCCACCATGCTGGACGCCGGCTACAAGCTGAACGTCATCCCCGGCGAGGCAGTTGCCCACGTGGACGGGCGCTACCTGCCCGGCACCGAGGAGGAGTTCGTCGCCACGCTGGACCGGCTGACGGGGCCGGACGTGCAGTGGGAGTTCGTCCACCGCGAGGTGGCCCTGCACGCACCGGTGGACGCGCCCCTGTTCGCCAGGATGCGGGCCGCCGTGGAGGAGTTCGCGCCCGGCGGGCACGTGGTGCCGTACTGCATGTCGGGCGGCACGGACGCCAAGCAGTTCTCCCGGCTCGGCATCACCGGGTACGGTTTCTCCCCGCTGAAGCTGCCCGCGGACCTCGACTACCAGGCGCTGTTCCACGGCGTGGACGAGCGCGTGCCCGTGGAGGCGCTGCACTTCGGGGTGCGCGTCCTGGACCGCTTCCTGCGGACGGCCTAGACAGTGGGGGACGAGGTGCAGAGAACACCGTACGGATCGTGGCCGTCGCCCATCGACGCGGCACTCGCCGCCGCACACGACGGACGGCCGGAGTGGGTGGACTTCGTCGGCGACGAGACCTGGTGGACCGAGCCCCGGCCGGCCGAGGGCGGCCGGCGGGCCCTGGTCCGGCGCCGGGCCGACGGCGTCGAGGAGTCGGTGCTGCCCGCGCCGTGGAACGTGCGCAGCCGGGTCATCGAGTACGGCGGCCGGCCCTGGACCGGGTTGGTCCACGAGGGCCGGCCCCTGATCGTCTTCGCGCACTTCGCCGACCAGCGGCTGTACCGGTACGAGCCCGGCGGCGAGCCCGTTGCGCTCACTCCGCTGTCCCCGCCGGGCGGCGGGCTGCGCTGGGCGGAGCCCCGGGTGGACCTCGACCGCGGCGAGGTGTGGTGCGTGCTGGAGGAGTTCACCGGGGACGGCCCCGACGACGTACGGCGCGTCCTGGCCGCCGTACCGCTGGACGGGTCGGCCGCCGACGACCGCAGCGCCGTGCGCGAACTCGCCGAGCCCCGGCAGCGGTTCGTCACCGGCGCACGGCTGTCGCCCGACGGCCGGCGGGCCGCCTGGCTCGCCTGGGACCATCCGCGGATGCCCTGGGACGGGACGGAACTGCTGGTTGCCGACGTCACGGACGACGGCCGGCTGAAGGACGCTCGAACGGTGGCCGGCGGGCCGGACGAGGCCGTCGCGCAGGTCGAGTGGTCGGCCGACGGCAGGCTGCTGTACACGAGCGACCGCAGCGGCTGGTGGAACCTCTACCGCGACGGCACCCTGCTCTGTCCGCGCGAGGAGGAGTTCGCCGGCCCCCTGTGGCTGCTCGGCTTCCGCTGGTTCGCACCGCTGGACAACGGCCTGATCGCGGTCGTGCACGGCAGAGGGCCGGCCATGCTCGGGATACTGGATCCGGAGACCGGGGAGATCGTCGACGCGGCCGGGCCGTGGACCGAGTTCACCGGCATGCTCGCGGTGCACGGCGCGCGTGTCGTCGGCGTCGGCGGCAGCCCGCGCACCGCCTACGAGGTGGTCGAGCTGGACACCGCCACCGGCCGCGCCCGCGCCATCGGCTCCCGGCACGAGGACCCGGTCGACCCGGCGTACTACCCGGAGCCGCAGATCCGCACCTTCCCCGGCCCGGACGGCCGCGAGGTGCACGCCTACGTCTATCCGCCGCACCACCCCGCACGGGCCGCGCTCGACGGCGAGCTGCCGCCCTACGTCATCTGGGCGCACGGCGGCCCCACCAGCCGGGTGCCGCTCGTGCTGGACCTCGACATCGCCTACTTCACCTCGCGCGGCATCGGGGTTGCCCAGGTCGACTACGGCGGCTCCACCGGGTACGGCCGGGCCTACCGGGAGCGGCTGCGCGAGCAGTGGGGAGTGGTCGACGTCGAGGACTGCGCGGCCGTCGCCCGCGCCCTCGCCGACGAGGGCACCGCCGACCCGGGCCGGCTCGCGATCCGGGGCGGCAGCGCGGGCGGCTGGACCACGGCCGCCTCCCTGACCACGACCGACGTCTACGCCTGCGGCACCATCATCTATCCGGTGCTCGACCTGGCCACCTGGGGCCCGGGGGACACCCACGACTTCGAGTCCCGCTACCTGGAGTCGCTGATCGGCCCGCTCGCCGACGTGCCCGCCCGGTACGCCGAACGCTCCCCGACCGCGCACGCAGACCGGCTCACCGCGCCCTTCCTGCTGCTCCAGGGTCTGGACGACGTGATCTGCCCGCCCGCACAATGCGAACGCTTCCTCGCGCGCATCGCGGGCCGCGGCGTGCCGCACGCCTACCTCACCTTCGAAGGCGAGGGGCACGGATTCCGGCGCGCCGAGACCATGGTGAGCGCCCTGGAGGCCGAACTGTCCCTGTACGCCCAGGTGTTCGGGCTGGAACCGACACCGCGCACACCCGAGGTGGAACTGTCCCCGTGAAGGAACTCGTACGGCCGCACCGGCTGGCCCCGGGCGCCCGGGTGGCCGTCGTCGCCACCAGCGGGCCGGTGCCCGAGGAGCGCCTGCAGGCGGGGCTCGACCTGCTGCGCGGCTGGGACCTCGACCCGGTGGCCGGACCCCATGTCCTGGACCGGCACCCGGAGTTCGGCTACCTGGCGGGCTCGGACGCCGACCGCGCCGCCGACTTCCAGAACGCCTGGTGCGACCCCTCGGTGGACGCGGTGCTGTGCGCGCGGGGCGGGTACGGCGTGCAGCGCATGATCGACCTGCTCGACTGGAACGCCATGCGGGCGGCCGGACCGAAGGTCTTCGTCGGGTTCAGCGACCTCACCGTGCTGCACGAGGCCTTCGCCACCCGCCTGGGGCTCGCCACGCTGCACGGTCCGATGGCGGCCGGCATCGACTTCGTCAAGAACACCCGGGCCCAGGAGCACCTGCGGGCCACCCTCTTCGCGCCCGAGACCGTCCGCACCATCGCCTCCGGCGGCGGCGCACTCGTGCCCGGCCGGGCGCGGGGCGTCACCCTCGGCGGCTGTCTGTGCCTGCTCGCGGCGGAGTGCGGCACCCCGGGCGCCCGGCCCTCGGCACACGGCGGCCTGCTCTGCCTGGAGGACGTGGGCGAGGAGACGTACCGCCTCGACCGGTATCTCACCCAGCTCCTGCGCTCGGGCTGGCTCGACGGGGTGCGCGGGGTGCTGCTCGGCTCCTGGGAGGGCTGCTCGGACTACGCCGAGCTGCGGCCCGTGCTGGCCGACCGGCTCGGCGCGCTCGGCGTCCCCGTGGCGGAGAACGTCGGATTCGGTCACTGCGCCGGGGCGTTGACCATTCCGTTCGGGGTCTCGGCCGAACTCGACGCGGAGACGGGCACGTTGACGCTGGACGAGCCTGCGCTGCGCTGACACCGACGGGAGACCGGGTCGGCGCGCGGGGGGCGGGCCCGGGTGTGCGTGTCCTGACGGGTGGGCGTGCGGGGTGGGAGAGGCGTGCGTCTCCTGACCGGGTGACCGGGTGACCGGGTGACCGGGTGACCGGGTGGGCGTGCAGGGCGGGCTGGGTGTGCGTGCAGGGCGGGCCGGGTGTGCGTGTCCAGACGGGTGACCGATGAGCCCGCGGGGCGGGCCTTCTCCGGCGGTCCGCCCGCGACGCCGGGCCGCCGGCCGGTGGCGCCACGGGAGCACGGCGCCCGCGCGGCGGTATCTCACGCGACACCGCGCAACGGGGCGCCTTAGGCTGGCCGGATGCCGCACACAGCGTCCCGATACCTCGCCGAAGGCCCGCGCGTCGCCGTCCGGCCCTTCACCCTCGCCGACGGCCCCGAGTTCACCGCACGCGCCCGGGAGAGCAAGGACCTGCACCGGCCCTGGCTGTTCCCGCCGGACACCGACGAGGCCTACGCCATCTATGCGGGCGGCCTGATCGAGGACCCGGCCAAGGCCGGCTTCCTGGTGTGCGAGAAGGACGGCGGGGACATCGCCGGATTCATCAACATCAACAACATCGTCCGCGGCGGCTTCCAGTGCGGTGCCCTCGGCTACGGCGTCTTTGCGCACGCCGCCGGCCGGGGGCTGATGCGCGAGGGGCTGGACCTGGTGATCGGATACGCCTTGGGGCCGATGGGCCTGCACCGCCTGGAGATCAACGCACAGCCCGGGAACACCGCCTCCCTCGCCCTCGCCCGTGGCGCCGGCTTCCGCCGGGAGGGCTTCTCCCCGGCCATGCTCCACGTCGACGGCGCCTGGCGCGACCACGAACGCTGGGCGCTCACCGCCGAGATGCGCTCCGCCCACTGACCTCCGCCTTCCCGGAGGAGCCGCACACGGAGCCGCGTCGTCCTCGACGCCCTTTCGGACCCGCGCCCGCGCCCACCCGCCCCCGCCACCGTGCCGGGCTGCTCCGAACTCGCCGGAGCCCCGCAAGAGCGGCGGAACCCGCAGGCCTCGGCATGCGGGAGGGCCGCCTGGCCGTCGCCTCCTTTGCGCAATCCTGACCGGCAGCTCCCCTGGCCGACTCGCCCCTGGCCGGGTTCCCTGGTCAGCGTGACGACGATCCGACGTGAGGTACTGACGCTGCCCGCCGCGGAGCTGGGGCCGGACAACCCCCTGCCGCCGCTGCGCCCGCTGGACGAGGCGTACCGCATCGACGGCCGCGAAGTCCCGCACGTGTCCCCGGACATGGCCCGTCAGCTCGGCTGCGCGCCGCTGCACAGCCTGCTGCCGGTCGGTGTCCGTGACGGCTACGGCCGTACCCGCGCACCCCGTGCGATCGACGCCCTCGTGCTCGAGAACGACCGCCTGCGCGCCACCGTCCTGCCCGGCCTCGGCGGCCGGATCGCCTCCCTGGTCCACCTGCCCACCGGACGCGAACTCCTCTACCGCAACCCGGTGTTCCAGCCCGCGCACTTCGCTCTCAACGGTGCCTGGTACTCCGGCGGCATCGAATGGAACATCGGCGCCACCGGACACACCACCCTCTCCTGCGCGCCCCTGCACGCGGCCCGCGTCCCCGCGCCCGACGGCACCGAGATGCTCCGCCTGTGGGAGTGGGAGCGGCTGCGCGACCTGCCGTTCCAGGTCGACCTGTGGCTCCCGGACGGCTCCGACTTCCTCTACGCCGGCGTCCGCATCCGCAACCCGCACGAGCGTCCGGTGCCCACCTACTGGTGGTCCAACATCGCCGTACCCGAGGACCGCCGGATCCTCGCCCCCGCCGACGAAGCGTGGCTGCCCCACAGCCCTGACGGCGTGGGAGGGCCCTCCATCGGCTACGAGCGGCGTCTGCGCCGGGTGCCCGTCCCGTCGTACGACGGCATCGACCGCACCCACCCGCTGAACAGCCCCTACGCCGCCGACTACTTCTACGACATCCCCGACGGCCGCCGCCGCTGGATCGCCGCGCTGGACGCGGACGGGCACGGGCTGGTGCAGACGTCCACCGACGTGCTGCGCGGCCGCAAGCTGTTCGTCTGGGGCAGCCGGCCCGGCGGACGGCGCTGGCAGGAATGGCTGACCGAGCCCGGGACCGGCGGCTACTGCGAGATCCAGGCCGGGCTCGCCCCCACCCAGCTGGAGGACGTCCGGCTGGATGCGGAGAGCGAGGTGTCCTGGCTGGAGGCGTACGGGCCGCTCGGCACACCGCCCTCGGGGGAGTGGCGGGACGTCGTCGAGGGAGCGGAGCGGCGGCTGGCGGCCGTCCTGCCGCGGGCCCGGGTCGAGGAGGCGTACGCCGCCTGGCGGCCGTACGCCGACACCGAACCCGGCGCGATCCTGGCGGCCGGTTCCGGCTGGGGCGCGCTCGAAGTGCTCCGGGCCGGCCTGAAGCTGCCCGGGACGCCGTTCCCCGAGTCCGCGCTGGGCGCCGCCCAGGCACCCTGGCGTGAGCTGCTGCGCACCGGATCCCTGCCCGAGCCGCAACCGGACCGGCCGCCCGGCCCGACACCGGTCGCCCGGCCCTGGCGGGACATGCTGGAGACCGCCCCCGCCACCCCGCACACCGAGTACCACCTCGGCATCGCCCAGTGGTACGCCGGCGACCGTGCCCAGGCCGTCCGCAGCTGGGAACGCGCGCTGCGCGGGGCGCCCGCACCGTGGCCGCTGCTGCGCTGCCTGGCCGTCGCCGACCAGGAGTCCGGCCACCACGAGCGGGCCGCCGAACGGTACGCCGACGCCTTCCGCGACCTGTGCCGGCAGGGTCACGACGACGGCGGCACCTGGACGGCCGCCCTGGCCGCGCTCGGCCGGGAGACGCTCGAAGCCCTGCTCCGCGTCCGGCGGACCGCCGAGGCACGGGCGGTGTGGGAGCAGCTGCCGGAGGCCGTCCGCCGGCGCGGCCGGTTCCGGCTGCTCCAGGCCGGGCTGCTGCTGGCCGAGGGCCGGCGCGCCGAGGCCCGCGCCGTCTTCGACGCCGGCTTCGAGGTGGCCGATCTGCGGGAGGGCGCCGAGGACATCGGCCGGCTGTGGGAGCGCCTGACCGACGAGCCGCTGCCCGCCCGCTACGACTTCCGGATGCGCCCGGACCCCGGGTGAGCGGATCAGCCGCTCTGGTCCGCGTACTCGAAAACCGAGCCGTCCGGGTGCACCGCCAGCAGATTGCGGCCCACCGGCGTCGGCACCGGCCCCGCGACGACCCGGGCGCCCAGCTCGGTCAGCAGCCGGTGCGCCTCGTCCACGTCCTCGACGGCGATCGTCGCCGCGACCTTCCGCAGGATCTCCAGCTCCTCCTCCGGGCCGCTCATCAGCAGGAAGGAGCCGACCGCGGCCACCTGGACACCGCCCCGCTGGAAACGGAGCGCTCTGCCGCCCGCCAGACGCTCGTAGAAGGGGATCGCGGCTTCGAGGTCGTCGACGCAGATGCGCAGGGAGGCGCCCAGAATCTCCATGCGGCCGAGCCTAGTTGGGGCCGTGGGCAGCGCGCAGGACCCCTGCGTTACCCGCTGTGTCCGGCGGGTACCCGCATGACATGGACCGTTTGGATCACCTGGAACATCTGGACAAGCACCTCGTCGAAGAGCTGGCTCAGGTGGCACGCGAGACGGTACGCGAGGAACTGCGCGAGCAGACCCGCAAGCAGCGCCGCACCGCCATGCTCTACGCCGCGTCGGGCGCTGTCGCCCTCTACGCGGGTGGTGCGGTGGCCCTCGCCGTGGGCCTGGCCCTGGCGATAGGCCTGCCCGGCTGGGCAGCCGCGCTGATCACGGCCGCCATCATGGGCGCCGTGGCCTACCTGCTGCGCGGCGCCGCCCACCCCGGACACGCACACCGGCCGCATGCCCCGCACCGTGTGGTCGGCGGCACCGCACCCGGCGCCCCGCCCGGCGGCATGGGCATGCCGTACCCGCCGATGCCCCCGTACCCCCCGACCGACCCCGACTCCCCCCACCACAGGGCCTGACAGCCCGCACAACACAGGGCCTGACAGCCCGCACAACGGCTGCAGCACAGCCGCTCCAGGCCCCTGCCGACGAAGGCAGGGGCGCGGGGAACTGCGCGAACAACAACCACGCACCGGCCCGCGCGCGCCCGCACACATTCCCCAGGGGCGCGGGCAACTGCGCGAGCAACCCCGCACGACCCGCGCCCGCAATCTCACCGCAAGCATCCCGAAGCATCCGGCACCGCCCGCGCTCACCCGGAACCAGGTGACCCGGCACCCGGCACCCGGCACCCGGCCGGGGAGGGGAGGGTCACTCGGCGAGCCGCGGCAGCACCTTCGTGCGGTAGAAGTCGAAGAACCCCTGCTGATCCGGCCCGATCTGGTTCACGTACACCCGGTCGAACCCGGCGTCGGCGAACGCCCGCAGCGTGCCCACATGCTGCTCGACGTCGTCGCCGCACACCACCTTCTCCCGGACCATGTCCTCGGTGACCAGCGGATGCAGCTGCTCGAAGTGCCGGGGCGAGGGCAGCACCTGGCCCATCTCGCCGGGCAGCAGCTCGTTGTACCAGAGCTTGTGCACCGTACGGACGCACGCGTCGCGGTCCGCGCCGTAACAGACCTTGGTACCGCCGCTGACCAGTTTCGCTCCGCCGCCGCCCTTGCGGAACTGGGTGACCATCTCCTCCTCCGGCATCATCGTGATGTAGCCGTCGCCCACGCGGGCGGCCAGCGAGGTCGCCTTCGGGCCGAAGCCGGAGATGTCGATCGGGACGGGCTCGTCGGGGACGGTGTACAGGCGGGCGTTCTCCACGGTGTAGTGGGTGCCGCGGTGGCTGACCACCTCGCCGGTGAACAGCCGGCGCATCACCTGGATCGACTCCTCCAGCATCTCCAGGCGCACGTGCAGCGGCGGCCAGGCGTCCCCGAGTATGTGCTCGTTCAGCGCCTCGCCGGTGCCGACGCCGAGCCGGAAGCGGCCCTCGGTCATCACCGCGCTGGTCGCCGCGGCCTGCGCCACGACCGCCGGGTGCATGCGCACGGTCGGGCAGGTCACGGCCGTCTCGATGGGCAGTGACACCGCCTCCGACAGCGCGCCGATCACCGACCACACGAACGCGCTCTGCCCCTGCGCGTCGTTCCACGGGTGGTAGTGGTCGGAGATCCACAGCGCCTGGAAACCGGCCTGTTCGGCCATCCGGGCCTGGTCGACGAGGCTCGCGGGGTCGTGCTCCTCGGCCGCCAGGAAATAGCCGTACTCGGGCATGGGGGGAAACCTCCGCGTGACGATGCCGGTCGTGGTGTGACCCGGTCGCGGCCCGGGTAACCGGGCGCGGAAGGGCGAAACGCCGGTGCACGGCGTGCGGCCGGACGGCGTTCGGGTGCTGAGACCGGCGTACGGGTGACCCGCCCGGCGTTTGGGTGCCCCGGCCCCGGTTACGCGGAAGACCTCGGACGAGCCAGACCGCCGGAGGCGCACCGTGAGCCGACCTCACATCCTGATCGTCGGCGCCGGTTTCGCCGGGTACCGGGCTGCCCGCACTCTGGCCCGCCTGACCCGGGACCGGGCCGACGTCACCCTGCTGAACCCGACCGACTACTTCCTGTACCTGCCGCTGCTCCCGCAGGTCGCCGCCGGCGTCCTCGAGGCCCGCCGGGTCACCGTGTCGCTGCCCGGCACACTGCGCGGGGTGCGCCTGGTGCTCGGCGAGGCGGACCGCGTCGACCTGGACGGGCGTACCGTCCACTACACCGATCCCGAGGGCGGTACCGGCAGCCTCGCCTACGACCGGCTGGTGCTGGCCGTCGGCAGCGTCAACAAGCTGCTGCCCGTTCCGGGCGTCGCCGAGCACGCGCACGGGTTCCGGGGGCTGCCCGAGGCGTTGTACCTGCGTGACCACGTGACCCGGCAGGTGGAACTCGCCGCCGCCGACGACGACCCGGAGAGCTGCGCCGCGCGCTGCACCTTCGTCGTGGTCGGCGCCGGCTACACCGGTACCGAGGTGGCCGCCCATCTGAAGATGTTCACCGACCGGCTGGCCCGCCGGCAGCCGCTGCCGGCCGGGCTGCGCCCCCGCTGGATCCTGCTCGACGTGGCCCCGCGTGTGCTGCCGGAGCTGGACGAGCGGCTCTCCCGGACGGCCGACCGGGTGCTGCGGTCGCGCGGCGTCGAGGTCCGGATGGGCACGTCGGTGAAGGAGGCCACCCGGGACGGAGTGCTGCTCACGGACGGGGAGTTCGTCCCCTCCCGGACGCTGGTGTGGTGCGTGGGCGTTCGGCCCGACCCGCTGGTGCAGGCCGTGGGGCAGCCGCTGGAACGCGGCCGGCTGCTCGTCGACTCGTACCTGCAACTGCCGGGCCGCGCGGACCTGTTCGCCTGCGGGGACGCCGCCGCCGTGCCCGACCTGGAGCATCCGGGCTCGTTCACCGCGATGACGGCCCAGCACGCCTGGCGGCAGGGCCGGGTGGCCGGCGAGAACGTGGCCGGCTCGCTCGGGCTCGGCCGGCGCCGGCGCCCCTACCGGCACCGGGACCTGGGCTTCGCCGTCGACCTGGGCGGTGTCCGGGCCGCCGCCAACCCGTTCGGCATCCACTTGTCGGGTCCGGCGGCCGGCGCGGTCACCCGCGGCTACCACCTGGCCGCGCTGCCCGGCAACCGTGTCCGGGTCGCCGCCGACTGGCTGCTGGACGCCGTACTGCCGCGCCAGGGCGTCCAGTTGGGCCTCGTACGGGCCTGGTCGGTCCCCCTGGACACGGCCTCACCGGAACTGGCGCGGGTACCCGGCGCTCCGCAACGGCCGACCGCGCATTCAGGAGGCGAGCCGATGACCCACGAGACACCGCCGAGGCATCCGGCGCACCCGGTGACCGACGAGCCGGGCGAGAACCAGGTGGGCAGCGAACCGGCGAGGAACGAGCCCGAAGGAGAACCGGCGAAGAACCAGCCGGGGGGAGAACCGGCGAAGAACCAGCCGGGGGGAGAGCCGGCGAAGAACCAGCCCGGCGGAGAACCGGCGAAGAACCGGCCCGGTGGTGAGCCGGCGAAGGACCAGCCCGGCGGCAGGTCCGCCGGGGGCGGCCCGGACCACCCGGCGCCCGGACCCGTCAAGCGCACCGACCCCGCAGACCCCGCGGACCGTCCGAACGCATCCGACTGAGCGAAGGAGACCGAGGAAACCCATGAACACCGACGAACTCGCCGAACTGGGACAGCAGTTGCGCGTGGACAGCGTGCGGGCGTCCGCCGCCGCGGGATCCGGGCACCCCACGTCCTCGATGTCCGCCGCCGATCTGCTGGCGGTCCTGCTCGCGAACCATCTGCGGTACGACTTCGAGCGTCCCGACCACCCCGCGAACGACCGCTTCGTGCTGTCCAAGGGACACGCCTCCCCGCTGCTGTACGCCGCGTACAAGGCGGCCGGCGCGATCGAGGACGGCGAGCTGCTCACCTTCCGCAAGCTCGGCAGCCGGCTGGAGGGCCATCCGACGCCCCGCCGGCTGCCCTGGGTGGAGACGGCCACCGGCTCGCTCGGCCAGGGACTGCCGGTCGGCGTCGGCATCGCCCTCGCCGGGAAGCGGCTGGACCGCACCGGCTACCGGGTGTGGGTGCTGTGCGGCGACAGCGAGCTGGCGGAGGGATCGGTGTGGGAGGCCGCCGAACACGCCGGCTACGAGAACCTGGACAATCTGATCGCCATCGTGGACGTCAACAGGCTCGGCCAGCGCGGCCCCACCCGGCACGGCCACGCCCTGGACGCCTACGCCCGCCGCTTCCAGGCCTTCGGCTGGCACACCGTCGAGATCGACGGCCATGACGTCGACGCCGTCGACCGGGCCTACGGAGAGGCGCTGTCCACCACCGGCCAGCCCACCGTGATCCTCGCCCGCACCCTGAAGGGCAAGGGCGTGGCCGCCGTCGAGGACCGCGAGGGCCTGCACGGCAAGCCGCTGCCGGAGGCCGAGGAGGCCATCGCGGAACTCGGCGGGCCGCGCGAGCTGCACGTGCGCGTGTCCGAGCCGCAGGCGGCCGCCGCGCTGCGCTCGCTCACCACCGAGGTCGTCCAGCTGCCGCGCTACGACCAGGGCGACGAGGCCGCGACGAGGGACGCCTTCGGCAAGGCCCTCGCCGCGCTCGGCACCGCCCGCGGCGATGTCGTCGCCCTGGACGGTGAGGTCGGCGACTCCACCCGGACCGAGGAGTTCGCCAAGGCCCACCCCGACCGGTTCTTCGAGTGCTACATCGCCGAGCAGCAGCTGGTCGCCGCGGCCGTCGGCATGGCCGCGCGCCGCTGGGTGCCGTACGCCTCCACGTTCGCCGCGTTCTTCACCCGCGCCTACGACTTCGTGCGCATGGCGTCCATCAGCGGCTCCGGGATCAACCTGGTCGGCTCGCACGCGGGTGTCGCGATCGGGCAGGACGGACCCTCGCAGATGGGCCTGGAGGACCTGGCGATGTTCCGGGCCGTGTACGGCTCGACGGTGCTGTACCCGTGCGACGCCAACCAGACCGCCCGGCTGGTGGCGGCCATGGCCGGCCTGGACGGCGTCCGCTACCTGCGCACCTCCCGCGGCAAGACCCCGGTGATCTACGGCCCCGAAGAGGAGTTCCCGGTCGGCGGCAGCAAGACGCTGTACTCCAGTGAGGACGACCGGCTGACGCTGGTCGCGGCCGGGGTGACCGTGCCCGAGGCGCTGGCCGCCGCCGACCGGCTCGCCGAGGACGGCATCCGGGTGCGGGTGATCGACCTGTACTCGGTCAAGCCCGTCGACGCCGAGACCCTGCGCCGGGCGGCCGAGGAGACCGGCTGCCTGCTCACCGTGGAGGACCACCACCCGGAGGGCGGCCTCGGCGACGCCGTCGCGGAGGCCTTCGGCGACGGACGGCCGGTACCCCGCCTGGTCCGGCTCGGGGTGCGCACCATGCCGGGTTCGGCCGCGCCCGACGAGCAGCTGCACGCGGCCGGCATCGACGCCACGGGCATCGCGGCGGCGGCCAGGCTGCTGATCGAGGAGGCGGTCGTGCGATGAGCCGCGGCGGCGCGCGGGCAATCCGGGCGGGCCGTCGCACGGTGGAGATACAGCGGCCGGGGAAGGTGCTCTTCCCCGGCGGCGGGGGTGTGAAGGAGTACACCAAGGGCGATCTCGCCGACTACTACCGGTCCGTCGCGCCGTATCTGATACCGCATCTGCGGGGCCGTCCGCTGATGCTGGAGCGGTATCCGGACGGCCTCGACGGGCAGCGGTTCATGCAGAAGAACACCCCTGAGCACTACCCGGACTGGATCACCCGTGCCGAGGTCGCCAAGGAGGGCGGCACGGTCACCCACGTCGTCTGCGAGGACACCGCCACCCTCCTCTACCTCGCCGACCAGGCCTGTCTCACCCTGCACCGCTGGCTGTCCCGCACCGACCGGGCCGGCGGCCCCGACCACCCCGACCGGCTGGTCTTCGACCTCGATCCCCCCGGTGACGACTTCGCGGCCGTCCGCGAGGCCGCCGCCTGGCTGCGTGAGCTGCTGGACGAACTCGGGCTGCCCGCGGCCCCGATGACCACGGGCTCACGCGGACTGCACCTCGTCGTCCCGCTCCACGGCCGCCACGACTTCGACGACGTACGCGCATTCGCCCACGACGTGGCCGAGTTCGCCGTGGCGCGGCACCCGGACCGGCTCACCACCGCCGCCCGCAAACAGGACCGCGGCGACCGCCTGTACCTCGATGTGCAGCGCAACGGGTACGCCCAGACCGCCGTGGCGCCCTACACCGTCCGGGCCCGACCGGGCGCGCCCGTGGCAGTCCCCCTAACCTGGGAACAGGTGGACGATCCCGGCGTCGGCGCCCGTCACTGGACGCTCTTTGACGCCGTGGACCAGGCGCGCACCGACCCGTGGGCCGGCGCGCTGAGCCGGGGCCGCTCCCTGCGGCGCCCCCGGAGCCGTCTCGCGGCACTGCGTGGCTGACCCACGTATCCCCTTGGACCAGGCACGACCGGCGTTCCCGGCACACAGGTCGGCTCCCGAGGTTTGGCCAAGGACGTGGCGGCCACACGCAGGGGAGAGGTGGCCATGTCGAACGCAAAAGACACATCGCAATCACGGACTTCACAGGGATCACAAGATTCCCAGGAGTCCCAAGAGACACAGAACACCACGGACAGGCATGCGGCGGACGGCGACCGTCCGGCCCCCATGGACGTGCTCCGCCAGGCGCGCGCCCAGCTCACGGAACTCACCGGCCTCGCACCGGAGTCCGTGTCCTCGTTCGAGCAGACCGAGGACGGGTGGGCGCTGGAGGTGGAGGTCCTCGAACTGGCGAAGGTGCCCGACACCATGAGCCTGATGGCGAGCTACCAGGTCGAACTGGACCCCCAGGGCCAGCTCACCGGCTACCGCCGCGTCCGCCGTTACGAACGCGGAAGGGCCGATCCGCGCGGTGGCCGCTGAGTCACCGTCCGCGACCCCACCCGCGCAGAGGGTGCACCTACTACGCACGAGGAGGAATCGCCGGCATGACTGTTGTTCCGGCACAGCAGACTGGAGGCGGAGGCGGCAGCAGCGGTCTCTACGACGTACTTGAGCTGGTCCTGGACCGCGGGCTCGTGATCGACGCGTTCGTCCGCGTCTCTCTGGTCGGTATCGAGATCCTGAAGATCGACGTCCGGGTCGTCGTGGCCAGCGTCGACACCTACCTCCGCTTCGCCGAGGCGTGCAACCGTCTCG
The DNA here is from genome assembly GCF_055566415.1 of Streptomyces sp. NPDC027663. NCBI lineage: Bacteria > Bacillati > Actinomycetota > Actinomycetes > Kitasatosporales > Streptomycetaceae > Streptomyces > Streptomyces sp. NPDC027663. Next base: position 603,750 of record NZ_JBVHSK010000003.1, on the reverse strand, counting down.
ACCTGGAGGCCGGCCCGCGCAAGAGCCCCGGCCTGCCCGAGATCGTCGGGGAGGTCACCGAGTCCGGCGCCCGCGGCAAGTCCAAGGGAGCGCTCTCCGGCGCCGCGCAGACCATATCCGATGCCTTCAACCAGGCCCGTGAGGAAGGGGACACCGAGTCCCGGCCGCGCGCCCGCAAGGCTCCGGCGCGCCGGAAGGAGGAGCAGGAGTGAGCACCTACGTCTACGGGATCACGGCCCGGTCGCACCCCGATCTGCCCGAGGGCATGACGGGCGTGGGAGAGCCGGCCCGCCCGGTGCGCGTCCTCGCGGCCGGTGAGCTGGCCGCCGTGGTCAGTGACGCCCCGGAGGATCTGCGGCCCAAGCGCAGGGACCTGCTTGCGCACCAGAACGTGCTCGCCGAGGCCGGCGCCGCCGGCTGTGTGCTGCCCATGCGCTTCGGCAGCGTCGCCGACAACGACGACGCCGTCACCCAGGTGCTCACCGAGCGGGCGGAACACTACGCGGAGCGGCTGCGGGAGCTTGACGGCAAGGTCGAGTACAACGTCAAGGCCACCCACGTCGAAGAGGCCGTCCTGCACCTGGTGATGGCCGAGAACGCCGACGTGCGGTCCCTCGCCGAGGCCAACCGCCGTGCCGGCGGAGGCAGCTACGACGACAAGATCCGCCTCGGCGAGATGGTCGCCGCCGCCGTCAAGGGCAAGGAGGCCGAGGACGCGGCCGAGGTGGAGAACCTGCTGGCACCGGGCGCCGCCGCGGTCAGCGTGGGCCCCGAGTCCACCGGCTGGCTGCTGAACGTGTCCTACCTGGTTCCGCGGGACTCGGCCGAGCGCTTCTTGGCCACCGTGGAACAGGTCCGCAAGGACCACCCCCACCTCGACCTGCGGCTCAACGGCCCGCTGCCGCCGTACAGCTTTGTCGAGCCCGGCCCGGCTCAGCCCGCAGGCCGGGCGGCCGGCGCGGACGCCGGCGCGCAGTAGCGCTCCCGGCCCGAGCGGAAGGAGACCACCGTGGGACTGATCGGCGAAGTGCTGATGCTGCCGTTCGCGCCCGTGCGCGGCAGCGCGTGGGCCATCAAACAGGTGGTCCGCGAGGCGGAACGGATCTACTACGACCCCGCCACCGTACGGGCCGATCTCGCCCGTCTCGAAGAACGGCTGGAGGCGGGCGAGATCACCGAGGAGGAGTTCGACCGGACCGAGGACGAGCTGCTCGACCGGCTGGAGATCGCCCTGCGCTCCGGCAACACCACAGGCAACGGGACGGGACGATGAACCGAATGGCACTGGGCCTCGCCGTAGGGGCCGGGTATCTGCTCGGACGCACCAAGAAGCTGAAGATGGCGCTCGCCGTCGGCTCCATGGTGGCCGGCAAGAAGCTCAACCTCAGTCCGAAGATGCTCGCGGACGTGGTGAACCAGCAGCTCAAGAACAACCCCCAGTTCAAGGAGATCGGGGACCAGCTGCGCCAGGACCTGCGAGGCGTCGGGAAGGCCACCACCGGCGCGATGGTCGAGCGGCAGATGAACTCGCTCGCCGACCGGCTGCACGGCCGCACCTCCCAGGTACGCGACCAGCTCGCCGGCGGACCCCCGGCCGAGGAGGAGCAGGGCGACGAGGACGTCCACGAGGAATCCGCCGACCGGGAGGACGAGGAGGACCGCGGCGACGACCGCGAGGCCCGGGAGAACGAGCCGCGCGGCAAGGAGCGCGACCGGGAGGCGTCGGCGAAGAAGCCCCCCGCCAAGAAGGCCGCGGCCAAGAAGACCGCTCCCGCGAAGAAGGCGGCGGGCAAGAAGACGACCGCGGCCCGCAAGTCGGCCGCGAAGAAGACGGCCGGGGCCGGCGGCACCGCCCGGCGCGCCGCCGGCGGCCAGTCGAAGGGCGGCGATGACCGATGACCGACACCCTCGGATCTGCCACCTCTGCGGCGGGCAAGGCGAAGGGCAGCCCGCTGACCGATCTCGCCCACAGCGAGGCGGCCGACCGGCTGAAGGCGGAGGCACAGGAGTACCTGGCCGCTCAGGCCACGAAGATGCTCACCGGCCTCGGCCGCAAGCTCGGCCAGACCACCACCAAGCTCAACGACATCGCCGAGGGCAACAGTCCGGGCTTCGCCAAGCTCGCGCTGGAGGGCGGCCGCAAGCTCGCCGAGGGCAAGGGGCCGCTGCGCTCCGCGCTCGAGCTGGGTGGCTCCCGCGTCAAGGAGAACGTGATGAACGCGGTCAGAGGCCTCGGGGGCGGCAAGGGCAAGAAGGGCGGCGCGGGCAAGAAGCCCATCGTCATCATGGAGTCCATCGACGTCGGCGTACCGCTGCGGACCGCCTACGACCAGTGGACCCAGTACAAGGACTTCAGCAGCTTCGCCAAGGGCGTCAAGAGCGCCAGCCGCGCCGACGACACCCACTCCGACTGGCAGGCGAAGATCTTCTGGTCCAGCCGCAGCTGGAAGGCGCAGACCACCGAGCAGATACCCGACTACCGCATCCAGTGGACGTCGGAGGGCGCCAAGGGCACCACCAAGGGCGTGGTCTCCTTCCACCGGCTGGAGGAGAACCTCACCCGGGTCCTGCTGGTCATCGAGTACTACCCGACCGGCCTCTTCGAGAAGACCGGCAACATCTGGCGCGCCCAGGGCCGCCGGACCAGGCTGGACCTGAAGAACTTCGCCCGGTTCATCACCCTGAAGGGAGAGGCGGAGGACGCCTGGCGCGGCGAGATCCGTGACGGCGAGGTGGTCCGCAGCCACGAGGACGCCGTGGCCGCCGAAGAGGAGGAGCAGGAGGAGCCCGAAGAGGGCGAGGAGCCCGAAGAGGGCGAGGAAGGCGAGGCGCCCGAGGAGTCCGAGGAGGAGTCCGAGGAGGGCGAGGAGCCCGAGGGATCCGAGGAGTCGGAGGAGACCGAGGAGGAGGGCGAAGAGGAACCCTACGAGGACGAGGAAGAGGGCCCGTACGAGGCTGAGGCCGAGGAGGACGAGGAACCCGCCGAAGAAGGCGAGGAGCCCGCCGAGGAGGACGAGGAGGCCGCCGAGGAGGGCGAGGAGGCCGCCGAGGAATCGTACGAGGACACGGCGGACGAGGACGAGGGGTACGAGGAAGAGGAACCCGAGTACGCCGAACGCGGGAGCCGTCGATGACGATGCCCAACCGCTTCCCCGAGCCCTACGGCCAGGGCTCGGGGGCGAACCTTGCCGACATCCTTGAACGCGTGCTCGACAAGGGGATCGTCATCGCGGGCGACATCAGGATCAACCTGCTCGACATCGAACTGCTCACAGTGAAACTGCGGCTCATCGTCGCCTCGGTCGACAAGGCCAAGGAGATGGGCATCGACTGGTGGGAGAGCGATCCGGCTCTCTCCTCCCGGGCCCGCCGCGACGAGCTGACACGGGAGAACGCCCAGCTGAGAGAACGTCTTGCCCGGCTGGAGGAACTGGAGACGGGCCACGCCCGGAGGGAGGCACCATGACCGGACTGCGGTACGTGTACGCCGTCTGCCGCCCCTTCGAGCTGCCCCTGCAGTCCCAGCTCACCGGCATCGGCGGGGCCCCGCCTGCGGTGCTGCACCACCACGGGCTCGTCGCCGTCGTCAGTACGGTCCCGGAGGCCGACTTCTCCGAGGAGGCACTGAAGGCCCGCCTGGAGGACCTGGACTGGCTGGCCGCGACCGCCCGAGCCCACGAGGGCGTGATCGACGCGCTCACCACGGTCACCACCCCGTTGCCGCTGCGGCTCGCGACCGTCTTCCGGGACGACAGCGCCGTACGCGTGATGATCGAGGCCCGGGAGGACCACTTCCGGCAGCTGCTCGACCGTCTGGGCGGCCGCGTGGAGTGGGGCGTGAAGGTGTACCTGGAGGCGGAACCGGCCGAAGCCGCGCCCGCGCCCGCCGAGAAGCCCGCCAGCGGCCGTGACTATCTGCGCAGCCGGCGCGCGCAGAGCCACGCGGTGGAGGAGAAATGGCAGCGGGCCGAACAATTCGCCCGGTCCCTGCATGAACGCCTCGCCGAGCGTGCCGAGGAATTCCGGCTGCACCGCCCGCAGAATCCCGCGCTTTCCGGCGCCGCGGGACGGAACGTGCTGAACGCCGCCTATCTGGTGCCGCGCAGGTGTTCCGAGGAATTCGTGGAGATGGTGGACCGTACGAAGGACGAGGCCCCCGGGATCCGGGTGGAACTCACCGGCCCCTGGGCCGCTTACTCGTTCACCGGCGAGATCGCCGCGAACGCGGCCGAGAACGCGGCCGGGAACACCGGGGAGGGGCGGTGACCGTAGTCGAACGGCGTGAGGTCGCCCTCGTGGACCTCCTGGACCGGCTGCTGGCCGGCGGAGTCGTGATCACCGGCGACATCACGCTGCGCATCGCGGACGTCGACCTCGTCCGCATCGACCTCAACGCACTGATCAGCTCCGTGAACCAGCAGGTACCTTCGCCCTTCGAGGAGCCCGTATGACCGCGCGCACGCCGCGCAAACGGCTCGATCTGGAACCCGACACCGTCGAACGCGACCTGGTGAAACTCGTGCTCACGGTGGTCGAGTTGCTGCGCCAGCTCATGGAGCGGCAGGCCGTGCGGCGTTTCGACACCGGCGACCTGACCGAGGAGCAGGAGGAGCGGATCGGGCTCACCCTGATGCTCCTGGAGGACCGGATGGCCGAGCTGCGGGACCGGTACGGCCTGCGGCCCGAGGACCTGAATCTGGACCTCGGGCCGCTCGGACCGCTGCTTCCCCGCGACTGACCTCTCCGTTTCGGGGATCAGGCTGCTTTCCGGCACAGGATCTCGCCGTGCAGGACCGCGAACCATCCCTCCTCGCGGCGGCCCCATTCCCGCCAGGCCTCCGACACCGCCCGCAGCTGCTCCGGTGTCGCGTGACCGCCCTGCGTGGCCCGGTCGGCGTAGCCGGATGAGAGGGTCCGGTCCGCCCACAGGCCGCTCCACCAGGCCCGCTCCTCGTCCGTGGCGTACGTCCAGGTGCTGGAGCCGGCGGTCACGTCGGTCAGGCCGGCGGACAGGGCCCAGGCCTTCAGCCGGCGCCCGGCGTCCGGTTCGCCGCCGTTGGCCCGGGCCACCCGCTCGTACAGCTCCAGCCAGTCGTCCAGGCCGGGCACCGCCGGATACCAGGTCATGGCCGCGTAGTCGGCGTCCCGCACCGCGATCAGCCCGCCCGGCTTCGTGACCCGCCACATCTCGCGCAGCGCCTGAACCGGGTCGCCGACGTGCTGCAGCACCTGGTGGGCGTGGACCACGCAGAACGTGTCGTCCGGGTGGTCCAGGGCGTGCACGTCGGCCACCGCGAAGTCGACGTTGGCCAGGCCCCGGGCGGCGGCGGTGGCGCGGGCCTCCGCCAGGACGCCCGGCGCCCGGTCGACGCCGGTGACATGGCCGTCGGGGACCAGTTCCGCCAGGTCGGCGGTGATGGTGCCGGGGCCGCAGCCGATGTCCAGGATCTTCATGTGGGGCTTCAGGGAGCCGAGCAGATACGCCGCGGAGTTCGCGGCGGTCCGCCAGGTGTGCGAGCGCAGCACCGACTCGTGGTGCCCGTGCGTGTAGACGGCGGTCTCCCGGGCTTTCGGCATGGCTGTACCCCTTCGTCCCTCGTCGGCGGACCGGCCGGACCCGTCCGCCGGTACGGATCACCGTACGCCCGCTGGCCGTATGATGAGATACCCGTGTCACCATGTGGTCTGACGTGCAGTCAGGCCTAGTTGCTGAGGGCCTGTCAGTATCGTGTGTTCAGCGGGCGGTAGACCGTCAGGGCCTCCGGCAGTTTCTCCAGTGTCACCTCGCCCGACACCGTCGTTACCTCGCCGTCGTACGCCAGCGGGGTGCCCGGCGCGACGCCGGTCAGCCGCAGCCGGTTCACCTGTACCGCCGCATGCGCGGGCGACCGGGTCAGCGGGCCCGAGGCCGCCGCTGCGAGCAGCCGCAGCGCAGGCCTGCGGCTGCCGTGCACCACCCGCACGTCCAGCAGACCGTCCGCCAGATCGGTACGGCGGCCCGGGGCGAGACCCATGCGGTGGTAGACGCCGTTGCCGACGAACAGCAGCCACAGCGGCCGCCGTTCACCGCTCACCTCCACCTCCAGCGGATGCCGGTCGGCGCGCAGCACGCGCAGTGCGCCCAGCACCCCGGCCGGCCAGCCGCCGATCCGGTGCGACCAGCGGTCCCGCTCGCGCACCAGCTCCGGATACACGCCCAGACTCAGCGTGTTGAGGAACAGGCCCTCCGTGTCCCCGCTGACGAACCGGCCCGCGTCCACCCGGACCGCCTCACCGTGCCGGACGGCCCGGGCCAGCCGGCGTTCGTCCTCCACTCCGAGGTCGTAGGCGAAGTGGTTGAGCGTGCCGCCGGGCAGCACCGCGAGCGGCAGACCGTGCCCGAGGGCGGCGGTGGCCCCCGCGTTCACGGTGCCGTCGCCGCCGCACACCCCGAGCACCCGCGCCCGCGCCGCCGCCTTCTCCAGCTCGTCCACGACCTCATCCGGTTCGCACTCGACGATCTCCGCCTTCGGCAGCGCGTCGTGCAGCGCCCGTACCCGGTCCGCCGTTCCCGAGGCCCGGTTGGCGACCACCACCAGACCGTCGCCCTCGGGCAGCGCCGGTGCGTCGGCCCGTGACCGGGCGGGCCGCTTGACCTGGGTGCGGGCCGGCACCAGGCGCCGTACCAGGAAGGCGGCGCCCGCGCCGAGCGCCGCCCCGGCCAGCACGTCGCTCGGGAAGTGCACCCCGGTGTACACCCGGGACATCGCCACCGAGAACGCCACCGGCGCCACCGCCGCACCCCACGCCGGCGACTCCAGGGCCACCCCGCACGCGAAGGCCGCGGCCGAGGCCGCATGCCCGGACGGGAAGGACGTGGTGATCGGCTGCCGCTTCAGCTGCCGCACCAGCGGCACCGGGTCCAGCACCGGCCGGCGACGGCGCACCGAGCGCTTGCCGAGCGTGTTGATCGCCAGCGAGGCCAGGCTGAGCGAGGCCACCCCGCGGACCGCCGCCCGGCGGGCCCGGGGTGTGCGGCTCGCGGCGATCGCGGCGGCCGTCGCGAACCACAGCACCCCATGGTTCGCGCTCCGGCTCAGCCGGGGCAGCACCCGCTCGGCGCCGGGCCAGTGCCAGGCGGCGGCGGCCTCGAACAGCCGGGCGTCGAGATCGAGGGCCGTCCGCAGCGGGCTGGGGGCGGTCGCGGCGGCAGTCAGGTCCAGGTCTGGGCTCATGGGGTGCGGTTACCCTGAAGTACCCGTTTCTTGTGTTCCCGTGCGGCGGTCGCCGCCCGGCGCGAACGAGAAAGACAGAACCCGGATGCGCCTGCTCCTCGTCCGCCACGGTGAGACCCCGTCCAACGTGGACCATCTGCTGGACACCGCCGTGCCCGGCCCGGGGCTGACGGCGCTCGGCGAGGCGCAGGCCGCCGCGCTGCCTGCGGCGCTCGCCGCCGAGGACATCGAGGCCCTCTACGCCTCCACGCTGATCCGCACCCGGCTCACCGCCGCCCCGCTGGCCGCCGCCCGCGGCCTGGACGTCCTCGTCCGCGACGGCATCCGGGAGCTGTCCGCCGGCGACCTGGAGATGCTGCCCGGTCACACGGCCGAGGGCGAGCGGTACCTGCGCACGGTGTTCGCCTGGGCGGCCGGGGACACCGCGCTGCGCATGCCCGGCGGCGAGAGCGGCGAGGAGGCCCTCGCCCGGTACGACGCCGTGGTCGCCGAGGCCGCGGCGAGCGGCGCCGGGACCGTCGCCATGGTCAGCCACGGCGCCGCGATCCGCGTGTGGACCGCCGCCCGCGCCGACAACGTCGACGTCGCCTTCGCGGCGGCCCGTCCGCTGCAGAACACGGGCGTGGTGATCCTGGAGGGCTCCCCCTCCGACGGCTGGAAGGCGCTGTCCTGGGAGGGCGCCACGGTGGAACCCGCGGGCGAGGGCGGCCCGGCGGGGGAGGCGCTGGACACGGCCGGATAGCGGGGCCCCGGCCGACGGGAGAACTGCCGGACGCGTCGTCCGGCCGGCGGGGGCCCGCCCGGCCGGAGAAGCGCGGGACGCCTCTGGACGCCGCGGCCGGCCCGGTGCGGCGCCGGATAAGGGTTTGCCCGGGGTCCCGGCTGCCCGGAGAATGCCTGCCCATGGGACATCTGGAAGCCGCGCACCTCGAGTACTACCTCCCCGACGGGAGGGCGCTGCTCGGCGATGTGTCCTTCCGGGTCGGCGAAGGCGCCGTCGTGGCGCTGGTCGGCCCGAACGGCGCCGGCAAGACCACCCTGCTGCGACTGATCTCCGGCGAGCTGAAACCGCACGGCGGCACCGTCACCGTCGGCGGCGGCCTCGGCGTGATGCGCCAGTTCGTGGGCTCCGTACGGGACGAGACGACCGTACGGGACCTGCTCGTCTCGGTGGCCCCGCCCCGCATCCGCGAGGCCGCGCGGGCCGTCGACAAGGCCGAGCACGCCATCATGACGGTCGACGACGAAGCCGCCCAGCTGAGCTATGCCCAGGCCCTCGCCGACTGGGCCGAGGCGCGCGGCTACGAGGCCGAGACGCTGTGGGACATGTGCACCACCGCCGCGCTCGGCATGCCGTACGAGCGCGCCCAGTGGCGGCAGGTGAGCACCCTCTCCGGCGGCGAGCAGAAGCGGCTCGTGCTGGAGGCGCTGCTGCGCGGCACCGACGAGGTGCTGCTGCTGGACGAGCCGGACAACTACCTGGACGTGCCCGGCAAGCGGTGGCTGGAGGAACGGCTCAAGGAGACCCGCAAGACCGTCCTGTTCGTCTCCCACGACCGCGAACTCCTCGCCCGTGCCGCCGAGAAGATCGTCTCCGTCGAACCGGGCCCGGCCGGCGCCGACGCCTGGGTGCACGGCGGCGGCTTCGCCACCTACCACGAAGCCCGCCGCGAACGCTTCGCCCGCTTCGAGGAGTTGCGCCGCCGCTGGGACGAGAAGCACGCCCAGCTGAAGAAGCTCGTCCTGAACCTCCGTCAGGCCGCGGCCGTCAGCCATGAGATGGCCTCCCGCTACCAGGCTGCGCAGACCCGGCTGCGCAAGTTCGAGGAGGCCGGCCCGCCGCCGGAGCCGCCCCGCGAGCAGGACATCACGATGCGCCTCAAGGGCGGCCGTACCGGCGTGAGGGCCGTCACCTGCAAGGGACTCGAGCTGACCGGCCTGATGAAGCCGTTCGACCTGGAGGTCTTCTACGGCGAACGGGTCGCCGTCCTCGGCTCCAACGGCTCCGGCAAGTCGCACTTCCTCAGGCTGCTCGCCGGCGAGGGCGTGACGCACACGGGCGACTGGAAGCTGGGCGCCCGCGTCGTACCCGGCCACTTCGCCCAGACGCACGCGCACCCCGAACTCAAGGGCCGCACCCTGCTCGACATCCTGTGGAAGGAACACGCCCAGGACCGGGGAGCGGCCATGTCCCGGCTGCGCCGCTACGAACTCACCCAGCAGGCCGAGCAGACCTTCGACCGGCTGTCCGGCGGTCAGCAGGCCCGCTTCCAGATCCTGCTGCTGGAACTCGCGGGCGCCACCGCGCTGCTCCTGGACGAACCCACCGACAACCTCGACCTGGAGTCCGCGGAGGCACTCCAGGAGGGCCTGGAGGCGTTCGAGGGCACGGTGCTCGCGGTCACCCACGACCGCTGGTTCGCCCGCTCCTTCGACCGCTTCCTGGTCTTCGGCAGCGACGGCCGGGTCCGCGAGACCGCGGAACCGGTCTGGGACGAACGCCGAGTGGAGCGGGCCCGGTAGGTCCGGACCCGCCCAGCCCGCCGCCCCGCGGTCGCCGCCGGTGCGGTGGCCCGCCCCGGACCGTCCGCCGGCGCCTCGTCACCCGTCTCGGCGGCCCAGGTCCGGCGGCGTCCCGTGCGGCAGCGCGCCCCGCTGCACCGGACCGTCCGGCGGCGGCAGGGTCAGCGGTTCGGGTCGCGCCGGGACGGGTCGTATGCGGAGGCCCTGGACCCCGGATGTTCGTACAGTGGATTCAGGAACGCGAGCTCCATGGATTCCTCCCGGAAACCGCTCGGGGGCAGTGCATGCCGGGTGGGTACCCGGACCGCAGACACGACCACGACGAGCGGGGTACCACCATGACCGGAGTCGACCCCAGCCGGCTGGACGACCAGCAGCTCATGAAGGAGCTGGAGACGATCCACCGCACGCGCCACGACACCTTGCTGTACGGCTCGAACGACGCACTGCGCGCCCACAACGAGCGCATGGCGCAATTGGAGGGCGAGTACCTGCGCCGCAACCCGCGCCGTCTGGTGAGCGCGGGCCGCACCCGCGAGGGCGCCCGTGAGCGCGGCTGCAGCGAGGCGGCGACCCCGGACACCCCCGGCAGCTGACCCGCACCACGCGCGGGCGTCTCCCGCGCCCTGCCTGGACCGCGTGCAGGCATCTCGGCCCGGCCTGCACCGGGCGCAGGCGTCTCCGGCGCCCAGCCTGGGCCCCCAGCCTGGGCCACGCGCGGGTGTCTCCGGCGGCCGACCTGGGCCACGCCCGGGTGTCTCCGGCGCCCGACCTGGGCCACACGAGGGTGTCTCCGGCCCCCGGCCTGGACCACGCTCGGGCATGTCCGGCGCCCGACCGCAGCTCGTTCAGGCATCTCCGTCAGCTTGATCCACACGCACAAGAGGGCCGACCCCTCCACGCAGAAGGGCCGGCCCTGACGGAACCGCTCGTTCAGCCGGCCTCCGAGGCGAACACGTGCAGGAACGCGTCGCAGAACGCCTTCAGGTCGCCCGGCTTGCGGCTGGTCACCAGCTTGTTGGAGCCGTGGTCGCAGATCTTCACCTGCTCGTCCACCCAGGTGCCGCCCGCATTGCGGATGTCCGTGCGCAGACTCGGCCAGGACGTCAGCACCCGGCCGCTCACCACGTCCGCCTCCACCAGCGTCCACGGCGCATGGCAGATCGCGGCGACCGGGCGGCCCTGATCGAAGAAGTCCTTCACGAACGCGACGGCCTTCTCGTCCATCCGCAGGAAGTCCGGGTTGGCCACCCCGCCCGGCAGCACCAGACCGCCGAACGAGCCGGCCGACGTCTCACCCACCACCTCGTCCACGGGGAACGTGTCCGCCTTGTCCAGATGGTTGAACGCCTGGATCTTCCCGGACCCGGTCGACACCAGTACCGGCTCGTGCCCGGCGTCCGCGGCAGCCTTCCACGGCTCGGTCAGCTCGACCTGCTCGACGCCCTCGGGTGCCACCAGAAACGCGATACGCATGATCCTCAGCTTCCTTTCACTTTCTTCAGCACGGCCCGGTGGGCACGGGCGCGCCGCTTCCTCGCCCGGGCCGCGCGCCGGCAGCGCAGCAGCTCCTCGCCGTACGGCAGCAGCACGCACGTGCCGATCGCCAGGCCGATACCCGCCAGATAGGCCGGCGACAGCGGGCGCCGGCGCGGCACGAGGCGCCAGGCGTCCGGATCGCCGCGCCCCGCCCGCAGCAGCGACTTCACCTGGTCGGAGTGCAGGCACATCAGCGACACCAGGCCACCGAACGGCAGCGACTCCAGAAAGCTGTGGATGTGCTGCTCGATCGGCTTGACCTCGCGCTCGCTGTCGACGGCCGTCCGCACGTCCCACAGCGCCGTCGCCTCGTGCACCGCCGCCGCGCCCAGCTGCACGGTCAGCAGCAGCGGATTGATCTCGTAGCGCAGGGTGAGCGCGATGGGCAGGCCCACCTCCGCCATCATCAGTGAGTGGATCAGGGACTCCTTCGTCCCCGCCGTGTCCTCGATGCGGGTGCGCCGGTGCATCACCCAGTCGGCGAGCCCCGGTACGAACCAGCCGGGCAGCAGGCCGTAGAGCAGAAACCGCGTCGTGGCGTCCCCGACGTCCACGGTGGCGCCACGCGCGATCTCGGCCGCCTGGTCCCGGCTCACTCGCCGCCCACCAGGGCCTCGGCCAGTTGCTGGATGTTCTCGTACCGGTTCCCGTGCCGCAGACCCGCCACCGCGTCGATCAGCGCACCGGGCGCGTTGCTCCGGCGCAGCGCCCGGCCCAGCTCCCCCGGCTTCGCGGGGAAGGTGTGCCGGCTCAGATACCGGGCCAGCTCCAGCCGGGTCCGCTCCAGTGACGCCGGGGACCCCAGTCCGCCCACCGGGCCGCTCCATACCTCCGGATCGTCGTCCGCGGCCGGCTCCGGGTCGTGCCACTCCTCCACGCGTGTCGGGTGCCCGGACCGGAGCAGGTCCTTCAGCTCGTGCTTCATCTCGTCGTCGCGATGGACGCTCAGGCGGTCACTGCCTCGCTGCATGTCTCCCTCCAGAGGGTCGAAGGTCCGCATCGCGTACCCGGTGCCGTACGTCCGACACGGGGTCCGCGCCGTACGGCTAATGCTTTTCCCGGCCGGGCAGGAACTCCTGCACCTTCGCCTTCAGCCCCTGCCTGATCATCGAACCCCGGTCGGTGTCGCCCTTGAGGATCGACGCCGCCGTCGCCTCCATCTGCTCCCAGGTGGCGTGCGGCGGGATCGGCGGAACGGCGGGGTCGGTCAGGAACTCGATCACCGCCGGCCCGTCGGCCGCCAGGGCGGCCCGCCATCCGGCTTCCACGTCCTGCGGCTTCTCCACCCGGATGCCGGTCAGGCCGAGCGAGCGGGCGAACGCCGCGTACTGCACGTCCGGGATCGCCTGCGAGGGCAGGAACGACGGGGCGCCCTCCATCGCACGCATCTCCCAGGTGACCTGGTTCAGGTCCTGGTTGTTCCACACGGCCACCACCAGCCGCGGATCCGACCAGCGGTCCCGGTACTTCGCGGCCGTGATCATCTCTGCCAGACCGTTCATCTGCATAGCCCCGTCCCCGACCAGCGCGAACACCGGCCGGTCCGGGTGGGCGAACTTCGCACCGATCGCGTACGGCACACCGGGTCCCATCGTCGCCAGCGTCCCGGACAGCGAACCGCGCATGCCCGGACGCATGGTGATGTGCCGCGCGTACCAGTTCGCGACCGAACCGGAGTCCGAGGTGAGGATCGCGTTGTCCGGCAGCAGCGGATCCAGCGCCCGCGCCACGTACTCGGGATTGATCGGATCGGCCGACAGTCCGGCCCGCCGCTCCATCGTCTCGTGCCAGCGCTTCACGTTCGCGCACACCGTGTCGTACCACTCGCGCCCGCCCCGGTCCGTCTTCAGCAGCGGAATCAGCCGCTGCAACGTCGCCCGAGCATCACCGACGAGGTTCACCTCGTACGGATAGCGCATGCCGATCATGTGCGGGTCGATGTCGATCTGCACCCCGCGCGCCTTGCCGAAGTCCGGCATGAACTGGGTGTACGGGAACGACGAACCGATCGTCAGCAGCGTGTCGCAGTCCCGCATCAGCTCGTACGACGGGCGGCTGCCCAGCAGCCCGATCGGACCGGTCACGTACGGCAGTTCGTCGCTCAGCACGTCCTTGCCGAGCAGCGCCTTCGCGACACCGGCGCCGAGCAGCTCGGCGATCTCCTGCACCTCCACGACCGCGGAGGCGGCTCCCTGCCCCACCAGGACGGCGACCTTGTCGCCCGCGTTCAGCACGTCCGCCGCCCGGCGCAGCGCCTCGTCCGTCGGGGTCGCCGTGTAGTCGCTCATGCCCAGGCTGGAGGGCACCATCTTGAACTCGTGGGTCGGCGGCGAGTAGTCCAGCTCCTGCACGTCACCGGGAATGATCAGCGCGGTCGGGCAGCGTCGCGCGTACGCGGTGCGAATCGCCCGGTCCAGCACGTTGGGCAGCTGCTCGGGCACCGTCACCGTCTCCACGAACTCGGAGGCGACGTCCTTGTACAGCGTGTGCAGGTCGACTTCCTGCTGGTAGGAGCCGCCCATCGCGGTCCGGTCGGTCTGGCCGACGATCGCCAGCACCGGCACGTGGTCCAGCTTGGCGTCGTACAGGCCGTTGAGCAGATGGATGGCGCCGGGTCCCGAGGTCGCCGCGCACACGCCGATACGCCCGCTGAACTTGGCGTATCCGACCGCCTCGAAGGCGGACATCTCCTCGTGCCTGGACTGGATGAAGCGCGGTTGGTCCTCGGCGCGGCCCCAGGCGGCGAGCAGCCCGTTGATGCCGTCGCCCGGATAGCCGAAGACCTGTTCCACGCCCCAAGCGCGCAGGCGCTCGAGGATGTGGTCGGCGACCTTGGTGCTCATGGAGAGACCTCCCCGGTGCAGTACGAAGCGGACGATCCGGTCAGCAGATAACGAGTCACCTGCGCAGGAGGCGGAAAACCTCCCGGGGTGTACCGCGGCCGGTTTCCAAGCCCACCGAGCGGCCTTCCGCGCCTCCCTGGGGCGGCATCCGGGGGCGGTGGGCCGCTGTTGACGGTTTGCCGGGGTGGTTGGCTGTCGTCGGCGGGTGTGGGGATGGTTTGCCGGGATGGTCGGCCGTCGTCGGCGGGTGCCGGGGCGGCCTGCCGAGGCGGTTGGGCTGACGTTCGCGGGTGCCGGTGGGGGTGGTCGATCGTGCAGTTTCCCGCGCCCCTCGACGCGCGGCCGCCGCGGCTCGTCCCGGTTCACCCGCCTGGCCCCGCGTATCCCGCGAATGGGCTCCGGCCGCGCGCGGTACGGCGCCCCGCGGGCTGTGATGGCAGCGAGGGCACGCCCCGTGCCCGTACCGGGCGCCGTACGGCGTTGCCGTCGTACCGGTGCGCCGGAGTACCGCCGTCCGACCGCCCCGCCGCCCGCGAGGAGCCCCTCCCATGCTCCGCACCGCCGCCCGTGCCCTGCCCGTCCTCTTCGCCACCGGCGCCGCCCTCGCCCTCACCGGGCCGGTGGCCTTCGCGGGTCCTGCCGTCCCGGCCGCCGTCGCCGTCGTCGCAAGGCCTGCCACAGTGGCCGGGCCGGCCGTCCCCGTGGGGCCGGCTGCCGTCGACGGTTCTGCCCTCCTGGCCGGGCCCGATTCCTTCGCGGTGTCAGCCGTCGAGGCGTGCGACCCCATTACCGGTCTGGTCCCGGACACCGTCGACGGCACCTCACCGACCTCCGTCGACGGCTCCTCACCGACTTCCATCGACGGCACTTCACCGACTTTCACCGACGGCACCTGCCCGGCCACCCCCGATGAGCCGGGCGTGCCTTCCGGAGCGCCCTACTTCGGCACCCGCATCGGTGACGCCGGTGCGTGCGCCGACCCCGGCCAGTGCCCGGACGGCGCCGCGGCGGCGACGGCCTGCCCGGGCGGCAAGCCGTGCGGCGAGGGCAGTCAGTGCCCGCAGGGGGAGTACTGCGAGACGGCCGGGCAGGGCGGTACCGGGCAGGTCGGCTCCGGCCGCGAGGGCGGGGGCCAGGACGGCGGCGGGCGCGACGGTGGCGGGCAGGTCGGTGGCGGGCACGAGGGCACCGGACAGGACACCGCCGGTCACGACAGCGGGGGGCAGGACGGCACCGGCCGCGACAGCGGTGGCCAGGACGGCACCGGCCGTGACAGTGGCGGACAGAGCAGCACTGGTCGAGACAGCGGTGGCCAGGACGGCACCGGTCGCGACAGTGGTGGCCAGGACGGTGGCGGGCGGGACAGTGGTGGCCGGGCCGACGGCCGGTGCGCGGAGTCGCACGGCGAAGGCTGCCAGGACGGCCACGGCTGCCGTGAGTCCCGTGACTCCGGCGGGTGCGACCCGGCCACCGTCCAGCACGGAGTCGAGGCGGGCACCGGCGGCACCTTCGAGGACTCGGTCCCGGCGCTCGTCGCGGGCGGCACTCTGATCGCCGCGGCCTTCGCGGGAGCCGTCTACCGGCTGTACGGGCTCAGGAGGTCCGCGCAAGGCCAATCCCAGGGGACGTGATCCGCACAACTTCGGCGACCGCCCATGGAGGGCCGCCCGGCGGGTACACGCCCTCCCAAGAGCACCGGCACGAACCACCCACCCCCACAGCAACCGCCGCACCAGCCAACGCGCAAGCGGCACCGGACACCACCCGACGGACGACAGACCGCAGACGCAGACAGACGGCAACGGCAGACGCAGAACAGTCAGACGGCAACGGCAGACGCAGAACAGCCAGACGGCGACGGCAGACGGCAACGCCAGACGGCAACGCCAGACGGAGAACGGCCACACGGCGACAGCGGACGGCAACGCCAGACGGCAACGGCACATACGACAGGGAACCCGGGTCGGGACGCCCCGCGGACCCCGACCCGTCCAGGGCGCACAGCACGCCGCACACCGCGGCACACAGCGGCCCACGAGGACGGTACGGCCCGACCGGGCGGTACGACGGCACCACGACTGCGCGGAGGCGGACATGCGGCGGACGGACCCCGGCGAAGGCCACGGCCCGGTCCGCTACGGCCCGCCCCTTCCCGGCGACGGCCTGCCTGTGCTCCCGGAACTCTCCGCCGTCGTCGCCGCCGCCGCGGGCCGCGCCGACGCCCAGCCCATCGGCGGCGCGCCCGCCCTGCTGGAGGCGGCCTGCGGCTACTGGACGCGGCGCGGCCTGCCCAGCGTCCCCGACCAGGTGGCCGCCGGACCCGGCGCTCCCGCGCTGCTGCTGGCGCTCACCGCCGCGCTCGCCGGCGACGGCGCCGACGTCCTCGTGCCCCGCCCCTGCGCTGCCTGGTGGGCACCGTACGCCCGTCTCCTCGGCCGGCCCGTCTTCCATGTGCCGACTCCCGCCGAGAGCGGCGGCGTCCCCGACCCGTACGCCCTGCTGGAGACCGTCCGCCGGGTCCGTGCCGAGGGCGGTGACCCCCGGCTGCTGGTGCTGTCCGTGGCCGACGACCCGACCGCCACCGTGGCTCCGCCCGAACTGCTGCACGAGACCGTCGAGGCCGCCACCGCCGAGGGCCTGCACCTGGTCAGCGACGAGACCTGGCGCGACACCGTGCACGACCCGCACGAGACCATGCTGCTGAGCCCCGCCGAGATGCAGCCCGATCAGGTCACCGTCGTCACCGACCTGGCCGGCTCCCTGCTGCCCCCGGGCTGGCCCGCCGCCGTCGCCCGTTTCCCGGCCACCGCCGCCGGACGGCACCTCCACGCGCGCGTGCTCGACATCCTGACCGCGCTCGGCGCCCGCATCGCCGTACCGGTCGCGGCGGCCGCCGGCTACGCCCTCGACGAACCCCCGCCCGTCACGGAGCGCCGCGAGGCCACCGTACGGCTGCACGCGCGCGTGGCCGCGGCGGCGCACGCCGCGGTCGTCGCCGCCGGCGCGCTCGCCCGGCCGCCGCAGGCCGGCCGTCACCTGTACGCCGACCTGGGGCCGCTGCGCGAACCCCTCGCCGCGCAGGGCGTGGGCGACGCACAGGAACTGGAGGATCTCCTCACCGCGCGGCTCGGCATGCCCGCGCCGGGCGGCCACCGTTTCGGCGACGACCTCCAGGCGCTGCGCGTGCGGCTCGCCACCGGCCCCCTGCTGGGCGGTACGGGCGAGGAGCGCACGGAATGCCTCACGTCACCCGCACCGTTGGAACTGCCGCAGCTGCAAGGCGCGTTGATCTCCCTGGGGTCGGCCTTCGACGATCTCAGCGACGACGCCCAGCGAAGGGAGCCTCCTCGATGACGCAGCAGACGCACGAGCCCGGCTCCGCCCCGACGACCACCGCAGCGCACGAGCCCGGCCCGGTCCCGACGACCACCGCAGCGCACGAGCCCGGCTCCGCCCCGACGACCAGCGCAGCCGGCGAGCCCGGCCCGGTCCCGACGACGACCGCAGCGCACGAGCCCGGCACGCCGACCCCCGTCGCGCCCCCTTCGCCCCCGCCGGCCGAGCCCCGTCCCCTGGGCGAACTCCGGGTCTGGCCACGGACCTTCCACGACCGGCTCACCGCGCCCCTGCCCGGCCTCAAGGCCCTCGCCCGCTTCGCCCGTGAAGGCGCCGTCCGCCCCGGCCCGGACGGTCTCGCCGACGTTCCCCGGCTTCCGTACGCACCGGCTCCGCTGCCCCGCGTCGGCACCGGCACCCTCGCCGTCACCTGGGCGGGACACGCCAGTTGGATCGTCCGCATAGGCGGACTGAGCGTCCTCACGGACCCGGTGTGGTCGCGCCGCATCCTCGGCACCCCGGCCCGCATCACCCCCGTCGGCGTGCCCTGGGACACCCTGCCCCGCGTCGACGCGGTCGTCATCAGCCACAACCACTACGACCACCTGGACGCCCCCACCCTGCGCCGACTCCCGTGCGACACCCCGGTGTTCGCGCCGGCCGGCCTCGGCCGCTGGTTCCGCAGACGCCGGTTCACCTGTGTCACCGAGCTGGACTGGTGGGAGGGGGCCGAACTGTCCGGCGTCCGCTTCGACTTCGTGCCGGCCCACCACTGGTCCAAGCGCACCCTCACCGACACCTGCCACAGCCTCTGGGGCGGCTGGGTGCTCACCGCCCCCGACGGACAGCGGCTCTACTTCGCCGGTGACACCGGCTACGGCCACTGGTTCTCCCGCATCGCCCGCCGCTATCCCGGCATCGACCTCGCCCTGATGCCCATCGGCGCCTACGACCCCCGCTGGTGGCTCAGCGACGTCCACTGCAACCCCGAAGAGGCGGTCCAGGCCACCCTGGACCTGGGCGCCCGCCGCATGGCCCCCATGCACTGGGGCACGTTCATCCTCTCCGCCGAGCCGGTCCTGGAACCGCTCAGGCGCGTGCGAGCGGCCTGGGACCAGGCGGGACGCGCGCGAGAGGACCTGTGGGATCTGCCGGTCGGCGCTTCGAGGGTGCTTGAGTGAGGCGCCCCTTTTCGAGGGTGCTCGAGTGAGCCGCCCCTTCAGGAGCGCGGCGAACGGCGCGACCGGCCACGGCGCCCCCGCAGTCCGCGGACGACCCCACGGTGATGGCGCTACCGCAACCGCCGGTCCGCTGCCCGCAGTTCGGGGACGACCGCACGGTGATGGCGCCACCACAACCGCCGGTCCGCTGCCCGCAGTCCGCGGACGACCGCGTGGTGACGGCGCTACCGCAACCGCCGGACCGCCCCCGGAACCACGCTGACCACCACCGTCAGCGCAACCGCCACCACGACCCCCTCCCACGGCTCCTTGAACAGCGAACCCCCCAGCACACCGATCACCTGATAGGTGACCGCCCACGCCAGACAGGCAGCCACATTCCCGCGGGCGAATCTCCGCAGCGGCCACTCCGCCATCAGACAGGCCAGCATCACCGGTATTCGGCCGGCCGGCACCAGCCGGGACAGCACCAGCACCGCCACCCCGTGCTCGGCCAGCTTCTCCCGCGCCTGCGCCAGCCGTTCCTCCGGCGCCCGGGACCTGATCGCCTCCAGCCACCGCGAGCCGTTCTTGGACCGCAACCCGCGCCGCCCCAGCCAGTACAGTGCCGCGTCCCCCAGGAACGCGGCCAGAGACGCCGTCACGAACACCAGCGCCAGCGAGAACGGCGCCGTCTGATGGAACGCCACCACCGCGGCCGAACTCACCAGCGCCCCTGTCGGTACCACCGGCAGCAGCGCCCCGATCAGCACCAGCAGGAACAACGACGGGTAGCCGAGCGTCCGCTGCGTCGCCTCCGGCGGCACGACCGACGTCGAGGCGGCGGCGAGCGTCACGGCGAAGCCCGGCCGGCTCACCGGGCGACCTCCAGCCGCACGCTCTCGCCGTGCCCGAGCTTGTGCACCGCCACCTGCGGCGCGGCCAGCGCAGCCAGCCGCACGAACTCGTCGCCCGGCGCATGGAACTCGTGCGGACGCACCGCGTCCATGCCGAGCGGCCAGTACGTCCCGTAGTGCACCGGTACCGCGGCCCGCGGCGCCAGCCCGGCCAGCGCCCGCGCCGCCCGCCCCGCGTCCAGATGCCCCTCCCCGAGATACGGCCCCCAGCCGCCCACCGGCAGCAGCGCCACGTCCACCGCCCCGACCCGTTCGGCCATCGAGTCGAACAGCCCCGTGTCCCCGGCGAAATACGTCCGGGCCTCGCCCTCGACGACGTAGCCCAGCGCGGGGGACCGCTGCGGGCCCACCGGCAGCCGCCGTCCGTCGTGCCGGGCCGGCACCACCCGGACCAGCAGCTCGCCGACCCGCACCTCGTCCCCGGGGGCCACCTCGGTGACGCGCAGCTGCCGCAGCCGGCGCACGCCCGGTACCGCCCGTGGTGCGCCCCGGGGCACGAGCAGGCGCGTGCCCGGGGCGAGGCAGGCGAGCGAGGGCAGGTGCAGATGGTCGGCGTGCAGATGGGAGACGAGCGCCACGTCCGCGCGGCGGGCCTCGGCGGGCGGCACGGCGCCTTGACGGCGGCGCAGATGCGCCAGCCGTCGGGCGAACAGGGGATCGGTGAGCACCCGCGTGTTCGCATCCTCCACCGTGCAGGTTGCGTGACCCCACCAGGTGATCTCCACCGGCACCTTTTTCGCCTCCTTCACGCGACTCCCCGAAGCCTACGGGCAGGAGTAGGGTCGGCGGCGAAACCCGGAGGTGAGGGGGACGCCATGGGACAGCTGCGGGGTGCCTCCGGCGCGCTCATGCCGGTGCGGGTCACCGCCATCGCGAGCCTGACACCACTGGAGGAGCTGGAGGCCGACCCCTTCCTCGTGGACTCGCGCAGCCAGCACGCGATGTGCGCCCGCTGGGCGGCCGAGCGGGGCTACGTGATCGCCCGGGAACTTCTCGTCGGCGGGCTCCGTTTCGACCATTGCGCGCTGTGGCACGGCGTCAGGCCGGGGGTGGACGTGTTCGTCGCCCCCAGCCTCCGGGTGCTGCGGCGGGCCGTGTCGTCGGTGGAGGAGTTCACCGCCGAGTGCGCCCGCCGGGGCGTGCGCGTGGAGACGGTGGGGCGCGCCGAACCGTCGTACGACGCCCAGATGAAGGCCCGCGTGCACCGGCGGCTGTCGATGCCGACGGCCGGGTACGACGGCCGCTGAGGCTCCCGGCCCGCCCGGGCCGCCACGTCGCGGTGTGACAAGGTGGAGCCGGGCCCGATCGGCCGGGTGACGACATGGGCGTCTTCCCGAGCGCGGGGCGGGGGAGTGCCGGGATTCGAGGTGTACGGGGCGTGCGAGGGGTGCGGTGGCGGCGGATCGCCAGTCAGATCGGGCGGAGCATCGCCGTATGGGCGGTCTCCACCGTCACCATGCTGGCCCTCGCCGGCGTCCTGCCGGACTTCCGGCTGCAGTCCGCCGACGGTGACAGCGCCACCCGCATCGCCGTGGCCGCCGCCTGCGGCGCCGGCGCCTTCGGTGTGCTCTCGGCCGTGGTCTGGCCGCTCCTGGTCCGGCTGTTGCTGCTCGTTCCCGCCTTCGTCCTCGGCCTGCTGGTCTTCTTCCTGAACGGCTCCCTGCTGCTGCTCGCCCTGCACATCAACCCCTCCGGCCGGGGCGAGGCCGCACCCGAGACCGCCGTCATCGTGGCGGCCGTGATGTCCGCCGTCGCCTCCGCCACCGGCGCGGCCCTCGCCGTACGCGACGACGAGACCTACCGGCGCCGCCTGCACCGCCTGGCCACCCGCAGCCGCCGGGCCCACCCGCCCTGCCCTTCCGCCCCCGGCCTGGTCTGCGTGCAGCTCGACGGCGTCGGCCACGACGTCCTCACGGACGCCGTCTCCAAAGGCCTCATGCCGACGGTCGCCCGCTGGCTGGCCGCCGGCGACGGCACACGGCCGCCCGGCGAGGGCGAACCCCGCACCGACCAGCCGGCCCACCGTCCCACCCACCGCCTCGACCCCTGGCGCACCGACTGGTCCAGCCAGACCGGGGCCAGCCAGCTCGGCATCCTGCACGGCAGCACCTTCGACGTGCCGGCCTTCCGCTGGTACGAGAAGGACCGAGGCGAGGTGATGGTGTGCAACCGGCCCACCAGCGCCGTCGAGTTGCAGCGCCGCGCCGTGCTGCGCACCGGCGACGGCGGACTGCTCACGGTGGACGGCGCCAGCCGCGGCAACCTCTTCAGCGGCGGCGCCGGCGAACAGGCCCTCGTGCTGTCGATCGCCACCCGCCGCCGGGTCCGGGAGAACCGTTCCCGTGCCGGCTACTTCGCCTACTTCTCCGACCCGGCCAACGCCGTGCGTACCGCCCTGTCCTTCTTCGCCGAGGTGGCCCGTGAGATCGGCGAGTCCACCCGCGCCCGCCTGCGCAGGCAGCGCCCGCGGGTCGGCCGGGGCGGTCTCTACCCGTTCGTCCGCGCCTTCGCCACCGTCGTCGAACGGGACGTCGTCGTCGCCGCGGTCATGGGCGACATACTCGCCGGCCGCACCGCCGTCTACGCCGACCTCGTCGCCTACGACGAGGTCGCCCACCACTCCGGCCCCCGCAGCCGGGACGCCGAGAAGGTCCTGCAGCGCCTCGACCGGTCCCTGGCCCTCCTCGGCCGGGTCGCCGAACATGCCCCGCGGCCCTACCGGATCGTCGTCCTGTCCGACCACGGACAGAGCTACGGCGAGACCTTTCGCGCCCGCTACGGACTCACCCTCGGCGACCTCGTCCGGGCCGGCTGCGGACTGCATGTGCCGCGCCGCGCCGACCGTACGCGCAGTGGCGCCGAGGCCCGGGCCGCCGTCCGTGCCGCCCTGCGCCGGCCCGTGGAGGAGAAGGGCGACCTCCACCGCCCCTCCCGCCGTTCCGAGCCGGTCGTGCTGGCCTCCGGCAACCTCGGCCTGGTCTCCTTCCCGGACGTCCCGCACCGCATGACCAAGGAGGAGATCGACGCCCGCCATCCCGCCCTGCTCACCACCCTCGCCAACCACCCCGGCATCGGCTTCCTGCTGGTGCGCAGCGAGGAGCACGACGGCGTGGTGCTGGGCGCGGGCGGCGCCGAGATCCCGCTCTCCCGGCTCGACGGCAGACCCGGCCCGCTGGCCCCTTTCGGCCCCGGTGCCGCCGACGCGGTCCGCCGCACCCACTCCTTCCCGCACACCGCGGACATCATGGTGAACTCCGCCCTCGACCCCGCCGACGGCGAAGTCCTCGCGTTCGAGGAGCAGATCGGCTCGCACGGCGGCCTCGGCGGCGCCCAGTCCCGCCCCTTCCTGCTCTCCCCGCTGGACCTGTCCGCACCGGCCGCGGAAGGGGAGCAGCTGACCGGCGCCGAGCAGGTCCACGGCGTACTGCGGCGCTGGCTGGGTGAGCTGGACGGACCGCAGGTGCCGCTCACCGAGAACGCCGAGGACGCCGAGGACGCCGAGAACGCCGAGGACGCCGAGAACGCCGAGAACGCCGGGGACACCCAGGACGCCGAGGACGAGCGGGCCGCCTGAAATTCGGCTGCGCCCGCACCTGCGTGGGCCCAGACTGTTCGAGTCGCCCATCGCTCGAACACCCGAGGAACTCCCGCCTTGCAGGCTGCCGTCACCGTCACTCCCGCCCGCGTCCCCGAACTCCTCCTCGGTCTGGCCACCGTCCGGCCGGTCTTCCTCTGGGGTGCTCCCGGCATCGGCAAGTCCTCCCTGGTGCGGGAGTTCGCCGACTCGCTCGGCCTGGAGTGCGTGAGCCTGCTCGGCACCCAGCTCGCCCCCGAGGACCTGATCGGCGTGCCGCAGATCCGCGACGGACGCTCGGTGTTCTGCCCGCCCGAGGCGATCGCCCGGGACGAGCCGTACTGCCTGTTCCTGGACGAGCTGAACGCGGCCACCCCGGATGTGCAGAAGGCGTTCTACTCCCTGATCCTCGACCGCCGCATCGGCAACTACGACCTGCCCGAGGGCTCCATCGTCATCGGCGCCGGCAACCGGTCCACCGACAACGCCCTCGCCCGGCCGCTCGCCTCCGCCCTGGTCAACCGGCTCGCCCACGTCCATCTGGAGGTCTCCGCCAGGGACTGGCTGGCGTGGGCCGCCGGCAACGGCATCCACCCGTGGATCCTGGACCACCTCACCGACCGGCCCGACCACCTGTGGTCCAAGCCGCCCAAGACCGAGGAGCCGTTCTCCACGCCGCGCTCCTGGCACATGCTCTCCGACGCCCTGCACTCCTTCGGCCCCGGTCTGGACGAGCCGACCCTGACCGTCCTCGCGCACGGCATGCTCACCCCCGCGCACGCGACCGCGTTCTGCGGCTACGTCAAGATCGTTCGCAGTCGCTTCGGCATCGAGGCGATCCTCAAGGGCGACGCCCGCTGGCCGCACCGCCTGGAGGACCGCGACCTGCTGTACTACCTGGCCGAGTCCTTCCGCGGCCGGCTGATCAAGGAGCTGCCGGTCAGCAAGGAGCACATGTCGGCGAACGGCCGGCAGACCGCCTTCCGCGCCAAGTCGCTGCTGGTGCAGCTCGCCGAGATCTCCGTCGAGGTCGCGCAGAGCGTCATCGCCTCCGACACCGACGGCAACCCCGTGCTGCCCGGCTGGTTCCTCATCGAGGCCGCCCGGGACATGCCCCGGCTGGTCGAGGCCCGCCGATGAGCCGGAGCGCGAAGAGCGCCGCCAAGAACAAGAAGAAGCCGGACGCGGCCGCCGAGGACTGCGCCAAGGGCGTCCAGCTGGTGTGGGCCAACCCGGCGCTCGCCGCGATCGAGGCCGAGATGTGCCGCCGCGAGGACTGCCCCGACTCGCCCCGCCAGGGCCTCGTCCGCATCGACTCCAGCGGCCGGGTGCACCTCCACCCCACCCGCAGGGCGGAACCCGCCGAGTGGGCCTGGGCCATCGCCCACGGCCTGATCCACCTCGGCTTCGGACACGTGCCGGCCGCCAAGGGCGAACGCGTCCAGCCCGACCGCTACGACCTCGCCGCGCGCTGCGCCGTCGTCAACCGCTTCCTGCTCACCTTCTCCGTCGGCCGCACCCCCGACGACCTGCCCGCTTCCTACCCGGACGGCGACGAGGAGCAGATCGCCGCCCGCTGGCGCCGGGCCGAGCACGTCCCGGCCGTGTACGAGCACTGCGGTACGGCCGGCACCGAGCCCGACCAGCTGCTCGTGCCCTGGTTCGGCGGACAATCGCCCACGGACTGGCAGCTCGCCTTCGCCCACGGGCTGACCCGCACCATGGCCACCGCCATGGATCTGGCCGGCGGCCGCCGCGACTCCATGCTGGGCGGCCCCGTCCCGCGGCACCCCTGGGAACGGGCCCTGAGCTGGTTCGTCTCCTCGTACCCGCTGCTCGGCGGCATCGCGGCCGGCATCACGCTGGTCGCCGACGCCGAACTCGCCCGCGCCCACGGCATCGACGTCGCCGCCGTCGACGCCGAGGCCGGCGAGATCTACGTCAACCCGCTGCGCACCTTCGAGGACGAGGAGTGGCGGTTCATCCTCGCCCACGAGATGCTGCACGCCGCGCTGCGCCACGGCGACCGCTGCGGCACCCGCGACCCGTACCTGTTCAACGTCGCCTGCGACTACGTCATCAACGGCTGGCTGGCCGAGATGCAGGTCGGCGCCATGCCCGACGGGCTGCTGCACGACCCGCAGCTGAGCGGACTGTCCGCCGAGGAGGTCTACGACCGCATCGCCGGCGACCTGCGCCGCATGCGGCGGCTCGCCACCCTGCGCGGCAAGGGCGTCGGAGACGTCCTCGGCGGCCCCCTCGGCCCGCCCGGCGCCGCCGTCGACCTGGACGAGTTCTACCGCCGCGGCCTGGTCCGGGGCCTGGACCTGCACCAGGCACAGGAGCGCGGCTTCCTGCCCGGCGGCCTGGTCGAGGAGATCCGTGCGCTGAGCCATCCGCCGCTGCCCTGGGACGCGCAACTCGCCCGCTGGTTCGACGAGTTCGTGCCGCGCCCCGAGGCCGTACGGTCGTACGCCCGTCCCTCGCGCCGACAGTCGTCCACCCCGGCCATCCCGCGCGCCGGACGGTACTTCCCGCCCGAGGAGATCGCCCGCTGCACCTTCGGCGTCGTCCTGGACACCTCCGGCTCGATGGACCGCACCCTGCTCGGCAAAGCCCTCGGCGCGATCGCGTCCTACGCCGAGGCCCGCGACGTACCGGCGGCCCGCGTGGTGTTCTGCGACGCCGCCCCGCACGACGCCGGCTACCTGCCGGTCACCGAGATCGCCGGCCGGGTCCGGGTGCACGGCCGCGGCGGTACGGTCCTGCAGCCCGGCATCGACCTGCTGCACCGCGCGGAGGACTTCCCGCCCACCGCACCCGTACTGGTGATCACCGACGGCTGGTGCGACGTCCTGCGGGTGCGGCGCGAGCACGCCTACCTGATCCCGCAGGGAGGACGCCTGCCGTTCACCGCGCATGGCCCGGTCTTCAGGGTGCAGTGAGCCGGAATGTGATCGGATGGGACATGGCATCCGACCACCCGGACCCCCCTTGAAAGGAACCACCGTGGCTACCACGCGCACCGCACACACCGCCTGGGAAGGCACTCTGCTGGAGGGCAACGGCGTCGTCACCTTCGACTCCTCCGGCATCGCCCAGCAGCCGGTCACGTGGGCCTCGCGCTCCCAGGACGCGAACGGCAAGACCAGCCCCGAGGAGCTGATCGCCGGTGCCCACTCCAGCTGCTTCTCCATGGCCCTCTCGCACGCCCTGACCGGCGCCGGCACCCCGCCCACCCGGCTGGAGACCAAGGCCGACGTCACCTTCCAGCCCGGCGAGGGCATCACCGGCATCCACCTCACCGTGCGCGGCGAGGTGCCCGGTCTGGACGCGGACGGCTTCGCCTCGGCCGCCGAGGACGCCAAGAAGAACTGCCCGGTCAGCCAGGCCCTGACCGGAACGACGATCACCCTGACGGCCGAGCTGGCCTGACGCTCGTCCCGCTCGTGCCGCCGTGCCGCCGTGTCCCGTCCGCGGGCGCGGCGGCGCCGCGCCGCTCCTGTTCAGCCCGGCCGCTGCCGGCCGCGCCGCTCGGGGCGCGCCCCGGGCCGGCGGGGATCCCGCCCGGTGCACCACGTACGGCCGGAACACGTACCGCATCGGTGCGCTGGACATGTGCACGAGCCGGCTGTACGGCACGAACGCGGTCAGCGGCACGCCGATGACCGCGTGCACCCGGGGGAGCACCGGCACGCCCGCCATGGGCGCACCGCGCCGTGTGCGGTCGGCAGGGTGGCGCACACCGCGTCGAGAACGCCCGCGTACGGTGTGCCGTAGTCGGTCAGCCGGGTGCGCAACTGCCGCAGACCGTCGCGGTGTTCGGTCAGCAGGCCGGTGTCGCCGGTCCGCGCGGTGAACTCCAGTACGGCCGGCAGGAAGTCCGGGAGCTCCTCGCCGCTGAACTCCAGACCGTGCCGGCGGTAGACGTCATGGAAGCGGACCAGGGACGTCCCGCGCCGCCCGGTGTCGCCGTCGCGCCACCAGCTCAGGTACAGGCTGTGCCGGTTCCTGAAGTCGAAGACCTGCACATAGTGGGCGGCCAGTTCCAGCGGCGGGGTGACGGCCGCGTGGTCGGTGAACCCCCGCAGCTGCGGCGCTGCCTGCCGCAGCAGGGGCAGCCGGGCGATGAAGTCGTCGTCCGGGTAGGTCAGGCAGAGGGCCGCCGCCTGGTAGAACACCGCGTCCGAGGGCATCAGGCCTCCTTCGCGCCGTCGGACGTCCGCCGCCCGCGCAGCAGGTGGACGTTCTCCACGGGCACCAGCGGAAGGTGCCGGCGGCCGGAGCCCTGGCCGAACGGGCCGTCGCCGCCCATCCCGGGCCCGCCCTCGAAGTCGAGGCTGCACCCCTGGGGCAGGGCCGACTCCTCCAGGCGGCGGGCATCGCCGGCGGCGGCGGTCGGAATGACGTACCGTTCCTCGTACTTGGCGATCGCCAGCAGCCGGTACATGGCCTCGATCGCGTCCGGTTCCATGCCGACCGCGGAGGCGGCCGCGGCGTCCGGTTCCTCGCCGAGGTTGATCGCCCGCATGTGGGAGCGCATCGCGGCGAGCTTCTCCAGCGCCGCCCGCACCGGCCCCGTGTCCCCCGCGGTGAACACCTCCGCCAGGTACTCCAGCGGGATCCGCAGGGTGTCGATCGCGCCGAACAGGTTGTCCGCGTCCTCCCCGTCGTGACCGGTCTCGGTCAGCGCCTCCACCACCGGCGACAACGGCGGGATGTACCAGACCATGGGCATCGTCCGGTACTCCGGGTGCAGCGGCAGCGCCACCCGGTACCGGCTGATCAGCGCGTGCACGGGGGAGCGGCGGGCCGCCTCGGACCAGTCGCGCGGGATCCCCGCCTCCTCGCAGGATCGCCGCACGGCGGGATCGGCCGGGTCCAGGAACACGCCCAACTGGGCCTCGTACAGATCCTTTTCGTCCCGGACGGAGGCCGCGGCCGTCACCCGGTCCGCGTCGTACAGGACGACGCCCAGGTAGCGCAGCCGGCCCACACAGGTCTCCGAGCAGACCGTCGGCAGGCCGGCCTCGATCCGCGGATGACACAGGGTGCACTTCTCGGCCTTGCCGGTGGCTCGGTTGAAGTACACCTTCTTGTACGGGCATCCGGTCACGCACATCTGCCGGCCCCGGCAGCGGTCCTGGTCGACCAGCACGATGCCGTCCTCGGCCCGCTTGTACATCGCCCCCGAAGGGCAGGAGGCCGCACAGGACGGGTTCAGGCAGTGCTCGCAGATCCGCGGCAGATGGAACATGAACGTCTGCTCGTAGGCGAACCGCACCTTCTGCGCGGCCTGCCGGCGGACGCGTTCCAGCATCGGGTCCAGGTCGCCGTGGGCGGGGGCGTCGGCGAGGCTCTCGTCGTCGTGGGTCCAGGGCTCGTCGTAGTCCTCGATCCCGGGCAGCTTCGGGTCGGAGAAGAACCTGGCCGGCTTGCGCAGGCGGCCGCCCGCCCTGAGCTTCAGCACCCCGCGCCGGTTCAGCCGCCAGCCGCCGCGCCACGTCTCCTGGTCCTCGTAGCGGCGCGGATAGCCCTGTCCGGGCCGGGTCTCCACGTTGTTGAACCAGGCGTGCTCCATGCCCCGCCGGTCGGTCCACGCCTGCTTGCAGGCGACCGAACAGGTGTGGCAGCCGATGCACTTGTCGAGATTCATGACCATCGCGATCTGGGCCATGGGGCGCATCAGTGCCCCACCTCCCGGCTGCGGCGGCGGATCACCGTCACCTCGTCGCGCAGGTCGCCCGTCGGGCCCGGGTAGCCGAAGGCCCAGGACAACTGGGCGTAGCCGCCGATCAGGTGGGACGGCTTGAGGATCAGCCGGGTCAGGGAGTTCTGGCTGCTGCCCCGCATGTTCGTGGTCTGTGTCCCGGGCACGCTCACCGTGCTCTCCCGCGCAGGGCTCATGTAGACCGTGCCGGCCGGCATCCGCTGCGAGACGGCCGCGCGGGCGACGGCCACGCCGTTGCGGTGGACGGCCTCGATCCAGTCGTCGTCCCGGACGCCGATCACCTCGGCGTCCTGCGGGGACATCCACATGTGCTGCCCGCCCCGGGAGAGCGCCAGCATGAACAGGTCGTCCTGGTACACGGAGTGGAGCGACCACCGGTCGTGCGGGGTGAGGTGGCGTACCGTCAGTTCTCGCCGTCCGTCCGGCCCGAGCCGTGGTTTCCCGGACAGGCGGTGCATGTCGAGCGGCGGCCGGTACACCGGCAGTGCCTCGCCGAGTTCCTGCATCCAGTCGTGGTCCAGGAAGAAGTGCTGCCGGCCGGTGAGGGTGTGCCACGGCTCGCCGTGCCCGGTGTGCGGCGTGCACGCCGTGTGCCGGCGGCCGCCGGCCTCGCTGTCCGACCGATCCGGCGAGGTGATCACCGGCGGCGCGATCCCCTCGGCCCGCAGCCCCGGTTCCTCCACCAGCGGACCGAGCGCGCCGAACTCGGCGCCGACCGCCGTGTAGTCGCGCTCCACGACCGTCAGGACGGGCAGGGTCTGCCCGGGCACGGGTGCGCACTCGCCCCGCTTCCAGTCCCGTACGACCCCGCCCGGCTGGGCCGTCTCGCCCGGGGTGGCGTGCTGCAGCGGGGTCGCCACCAGGTCCGTGCGGACGCCCAGATGGCGCACCGCCAGCTCGCTCAGCTTCCGAGCGAGGGCCCCGAAGGCGTCGAAGTCCGTGCGGGCCTGCCAGGGCGGGTCCACGGCCGGGGCGAGCGTGTGCCCGCGGGGGTGTGTGGCGATGGGGGACGGGTCGTGCTTTTCGTGGGTGAGCGAGTGCCCGCGGGGGTGTGTGCCGGTGGGGGACAGGTCGTGCTTCTGGTCGGTGAGCGAGTGCCCGCGGGGGTGTGTGCCGGTGGCGGACGGATCGTGCTTCTCGTACCGGCTCGCCGTCGGCAGCACCACGTCGGACAGCAGCGTCGAGGCCGTCTGCCGGAAGTCCAGCGACAGCAGCAGGTCGAGTTTGCCTTCCGGCGCCTGCTCCCGCCAGGTCACGTCCCGGGGCCGTTCTCCGGGCGCGGCCTCCTCGGCGCGCAGCGAGGAGCGGGCGCCCAGGAGGTGCCGGGTGGAGTACTCGGCGCCCTTCGCGGACGGGCCCAGCAGGTCGGCCCGCCACAGGGTCAGCACGCGGGGCCAGTTCTCCGGTGCGTCCGGGTCCTCGCAGGCGAACTTCAGTGTGCCCGCGCGCAGCCCCGCCACCGCCTGCGCCACCGGGTCGCCGGACTCCTCGCCCAGGTCGAGGGGGTTGCGGTTGAACGTGGGGTACGACGGCATCCAGCCCGAGCGGGCCGACAGCGCCAGGCAGTCCGCGCCGGTCATCCCGGTGAACCGGCCCTCACCGAGCGGCGAGGCCAGCGCGTCGGCACCGAGCCGGTCGTAGCGCCACTGGTCGGTGTTGAGGTACCAGTACGCGGTGCCGATCATCTGCCGGGGCGGCCGGGGTCCGTCCGAGGCTGCGGCCGGCGTCGTCCAGCCGGTCGCCGGGCGGCACTTCTCCTGACCGGCGCAGTGCGCCCGGCCGCCGCCGTCGCGGCCCTGGCATCCGGTGAGCCGGAGCAGGGCCAGCAAGGCGCGGTGGATCGTGTCCGAGTGGAACCAGTGGTCGGTGCCGGCGCCCGTGAGGATGGTGCAGCGGCCCCGAGACCGCTCGGCCGTCCGCGCGAACTCCCGGGCGATCCTGACGCACGAGGCGGCCGGGACGGAGGTGTGCGCCTCCTGCCAGGCGGGTGTCGCGGGCGAGCGTGCGTCCGCGTACGAGGCGGGCCAGTCGCCCGGCATGCCGGGGCGGTACACGCCGTACTGCGCCAGCAGCAGATCGAACACCGTCGCCACCAGCGGGCCGCCCGCCCCGCCCAGCCGCGTCGCCGGCACGCTCCGCCGCAACACCTCGCCCGGCCCCTGCCCGTGCGCCGCCCCGCACCCGGTGTCGAACCGGGGCAGCAGCACCTCCACCGGGACCGCGACCTCCTTGCCGTACAGCGTCAGCTGCGGCCTGATCCCGCCCAGCTCCAGGTTCCAGCCGCCCGCGCCGGTCCCGGTCCAGCGGAAGCCCAGGGAGCCGTTCGGCACGACGGCACGGCCGGAGGTCTCGTCCAGCAGGACCGTCTTCCACTGCGCGCCCTCGCCGTCCCGCCCCACATCGGTGGCGCGCAGGAACTTCCCCGGCACGTACGCCCTGTCCCGCTCGGCGAGCGTCACCAGGAACGGCAGGTCGGTGAACTTCCGTACGTGGTCGGCGAAGAACGGCGTCTCCCGGGTGACGAAGAACTCCTTGAGGATCACATGGCCCATGGCCATGGCCAGCGCGCCGTCGGTGCCGGGGTGCGGGTACAGCCACTCGTCGGCGAACCTGACGTCGTCCGCGCAGTCCGGTGCGACCACGACGGCCTTCTGGCCGCGGTAGCGGGCCTCCGCCATCCGGTGCGCGTCCGGGGTCCGCGTCCCCGGCACGTCCGAGCCCCACATCATCAGATACGCGGCGTCCCACCAGCCGCCCGACTCCGACACGTCCGGCCGGCCGCCCGAGGCCTGCGGGGAGGTGACGGCGGGGTCGGCGTGCCAGTCGTGGAACGACAGCATCGGCGCGCCGATCAGGCAGTGGTAGGCGCCGGCCGCATGCGACACGATGGACGTCGCCGGGACCGGGGAGAACCCGGCGATCCGGTCCGGGCCGTAGGTCCTGATGGTGTGCACCTGCGCAGCGGCGACGATCTCGACGGCCTCGTCCCAGGCGGCGCGCACCAAACCGCCCTCGCCGCGCGCCCGCTGGTAGCGGCGGCGCCGCTCCGGATCGTTCTGCAGATCCGCCCAGGCCAGCACCGGGTCCTTCAGCCGCCCCTTCGCCTCCCGGTACATCTCCAGCAGCACGCCCCGGACGTACGGGTAGCGCAGCCGGGTGGGGGAGCGGGTGTTCCAGGAGGACGCGGCCCCTCGCGGGCAGTCGCTCGGCTCGTCCCCGGGGCGGACCGGGCCCGCCGGCGGCGCGGGCGTTCCCTGCCGGAAGAAGCGTCCGGCGGCCAGCAGGGCCGCGCCGGGCTCCTTGGGCGGTATCTGCGTGTCGGTCACGTGCGCTCCCTGGGCTGACCCCGTACTCCGAACCTAGGGGCGGGCCCGGGAGGGCACCTGTTCACAGACCCGTACGGGTCACGGCGGACCGGCGATGCGTGCGGCTCATGCCGGACCGGCACAGGGGCGGCGATCCTCAGGGGGCACGGCGGGCGTGCGCCGGGCTCAGATGGTGTCGCGGTACTCCCGCAGCATCTGCAGCGTGCGCTGGGCGGAGGCGGCCCGGGCCGTCATGTGGTCCAGCACTTCCAGGTGTGCTGCGACCTCCCGGCGCGAGTCCAGGTAGAGGGCGCCGGTCAGGTACTCGGTGAACACCATGTCCGGCAGCTCCGGCTCGGCGAACCGGAACAGCGTGAACGGCGCGTACGTCCCCGGATGCGGACCCGACGCGAACTCGGCGACCTGCAGCGTGACCCGGTCCCGTGCGGCGTACCGCAACAGCCTGTCGAGCTGGTCCCGCAGCACCTCGGGATGCATGCTGACCGGGCGTCTGAGCACCGTCTCGTCCATGATCACCCACAGGTGGGGCGGGTCGTGCCGCTCCAGCAGCCGCTGCCGTTCCATGCGCAGTGACACATGCCGCTCGACCGACTCCGGCGAGGTCTGCCCTATCGTCCCGGCCTCCATCACCGCCCGCGCATACGCCTCGGTCTGCAGCAGCCCCGGTACGAAGTGCGGCTCGTAGGAGCGGATGATCCGGGCGGCGCCCTCCAGGCTGACGTACAGGCTGAACCAGTCCGGCAGTACGTCGTGGAACCGCTGCCACCAGCCCGGCTGGTTCGCCTCCTCGGCCAGCCGTACGAACGCGTCGGCCTCCTCCTCGCTCACCCCGTAGGTGGACAGCAGCACCTGCACGTAGGGGATCTTCAGCGCGACCTCGGCCATCTCCATCCGCCGCACGGTCGCCGAGGCCACCCTGAGGACGCGGGCGGCCTCCTCCCGGCTGAGCCCCGCCGCCTCGCGCAGTTCCTGCAGCCGCTTGCCGAGGACCACCTGGCCCACGGTGGGGGCAGCCCGCCGCTCACTCACGCCACGCCTCCCCTGTGCGCCGACGAACGCGGGCAGCAGTCTGTCACGTGACGGCGTCCCGCACACGGGGCCGAGACGACGCACCGTGCGGTTGGCGGGTCAACCGGCCAGGGTGTGCAGGTACTTGGCGGTCGCCGGGTCCGCCGGCAGGAACGTCTCGATGGCGAGTTCCGCCACCGTGACGTCCATCGGCGTGTTGAACGTGGAGATCGAGGACACGAACGACAGGGTCCGGCCGTCGTGCTCGATGCACATCGGCAGCGCGAAGTACGGTACGGGCTCGGCCGGTTCGGCGTCGGCAAACTCCTCGGGCACCGGGTAGGCCGCCACCTCCTCGTACAGGCCGCGGAGCCGGTCCGAGCGGTGCAGTGCGATCTCCCGCTCCATCTGCGCCAGCAGATGCCCGCGCCACTCCCGCAGATTCCGGATGCGCGGCGCCAGCCCCTCCGGGTGCAGCGTGAGCCGCATCGCGTTCGGCGCCGGGACCATCAGCTTCTCGGGCACGCCCTCCAGCAGCATCGCGATGCCCCGGTTCGCGGCGACGACCGTGTACCCGGCGTCGACCACCAGCGCGGGATAGGGCTCGTAGCCCCGGATGAGACGCTCCATGCCGTCACGCAGCGCGTCCAGCGCCGGGTCGTCCAGCGGGGTCTCCGGAAAGCGCGGGGCGTAACCGGCCGCCAGCAGCAGGGCGTTGCGCTCCCGCACCGGCACCTCCAGCTGCTCGGCGAGCCGCAGCACCATCTCCTCGCTCGGCCGGGACCGGCCCGTCTCGACGAAGCTGATGTGCCGTGCGGAGGAGTCGGCCCGCAGTGCCAGTTCCAGCTGGGAGATGCGGCGCCGTTCCCGCCAGGCGCGCAGCAGCGGGCCGGCACCCTTGCCGGTGACGGCGGCGGAGGCGGTCGGGCCGGACGCGACGATCGACATACCGTCCGACCCTAGTCGAGGACGCCGGTACGCGGGAACGAGCCGCTGGTCCGGCAGGGTGTGCCGGGAACGCGTCGGCATACCGCCCGCAGCACCGGCGTGGCACGCTGAGTCCGTAACCGGCACATCACGGAGGGAGTCCCGGCCATGGCCGTCGAACCGCTGTCGCAGAAGGAGATCGAGGACCGGCTGGCCGAACTGCCCGGCTGGTCGGTGGACGGCGACCGCCTCACCCGCGCCTACCGGCTCGGCTCGCACTTCGCGGCGGCGGCGCTGGTCGTGCACATCGCCGGCATCCAGGACGAGCTGGACCACCACTCCGACCTCACCCTCGGCTACAACACCGTCTCGCTCAGCGTGAACACCCACAGCGCGGGCGGCGCCGTCACCGAGAAGGATTTCTCTCTCGCCCGTAGGGTGGAGGACGTCGCCCCAGGTCACGGAGCACACTGAGCGATGTGCTCGACTACGAGAAGGAAGCCGACGGTTATGACGCCCTGCGCGGCGGCGAGGCCCGCGCCGAAGCGGCCGCGCAAGCCGTTCTCGGTCTGACGCCCACAGGAGCGGGTCGTCTCCTCGACGTCGCGTGCGGCACCGGGATCGTCACCCGACGGCTCACCGCCGCCCGCCCCGGCCTGCGGGTGACCGGCGTGGACCTCACCCCCGCCATGGTCGGCAGGGCGGCGGTCCGGCTGCCCGGCGCGGTCGTCCGGGCCGACAGCCGCCGGCTGCCCTTCCGCAGCGCCACCTTCGACGCGGTCACCTCCATCTGGCTGCTGCACCTGCTCGCCGACCCGGAGGACGTACGGGCGGTCGTCGCCGAGTGCGCGCGCGTGCTGCGGCCCGGCGGGATGTACGTCACCACCGTCGACAAGGCCGCCGCGCACAACGTCGGCAGCGACATCGACGCCGTCCTCGCGGCCCGCCCCCGCCGCCCCGCCGCCGACGCCGCGGACACCGTGACCGCCCACGCCGTGCGGCACGGACTCCGGCCGGCCGGCGAGACCGCGTTCCGCGGCACCGGGCAGGGCCGCAGTCCCCGCAGCACCATCGCCGACCTGCGCCGTGGCTGGTTCACCGTGCTGCCGCCGGGCGATCCGCGCACCGAGGAGTTCGCCGCGCGCCTGGCCGAACTCCCGGACCAGGACCGTCCACGCACCGACCCGCGCTTCCGGGTACTCGCCTTCCGCAAACCGGCAGACGACTGAAACCGGCAGGCGGCGGAAACCGGGACGGCGGAAACCGGGACGGCGGAAACCGGGACGGCGGAAACCGGGACGGCGGAAACCCGGACGACGGAAACCCGGCCAACTCCCGTGCCGTAGGCGGCGGCCGAGGGGCCCGCCCATGCGGTCCGGTGCGTCATGGACCCAACGCCGCCTCGCCGACCGGGCATGCGTTCGCCGTACCTCATCGGCCGGACAGTCACGACGGTCAGCGTGCCGCAGGTGACCTGCCCCGGGGGCGTCATGCGAGGCCTCGAGCCTTCGGGCCGGGGTGCGTCGTCGGCCGGCGGAACCTGCCCCGGTCTCGTGGTTCGCACCTGCTGAGCTGGGCGGATTCGTCGACATCGGGGACACGATTTGATCACAGGGCCTTCATATTCCGCTTGAAGGAGGGATCATTTAACTCTCAACAACGTCCTAGGGGGGACCCGATGAGCACAGACATGACACCACCACCTCCCATGCCGGGCTACGGACCGGCGTTCCCGCCGCCCGTGCCGCCGAAGAAGCCCCGCACGGCCCTTGTGGCCGTGGCGGCGGCCGTCGCGGCGGCCGTGGTATCGGCCCTCGTCACGGCGGGCGTCGCCGGCGACTCCGAAGCCGAGCCGGCGCCCACCGTGACCGTCACGAAGACTGCTGCCGCGGACGATGACGCCGGCTCGGCCGACGACGC
Source organism: Streptomyces sp. NPDC027663 (assembly GCF_055566415.1). Taxonomy (NCBI): domain Bacteria; kingdom Bacillati; phylum Actinomycetota; class Actinomycetes; order Kitasatosporales; family Streptomycetaceae; genus Streptomyces; species Streptomyces sp. NPDC027663. The sequence goes on along the minus strand of NZ_JBVHSK010000003.1, from coordinate 567,732 downwards.
CACGACGGCCGACGACGAGGCCACGTCGACCGCGGAGGAGGACAGCGACGGGGTCTACGCTCTGGACGACACCGTCGTCTACGACCCGGGCATCGAGGTCAGCCTCACGGGCCTCAAGCGGTCCGTGACCGGTGAGTACGCCGAACCCGAGAACACCCCGTACCTCCAGTTCACGGTGAGGCTCAAGAACGGCGGCAAGAAGGCCTTCGACGCCACGCAGCTCACCGTCAACTGCTCGTACGGGCAGAAGGGCAAGACCAGCGACTCGGTCTTCGACTCCGACGCGGGCCTGGAGGGCGGTCCCGAGACGAAACTCCTCGCCGGACGCTCACTCGACGTGCCCTGGGGCTGCGAGCTTCCCAAGGGTGAGAAGCTCATCCAGATCGAGGTCACGCCCGACTTCGAGTCCGACGCGGCGATCTTCACCGGGACCGTCAAGTAGCGGTGCGGGCGGGGGCGCAGCCCCGGGCGGCGTCCCCGGCCGGCAAGTCCCGGTCGTGCCGGCCGGACCGGGACCCTGCGCCTTCCCAGCCGTTCGTCGGCTTCCGGCCGCCCGGACGGGCGTACACCGGAGTCCAGCCGTCGAGGGGGCCGTACCGCGGTGGGTGGCGGTGAGGCCGGCGGTGCAGCCGCAACGCCGGCCTCCGGCGCAGCCGCAACGCCGGCCTCCGGTGCAGCCACAACGCCGGCCTCCGGCGCAGCAGCAACGCCGGCCTCCGGCGCAGCCGCAGCGCCGGCCTCACCGGCCTCCGGCGCAGCCGCAACGCCGGTCGTCGGTCCGGTAGTCGACGGCGCACCGGTTTTGCCGTTCCGGCAACAGCGCTGGCCTCCGGCCGGGATGCCGCCGCACGCTGGCCGCATCCCGAGGAGAGGCTGACCACCATGGCGCACGATCACCACGACCAGCAGCACGCAGGCCACGGACACGGGCACGGCCGCGGGCACGAGCAGGGGCACGGACATGGTCACGGCACCGACATCGACTGGAACGAGATGGCCCCCCTGCTGGAGTCGCAGGCGGAGCTGTTCGCCCCCGTCTACGAGCGGGCCATGGCATGGCTCGCGGCCGAGGTGACCGAGCCGGGTCTGATCGTGGACGCGGGCAGCGGGCCCGGAGTCGTCACATGCCTGTTCGCCGAGGCGTTCCCCGGTGCCCGGGTCGTCGCCGTCGACAGCACGGCCCCGCTGCTGGAGCGCGCCCGCGCCCGGGCCGCCCGCCAGGGCCTGGCCGACCGCTTCGACACCCTGGCCGGTGAACTGCCCGGAGTGCTGAAGGAACTGGACCGCCCGGCCGACCTGCTGTGGGCCAGCCGCAGCCTGCACCACCTCGGCGACCAGCGGGCCGCACTCGCCGCGTTCGCCGAGCGTCTCGCCCCGGCCGGCACCCTGGCCCTCCTCGAAGGCGGCCTGCCGTCCCGCTTCCTGCCCCGTGACATCGCCATCGGCCGCCCCGGACTGCAGGCGCGGCTGGACGCGCTGGAGGAGGAGTGGTTCGCCAGGATGCGGGCCGACCTGCCCGGCTCCGTCGCCGTGACCGAGGACTGGGCCGCCCTGCTGACCGCCGCCGGCCTGGAGCGCGCCCAATCCCGCACGTTCCTGCTCGACCTGCCCGCCCCGCTCGGCGACCGGGGCCGCGCCTACGTCATCGCCCACCTGACCCGTCTGCGCGAGGGCCTCGGCGATGCCCTGGACGCCGAGGACCGCGCCACCCTCGACCGCCTGCTCGACCCGTCCGACCCCGCGAGCGTGCACGCACGGCCGGACGTGTTCGTGCTGGGCGCGTACACCGTGCACACGGCGGTCCGTCCCGTGTAGGCCCCGGCGTCCCCGTTCGGACACCGGCCGCGGAGCAGGCCGCAGGGAGCGCGGCGGGCGCCTTTCGGCAGTGGTGGCCCTCTCACCTCCGGCCGGTGACCGAGCCGGAGGTCCGGGAGACGCGAGGCCCGGCGGGTGTTCCGCGGCTGGGCCATGCGATGTCGTCAACGGCGAGAAACGGCTCGCCGGCCACGGTCGCGGGCGTCGCCCCGGTGAACGCCATGACATCCCGGTGCAGGTGGGACTGGTCGGCGTAGCCGGCGTCGGCCGCGACTCGGGCCGCACCTTCACCCGCGACCAGGCGGTGGGCGGCGTGGTCGAAGCGGACCAGCTTCACGGCGCGCTTGGGCGGCAGGCCGAGCTGCGACCGGAACCGGGACCACAGGCGCTTGCGGCTCCATCCGACCTCGGCCGCGAGTCCGTCGACCCGGGCCAGGCCACGGCTGGCGACGATCCGGTGCCAGGCCCAGGCCACCTCCGGGTCCACCGGTGGCCCCGCCTCATGCCGGCGGGCGAGCAGCGCGTCCGTCAACGCGAAGCGATCCTGCCACGACGAGGCATCGCCCAGTCGCTCGCGGATCCGGGACGCCTCCGGGCCCCACAGGTCGCCCAGGGACACGACGGCGCCGTCGAGGTCGGCCGGGGAGGCGCCCAGAACCGCGCGTGCGATCACCGGGGACAGGCGCACCTGCACGCACTCGACGTTCTCTCCCCGCGCCCGGACCTCGCCTCCGGTCCCGAGCCCGGGCCCGGCGACGACGCTTCCCCGCTGCTGCTGCCCTGCGGCACCGTCGAGGACGGGCGAGCCGGCGCCGAACTCCAGGACCAGTGTCACGGCCGGGTGCGGGACCATCCGGAGCGCGGCCAGATCCCGGACACGGAATCCGGCCATGGTGAGACCGGCCACCCTGCTGGGCCGCTGCGGGCATGCGACGTCCCACACAGCCGCACCGTGCATGAAAGTCCGCACCGTCCCATGCTACGTGAGCCGGCTGCGGGGAACATTTGTCCAATCCGGCGGCGGGGCCCGGCGCCGACAGTGGGCTCATGACTGTTTCTGACGGCGGACCGCACGTGAACGGCGGGAAGGCCACCGAGAGTTCGACCCTGTCACTGGACGACGGCGACATCCACGTGTGCCAGGACGGCCCCCGCGACGCCCCCGCACTCCTGCTCATCCACGGGTCCGCGTCCTCGGCCCGCTCGTGGGACTCGCTGGTTCCGATGCTGACCGGATCTCACCGCGTCATCCGGATCGACCTGCTCGGGCACGGCCGGTCGGCCAAACCGGCCGACCGCAGCTACGCGCTCCCGGAGCAGGCACGCCGGGCCGGAGCGGCACTGGACCGGCTCGGCGTCGAGCACGCCGTGGTCGCAGGTCATTCCAGCGGCGGCGTGGTCGCCGTCGCCCTCGCCGAGGAGCGACCCGACCTGGTGACCGCGCTCGCTCTCATCAACACCGGACCGAGCCTGGACGCCTTCATCGCACCGCGGTCCGCCGAAGCCGGACTCACGCAGTGGCCGCCGACCGACGAGCAGATCCACCGGTTCGCGAGCACCGGTGTCAGCCGCGTGGGCTACCAGATCCCACCAGAGCTGCTGGACGAGGTGCGCTGCATGACCCACCACTCGTTCAGCACGACGATGCAGGCCACCCGCGCCTACCTCGAGCAGCAGGCGCTCCCGGACCGGCTGACCGCCCTCGGCAAGCCGCTACTGGTGGTCTTCGGCGAGGACGACCGCAGGTGGCGATCCTCGTCCGCCGCCGACTACCGCGCCGTTCCGCGCGCGGAAGTCGAGTTGCTGCCCGGTCTCGGCCACTCACCCATACTCGAGGATCCCCCGCGGACCGCCACCCCACTGCTGGCCTTCACCACGATCCATGCCGCGCGGGTGGACTGAATGACCAGGAGGGGTGCGATGCGGATTCTCGTCTCCGGCGCCAGCGTCGCCGGTCCCGTGCTGGCGTACTGGCTGACCAGGCACGGCTTCTCCGTCACCGTCGTCGAACGCGCGCCGACTCTGCGCAAGACCGGCGGCCACGCGGTCGACCTGTTCCGGCACGCGATGAACATCTCGGAGAAGATGGGCGTGCTCCCGCGCGTCGAGGAACGGGCCACCGGCACCAGCCGGATGACTGTCCACCAGGAGGGCGCACGACGTCCCGTCCGGGTGGACCTCTCCAAGATCTTCAGTGCCACCTCCGACCGGCACGTCGAGATCATGCGCGACGACCTGAGCGAGATCTACTACGACGCCGCACGCGACGACGTCGAATACATCTTCGACGACTCGATCACCGCGATCTCGTCCGACGGCGAGGTGCGGTTCGAGAACGCCGCGCCGCGACGCTTCGACCTCGTCGTCGGCGCGGACGGGCTGCACTCCAACGTGCGCCGTCTCGTCTTCGGTGACGAGTCCCGCTTCAGCGCCTTCACGGGGGCCTGCCTCGGGGTGCTGACCCTGCCGAACGTCTCCGGGCTCGACGGCGAGCTCCTCATGCACGTCGGCGTCGGCCGCACCGCCGGCATGTACGGCGCGCAACACCTCGGCGACGCACGGGCGTTGTTCCTGTTCCGGAGCGAGCGCGAGCTCGACCACCACCACGACGTGCCCCGGCAGAAGGAGTTGCTGCGCGGTGCGTTCGACGGCATGCACCCTGACGTGGACCGCTGGCTGGACGAACTCGACCGCACCCCGGCGTTCTACTTCGACTCGATCACCCAGCTCCGCATGGACACCTGGTCGCGGGGGAGGGTGACGCTCGTCGGGGACGCGGGCTACTGCCCCGGTCCGGCCGTCGGCGGCAGCACCAGCCTGGCCGTCGTCGGAGCGTACGTCCTCGCCGGGGAGCTTGCTCGGGCGGGCGGTGACCACGAGCGTGCCTTCCCCGCCTACGAGCGTGCGATGGCGGAGGCCGTGCGTGGCAGCCGTGCGGCCGCGCTCAGCGCGGCGAAGACCCTGATCCCCACCTCACGCCTCGGGGTGCGGGGACTGGCCCAGGGTGCCCGCCTGATCTCCGCCCTGCCCGCGGGGCCCAGCCGCGCCCTGCTCCGTCTCACCGCCAGGAGTGCACGCCTGCACAACTCCATGACCGTCGACGACTACCCGCCGTCGCCCACCGCGGCACGAGGCCGGGCCGGCCTCGTGGGCGGCCCCGGAGGCGGGCCCGGGGTGGAGTGAGAAGGGTGCGCCGCGAGGTTGTCATGCCACCGTGGCGCTCCGCCCGTGACGGATCGTTCCTCGCTGTCGGCTTCGTCCACGAGGGGGGCCGCCGCTCCCTGCCCTCCGGGTCGATCGCCCCGCCCAGGCCGGCACTTGACTTCGAGTGCTCTCCAGGTGATGGACTGCGGGGCGTCCATCGGCATACGGGGGGAACCACTCATGACCACGAACGATGCTCCGGTCGCACTCATCACCGGCGGCGGCAGCGGGATCGGTGCCGCCGTGGCGCGGCAGTTGCTGGATGCCGGACACCGGGTCGCCGTCACGGGGCGCGGAGAGCAGCGGCTGCGGGAGTTCGCCGAGACGGTGGGGGACCCCGAGCGGCTGCTGACGATCGCCGGGAGCGCGTCGGACTTCGGCGACGTACAGCACGCGGTCGGCCTCACGCTCAAGGCGTACGGCCGGCTGGACACCGTCGTCGCCAACGCCGGCTTCGCCACTCATGACACCGTCGCCGACGGAGACCCGGCCGGCTGGACCGAGATGGTGCTCACCAATGTGCTCGGTCCCGCGCTGCTCGTGCGTGCCTCCGTCGACGCACTGAAGGAGACCCGCGGCCGGATCGTCCTCGTCGGCAGTGTCGCCGGGTTCGTCAACACCCCGGGCAACATCTACGGTGCCACCAAGTGGGCGGTCACCGGTCTCGCCGAGAACACCCGGCGGCAGGTCACCGAGTTCGGCATCGGGGTCACGCTGGTCGCCCCCGGCCGGGTGGAGACGCCCTTCTGGGACGGCTACGGCAGCCTGCCCCCGGGGCACCTACTCACCGCGGACCAGATCGCCGACTCGGTCGTCTGGGCGATCCGGCAGCCGGCCGGGGTCGATGTGAACACCGTCGTGATCCGTCCCCTGGGTCAGCCCAACTGACCTGCGGTGATGCTCAGTTGTTCGCGAGGAACTGCTTGGCGAGCTGGTCCCCGAGGGAGACGGCGGCGCTGTGGCTCTCGATGGGGGAGACCTTGGAGTTCTTGAACAGGATGTAGGTCACGCCCGAGTCGGTGCCCCCGGTCTCCGGGTCCGGGTCGATGCCGAGCGCCTTGGCGGTGGCGTACGAAGCCTCGCCGATGATCTTCGTGGGACCGGTGTCGCCGACGACGGCGTACTCGACCTTGTTGTTGTAGACGACCGCGACCACACCGCCGCCCTTGATGCCGGCGCCCGAGTAGTTCCAGATGCTGCTGGAGCTGGGCACCACGACGTACGGCAGCGTCTCCGCCTTCAGCGGCTTGCCGTCGGACTGGTGGAAGGCAGTGTCGTCCTGGTACCAGGGGTCGCGGTTCTCGTTGCAGTTGGTGGTGCGCTGGCCGTCGCAGTCGATGTCCATGTCGGCCTTCCAGAACACCGCGCCGTTCTTGCCGCACACGGGAATCGTGGCCGAGGTCTCGTCGTCGGTCTTGTACTTGCCGTTGGAGATCTGTGCACAGCCCTGCACCTTGGCGAGCAGGTCGGCCGCGCTGACCGTGCCCTCCTGTGCGGACCTGGGCGAGGCGGTGGCGGAGGCGTGCGCGGGGAGGAGTCCGGCGGCGAGCAGGGCGGCGCCGGAGGCCGCGGTGAGGGTCAGGGTTCGAAGGCGCATGGGGGACACCCTTCTGTTAGGAAAGTTTCCTTACCGGGTGCCGTACACCGTGACCCTGTCGCCATGCCCTCGTCAAGCCTTGGGTTGCGAACGGCTGAATCCCGTGCGCATTGCGGTGACTTCCTTCGGCGGTGAGACTGATGGGGTCGGATATCCCCCGTTCGGGGGTATCCGCCCAGTCCGATGCTGCCGGCGGTCACACTCCCCGGGAGGCGAGGCTCATGTTCATACGCACGGTGTACGCGACCGGCGATCCGGCGCTGCTCGACACGGCCGTCCGTTCCCTGAACAGCGGCGGGCGAGATCTCCTGGAGGAACGTCCCGGATATCGCGGGGCGGGCGTGTTCGCCGACCGGGACCTCGGCAAGCTCTTCGCGGTGAGCTGGTGGGAGACCGAGGACGCTCGGCGCAACAGCGACGAGGTGATGCGTGAGCGGCGTGGGGCCCTCCTGGAGCCGTTCGCCGGCACGGTGGCGGTCGCCAACTTCGAGGCCGCCGTGGTGCACCAGGTGCAGCATCCCCGGCAGGGCGGCGGTCTGCGTGTCGCCAGGATGGAGTTCGATCCGCCGGACGGGGACCTGGTCATCGACACGTTCCGGGCGACCGTGGTGCCGCGGGCCGAGTCCCTGCCCGGCCTGGCCAGGACGTCCCTGCTGATCGACCGCGAGCGGGGACGGGCCCTGGCCGGTGCCCTGTTCGTCGACCGGGCCTCGCTGGCGGCCTCCCGCGCCGCCATGGCGATGGCACGCCACGAGGCCTCGGCGAAGGCGCACGTGGACGTGGTCGGGCTGGAGGAGTTCGAAGTGGTGTACGCGGACGTGTGGCTGGACTGAGCAGCCCTCGAGCCGTACGACGAGCCGCCGCGCCGTAGGACAGGGCCCGTGCCGCCACGCCGTACGACCGGGCCGGCGGCCTCCGCCGCGACGCGAGCGGCCGTGGGGGGGGGGGGGGGGGGGGGGGGGGGGGGAGGGGGGGGGGGGGGGTGGGGGGGGGGGGGGGGGGGGGAGGGGGGGGGGGACAC